>JAPLIE010000055.1 GCA_026389265.1 Cyanobacteriota bacterium | reverse complement strand
CGCCTCCAGGCAATCCAGACAGGTGGCCACGCCGTCGAACAGGGCCTCCTTGTCCTCCTGGAAATCCTTGTTGTAGGCCAAGGGCAGGCCCTTGATCATCGTGAGCAGTCCGATCAGGTGGCCAAACACCCGGCCGCTCTTGCCCCGCACCAGTTCGGGAACATCGGGGTTCTTCTTCTGAGGCATCAGGCTGCTGCCGGTGGCGCAGCGGTCGGTGAGGGAAACGAAGCCGAATTCCTCGCTGGCCCAGAGGATCACCTCCTCACTGAGTCGGCTGAGGTGCACCATCACCAGGCTGGCCGCGGCCATGAATTCCACCGCGAAATCCCTGTCGGAAACAGCATCGAGGCTGTTGGCGTAGATCGAGTCGAACCCGAGGGTGGCGGCGGTGTGGCGGCGGTCGATCGGCACCGGCGTCCCGGCCAGGGCGGCCGCCCCGAGCGGCGAAATGTTCACGCGACGGCGCACATCGGCGAGGCGCTGGCGATCCCGCTCGGCCATCTCGATGTAAGCGAGCAGGTGGTGAGCCAGGGCCAGGGGCTGGGCCCGCTGCAGATGGGTGTAGCCGGGAATCAGGGTGTTGGCGTGGGCCTCGGCCTGGGCCAGCAGGGCCCGCTCGAAACGGAGCAGGGCCCCATCGATGGCATCGATGCGGTCCCGCAACCAGAGGCGCACATCGGTGCCCACTTGGTCATTGCGGCTGCGACCGGTGTGCAGCTTCTTGCCGAGGGAACCCAACAGCTCGATCAGGCGCCGCTCCACAGCGAAATGCACGTCCTCGGCCTCGATGCCGGGCTGGAAACGGCCGTCCGCCGCCTCGGAGCGCACCTGCTCAAGGCCCTCCTCCAGGCGAACGGCCTCCTCCGGGCTGATCACGCCGCAGACCCCGAGCATGCGGGCGTGGGCGATGGAGCCATCGAGATCCTGCTGCAGCAAGGCGATGTCGAATCCGATCGAGGCATTGAACCGCTCGATCGCCGGATGGAGCCCCTGGTCGAAGCGATCGCTCCAGCCGGCCGCCGAGCCACCGGTCACACCGGCATTGCCTCCGTCAGCGGGGCCCGGGGAGGCAGGGGATTCAGCAGCCATGGACAAGGGACTCGGGCAGTCCTCAGCTTGCCACCGGGGCCCGGGGGACCTGGATCGCCGCCACCGTGGCCACCGCTCAGCCGAGCGGCAGGGGCGGCAACATCACCTCCTCCCGCACCTTGAGCACCACCATCGAGGCGTCATCCTCCAACTGGCGATCCGTGCCCACAAAGCGATCCAGCCGGGCAAAGAGCTGATCCAAAATCCCCTGGGCCCCAAGTCCGGAGCTGGCGGCGGCCTGGAAGACCCCCACCAGCCGCTCCTCATCGAAGCGTTCTCCACCGAAGCCGGTGGCTTCGGTGACGCCATCGGTGTAATAGAGAAGGGCGTCTCCCGGCTCAAGCACCGCTTGGCCGCAGCCGTATTCGGCCTCGCTCTGGAGGCCGATCAGCAGGCCCGGCGCATCGAGGCGCTCCACCGAGCCGACCTGACGTCGCCAGATCAGGGGAGGATTGTGGGCGGCGTTGGCATAGCGAAGCAGGCGGCTGCGGGGGTCGTAATCGGAATAGAAAAGGGTCACGAACCGGTGCGAATGGGCCAGGTCCTCCTGGGCCAGCTCGTTGAGGTCGTGGAGGATCCGATCCGGCGGCAGGCCGCTGAGCACCTCGGCCCGCAGCATGCCCCGCAGCAGGGTCATCAACAGGCCGGCGGGCACCCCCTTGCCCATCACATCCCCCATCACCAGGGCCCAGCGTCCCCGCTCGCGGAGCCGGCCGATCGCCTGGGGGCGGGTGGGGATGAAGTCGTAATAGTCGCCGCCCACCTGGAAGGCCGGACGGCAGCGGGCGGCCAGGTCCACCCCCTCGATCGTGGGGCAATGGTCGGGGAGGAGCTGGGCCTGGATCTCGGCACCGATGCTCAGCTGGCGATCGATGCGCTCATGGCGGCGCATGTCCTCCTGGAGGAGTTCCGTCTCCAGGGCCACGCCGGTGAGGTCGGCCACCAACTGGAGATGGCGACGGTGCACCTCACTCCAGCAGAAGCCACGCCGAGCGCTGAACACATAGAGCCGGCCCCGCATGCGGCTGCGGGCCACCACCGAGGTGGCGATCACCCGGGCCGGGCCGAGCAGACGATGCAGCAGGGGGTCCAGCAGGGCGACCACCCCCTCGTCGCCGGACTGGGCCTGGAGCTGGCTGTCGCTGAGGGCCGCGAGCTGGCGCAGCACCTCGGCGCAGCCCTCCCCAGGGGACCCCTGCAGCTGCTCCCGCCAGAGGCGCCCATCGGGGTGGAACACCACCAGCACGGCCCCCTCCGCCTCCACCAGCCGGGAGGCGACCACCGGCACCAGCTCGAGAAAACGCCGGAGATTGGTGAAGCTGCGCAGGGCGAAGGCCAAGGAAGCCAGCAGTTCCTGGTTGCGGCGCTGCTCCCGGTTGAGGCTGTCGAGCAGTTGGCGCAACGAGGCGCCGGGCGAAAGGCCCTGAGCGGAGGCCGGCAAGGGAAGGGAGGATTCGCTGGCCGCAGGAGCCGCCGGGCGAGGGTCGGACGCCGGCGCGGGCACGGCCGCAGCAGGAATCGCGGCAGGGTTTGGATCAAGCGCAGTGGACCCGTTGGCGAGGCCGCTGCGCTCGCCTTGGCCGGACTGAGCCGCCTCCGTTCCCGCGGCCGCAAGCTCTCCTCCGGCGGGCACCGAGCCTGCGGCGGATGCGGCCGGCGAGGGGGCCGGTGAGCGGTGGGGCGGCTGGCTGCCCAAGGAGCGGCCGCGAAGGACCCGAAACGTAGCAGCGTTCCCCGGGTTCGTTGGGTTGGCCGGGCCGGGGACCACGCCTAGCCTGCAACGACGGCCTGGGAGGTCCATGGCGTTCACCACCGCGGCGGCCGAGGAGGTCCTGCTACCCCTGGCCCAGGCCACCTCCCTGCTGCTGGAGGGCCTATCGGTGCTCACGGTGCTGAGCGGCTTGCTGGCGATCAGCCGCGATGCCCTGCCCCGGTTGGGGCGTCGGCTGCCGCAGCGGCCCTCAAACCGGGCCCGCCTCACCTTCGGCAGCTGGCTGGCCCTGGCCCTGGAGTTCCAGCTGGGCGCCGACATCGTGGCCACCACGGTGAGCCCCTCCCCCACGCACCTCATCCAGCTGGGGGTGGTGGCGCTGATCCGCACCTTCCTCAACCTCTTTCTGGGTCGCGAAATCGAAGCGGAACGGCGGCTGGAGGAGGAACAGGATCGGCGGGGGACCTGGGCGGAGGATGGGGTGTGACCACCACGATCGACCCACGCGGTTCGCGAGAAGCCAAGCGCGACTCAACCGGCCCGCCGGGCCGGCCACCGGCACGGGACATGGTGTGGATCCCCGGCGGCCGTTTCCAGATGGGCTCAGACCACCACTACGGCGAAGAGGCCCCGGCCCACCCGGTGGTGGTGGATGGCTTCTGGATCGACCGCACCACGGTGACCAACGCCCAGTTCCGCAAGTTTGTCAAGGCCACGGGCCACGTCACCCTGGCGGAACGGCCCGCCGATCCCGCCACCTACCCGGAAGCCCGGCCGGAGCTGCTGCAACCTGCTTCGATCGTGTTTGTGCCGCCGCCAGGGCCCGTGGGGCAGGGCGATCCCTACCGCTGGTGGCAGTACAGACCAGGGGCGAACTGGCGCCATCCGGAGGGACCCGGCAGCTCGATCAAGGGCCGTGATCACCATCCGGTGGTGCACATCGCCCATGCCGATGCCCTGGCCTACGCCGCCTGGGCGGGCAAGGCGCTGCCCTCGGAGGCGGAATGGGAGCGGGCGGCCAGGGGCGGCCTCGATGGGGCCGAGTTCGCCTGGGGGGAGGAGCTCCATCCCGGCGGCCGGATGCTGGCCAACACCTGGCAAGGCGACTTCCCCCACCACAACAGCCGCGCCGATGGCTGGGCGGGCACCGCACCGGTAGGCAGTTATCCGCCCAACGGCTACGGCCTGCTCGACATGGTGGGCAACGTGTGGGAATGGACCGACGACTGGTACCAGGAGCACGGTGCCCGACTGGCGGCGGTGCGATCCGGCTCCGCCACGAACCGTGGGCCTGATCACGCAGCCGAATCCCTGCCTCAGGGCTGCTGTGCCACCCTGCGCAATCCCCGCGGGGCCATGGACGCAGCCGCCAGCGTGGACCCCTCCTCCCAGCACGGCGCTATCCCGCGCAAGGTGGTGAAGGGCGGCTCCTTCCTGTGCGCCCCCAGCTACTGCCGCCGCTACCGGCCGGCCGCGCGGATGGCCCAGGGAATCGACACCTCCACCTGCCATCTCGGCTTCCGCTGCATCGTGCGGCCGGCTGCGGCCGACTGAACGGGTTGCGGATTGATCCGGCCTTAAGAGCCGGCGGCGACAGAAGATCTGGCGAACCGCTCCAGCAGGTCGGCATCCCGGAAGCGCCGCTGCACCTGGGAGGGACGCTCGCCATAACGGGCGAGAAAATCGCGGCTGAAGGAGCCCTGGCAGAGGTAGCCGCAGGCCTGGGCCACCTGGGCGAGGCCGCCGGAGGACCCGGGTTGCTCCAGCAGGGCCCTGGCCTTGGCCAACCGCTGTTGGCGCAACCACTGCATCGGGCCGCAACCAAAGCGCTGCTTGAAGGCGTACTGAAGGGCGCGACGGCTGTAGCTGCTGCGTTGCTCCAGCTCCGAAAGACTGATCGGTTGATCGAGATGGGCCAACAGCCAATCCACCAATTGTTGATGCAGGAAGGGTTCGCTGATCGGCGCTGCCGCGGTGGCCCCATCGAGCAGATCAGGCACCAGGAGCATCACCACCAAGCGACGGATCAGGTCATCGAGACGCAGCATCGGGTTGACGGCTCCACCGCTCACCAGGCAGCGCTCGGTGTAGGCCATGGTCTCCATCAGCAGGTTGTGGAGGCGATCGATGCGGGGATCGGCCCGACGGCTCAAGACGGCTGGTCGCTCCAGGGCCGTGAGCAGCGGCAGGGGATCAAAACCGGGGCCACCGATGGCATGGGCCACCGGCAACAAGGAATCGGGCGCAAAACTGATGATCACACCCGAACACATGGTGTTGACCACCTTGATCTTGGCCTGGGAGGCTGGAATAAAAAAACTGGAGGAGCGGGTGGTGAAGGTCTGTTGGTCGATCGTGAAGGCATTGACGCCCGCCAGGTAGGGCAGGATCAGCTGGGCCTCACACTTTTGCTCCACCTCTCCATCGATGCCGGAGCCCCAGGTACTCAGCAGGGTGAGATCGCCAAGGCGAACGAAACCCGAATGATTGACGAAGGGCTGATCACGCTCCGGATGGTCCCAGCGGTAAACATGGAAGGGCAGAAACGTGCGAACTACATTGCCATGCTCAGCGGGATCACTCGATGCCAGGGAGGTCCCTGGCAGCTTGATAAAGGGGAGTGATCCGATGCTGTCAGCGAGCCCAGCCAGCATGGACAATGTTGAACAGAGAAGGTTAATTAAAGAATTTTTGGGCTTTTTGACAACCAAAGTCACCAAAAACGCAATGGTCTCCAAAAAACGCAACCCCGGATGCGGTGACGCGATACGTGGCCCTTGGTGAAGCCGTCCACAGACCCAGCACAACGCCGGATGCAGAACAGTTGCATATCAGCTGCAAAACGGCTACTGAACCACTGCAGACTGTGGCAACAAGATCCCTTCCCAGCGAACCGGGTGGGAAGCCGGGACGCCGCGCAGAGCCCGGCAGGATGCGCAACGTGCCGGACCGTAGCGAGGCCAGAACGGTCTGCCCTCGCTACGGTCCGGCCAGAGCCTCCCTCCCGCTCCGATGCCGCTCAACGAATACAAGTCCGGTGCCGCCTTCCCCGGCGTAATCGGCCGCACCGCCGATGTGTCGACCCCCGCCTGGCCGATGCCCAACCGGGCCAAGGACGGGGCCCCCAACGTGCTCTACCTGGTGCTCGATGACACGGGCTTCGGGCAGCTCGGTTGCTATGGCAGCCCGATCGCCACCCCCAACCTCGATGCCCTGGCGGCCGACGGCCTGCGCTTCAACAACATGCACACCACGGCGCTCTGTTCGCCATCGCGATCGTGCATGCTCAATGGCCGCAACCACCACTCCAACGGCCTGGCCTGCATCACCGAAGGGTCGATGGGCTATCCCGGCTCCAACGGTTACATCCCGTTCGAGAACGGCTTCCTCTCCGAAATCCTGCTGCAGAAGGGCTACAACACCTACGCCATCGGCAAGTGGCACCTCACCCCGGCGGAGGCCACCTCGGCGGCGGGCCCCTACGACCGCTGGCCCCTGGGCCGCGGCTTCGAGCGCTTCTACGGCTTCCTGGGGGGTGACACCCACCAGTACTACCCCGAACTGGTACAGGACAACACCCAGGTGGAGCCCCCTGCCACCCCCGAGGAGGGGTATCACCTCACCCCCGATCTGGTGGCGAAGGCCAAGGCAATGATCGCCGACTCGAAGCAGGTGGCGCCCAACAAGCCCTTCTTCATGTACTTCTGCACCGGCGCCATGCATGCGCCCCACCACGTGCCGAAGGAGTGGGCCGACAAGTACAAGGGCAAATTCGACGGGGGCTGGGACGCCTACCGCGAGCACACCTTCGCGCGCCAAAAAGAACTGGGCATCATCCCAGAAGGCACGGTGCTCTCGCGCCACGATCCCGATGTGCCCGACTGGAACGGGCTCTCCGCCGAAGAGAAGCGCCTTTACGCCCGCATGATGGAGGTGTTCGCCGGCTTCTTGGAGCACACCGACCATTACATCGGTGAACTCATCAACTTCTTGAAGGAGATCGGCGAGTACGACAACACCATGATCATGGTGATCTCCGACAACGGCGCCAGCTCCGAGGGCGGCCCCACGGGCTCGGTGAACGAGGGCAAGTTTTTCAACAACGTGCCCGAAAACCTGGAGCAAAATCTCGCCGCCATCGACGACATCGGTGGCCCGAAGTATTTCAACCACTACCCCTGGGGCTGGACCCACGCCGGCAACACCCCCTTCCGCCGCTGGAAGCGCGAGACCTACCGGGGTGGCACCAGCGACCCCTTCATCCTGAGCTGGCCCAAGGGGATCGCCGCCCGCGGTGAGGTGCGCTCCCAGTACTGCCATGCGATCGACATGGTGCCCACGGTGCTCGATGCCCTCGGCATCGAAGCGCCCACCACGATCAAAGGCGTCACCCAGAGCCCGATTGAGGGTTTCTCGCTGTCCTCCTGCTTCGCCAATCCCGCCGCGCCGAGCTTGCATCTCACCCAGTACTTCGAGATGTTTGGCCACCGCTCGCTTTACCACGATGGCTGGCGGGCCGTGTGCCCCTGGCCCGGCACCTCGTTTGTGGAATCGGGCCGCCGCTTCGGCGATCCGATCAGCTACGACCAGCTGATCAAGCTCGATGCCCACAACTGGGAGCTCTACAACATCAACACCGACTTCGCCGAAACCAACAACCTGGCTGAGGCGGAACGGGACCGGCTGATCGCCATGATCGGCATGTGGTATGTGGAGGCCGGCAAGTACAACGTGCTGCCGATCGACAGCCGCGGCACCCAGCGGTTTGCGGTGGAGCGGCCCCAGATCACCGCCGACCGCCAGCGCTACATCTATTACCCCGGCACCCAGGTGGTGCCCTTGAATGCGGCGCCACGGGTGTTGAACCGGCCCCATTCCATCTCGGTGGAGATAGAGGTGCCTGAAGCCGGCGCCGAGGGGGTGCTGTTCAGCATGGGCGGCAACGATGGCGGCTTCGCCTTCTACGTGCAGAACGGCCTGCTCACCTATGGCTACAACTACGTGGCCGAGCAATTCTTCCGCGTGCGCTCCAGCGGCCCGCTTCCGGCCGGCCACCACATCGTGAGCGCCGAATTCACCCCCACCGGCTCCGCTGATGTGGCCAACGGCAAGGGCACCCCGGCGAAGGTGGTGCTGTTCGTCGATGGCCAGCCGGTGGGCGAGGGCGAGCTGCCGGTGACCATTCCCCTCAGCCTCGGCCTGGCGGCCGGGGTGGCGGTGGGGGCCGATCCGGGCTCGCCGGCCCTGCCGGATTACAAGCCCCCCTTCGCCTACGGCGGCAAAATCAAACGGGCCCTGGTGGATGTGAGCGGCACCCCGGTGGACAACCTCAAGGAGCAAATGCGCCAGATCCTGGCGCGGCAGTAGGGCAAAACTCTCGGGGCGGAGCCCGACGCACCCCGGCGCCGCCGAGTCCGGCAGCACCGGGAGCCCCGATCACGGTGGTCAAGGCGATCCAGCAGGGCCAGCACCCTTTGGCCCCGGTGCCAGGACTTGATGGACTCCTGATCCCCACGATGGCTGAAGGAATGCCACCCCCCAATCCCCGCATGCCGGCTCCTGCGTTGCAGCACCGGCCGATCACGAGACTCCCGGCGCGCTTCCAGCGACTGCTGGGTGGCCTGATCGGCGTGGCGGCCGACTACGGGATCACCCGCCACCTGCAGGCCCTGCCCTCAACCTTCCTCACGGCCCTGCTGCTGGCGGGCGGTTCGGTGGCCAGCGGCCGGGCCCTGGCTCCCTGGACCTGGTGGGGCGTGCTCGGCGCCGGCTGCGGCGGCCTGCTGGGCAGCGCCATGGTGGTGGCCGAGAAGATCCAAGCCAGCGACCCCCGCGAAGGCCTCAGCCTGCGGCTGGCACTGGTGGGCTGCCTGATGGTGGCCGGCGCCATCGGCGGCCGCAGCTTCAGCCTCGACGCCGCCCACCCCAACCGCCGCCCCCCCAAAGACACCTTGCGCGCCGCCAGCGCCCTCACCACCGGCATCTTTGCGGTGTTGGTGACCCTCACCTTCCTGCACAGCGGCCTCGATCAGGCCCGCACCGTCTCCAGCCGGCTGAGCACCTCGCTCACGATCCTGGTGATCGCGCTCAGCGGGCCGGGCTGGTTGGTGCACCTGCTCGGCGATGGGGGCCAGAGGCTGAGGCAGCACAGTCGATCGGGGTGCAGCCCAACGAGCTCGGGTGGCTCAAACCATGACAACACAGGCTGAGCTCGGGAGCGATCGGCCGAGCCGGCCGGCGGGCTGCTCGCCGAGCCCACCCAATTAATGGCTGGGCATGGCTTGGCTGTCACCGCTGCTGCAATCCGGGTGGGCACGTTGCCTGAACAATCGGTAAGGCACCTCTCGGCCATCTCGGATAAGGTCCGGCCTATGCATTTCGGCTCCTCAGCCAGGACAGCCTCCATGCCCAAGCTCGCCAGCCCCCATCCCGGACCGACAGCGAATGGACGGCGCAGGGCATGCTGCATCCTGGCGCTGAGCATGGCCCTGACCGGCATCGCACTCCCTGAAGCGGCCCAGGCCGACCCGGCTGTCACACCGCCCTCGCCGCCCCAGGAAGCCCCCCTCCCCCCCAACCCCTGGGCCGCCACCCTGGAGCTCTATGGCTTCGCGCCGATCCGCACCACCGGCGACACGACGGTTCGCGGGTTCAGCGCCGAAACGGACCTCTGGCTGGGTGATCTGATCCCCCTGATCCAGATGACAGCCTCAGCCCGCGGCAGCGTGGAGCAGGGCCGCATCGGCCTGCTGGCGGACCTCAGTTACAACCGCATCGGCGATTCCTTGGCCCGCACCACGCCACGGGGCCTGCTGACGGGCAAGGCCTCGGTGACCACCAACCTGGGGATCTATGACCTAGCCCTGCGCTACCGCCTCGGCGCCCGGGAGAGCGCCGTGGCCGCGCCAGGGAGCTGGAGCGTGATCCCCTACGCAGGCGTGCGGCTGGTGGATGTGGGACTGGGGGTGGAAGCCGAGCTGCGCGGTAACGGACCGTTTGGACTGCGCCTGCAGCGCGAGGGCGATCTCTCCCGCACCTGGGCCCAGCCCCTGCTGGGCACCCAGGCCACCGTGTTCCTCAGCCCCCGGCTGCGGGCCTTCGGCCGGGCCGACATCGGTGGCTTCGGCCTGGGCGGAGCCCAGGATCTCTCCGGCAACGCCCAGCTGGGTCTCGGCTACGCGGTGGGCAACAGCACCGACCTCAACATCTCCTGGCGCTACATGGGCCTCGCCTACGACAACGGCGCCAGCCGACCCAATGGCTTCACCAGTTACCAGAACGGGGTAGAGGTGGGGCTGAAATTCTTCTTCTAGACCCTCGTTTATGGTCTAGACCCTCTACTGGGCTAACAGTCACCAGAGCGGCCTAGCCCGCCAACAGCGCTTCCACGAACTCAAAGCTATTGAACGGCCGCAGATCGCGGATCGTTTCGCCGGCGCCGATGAAGCGAATCGGCAGCCGGGCTTCGGAGGCCACCGCCAGGGCCACGCCGCCGCGGGCGCTGCCATCGAGCTTGGTGAGCACCACGCCGGTGAGACCGGCGGCGCTGGCGAAAGCCATCGCCTGGCGTAGGCCGTTCTGGCCCTGGCTGGCATCGAGCACCAGCAGCGATTCCACCACCGCCTCAGGGGCCAGCTTGTCGACGATGCGGCGCACCTTGCTGAGCTCCTCCATCAGGTTGTGCTTGGTCTGCAGCCGGCCGGCGGTGTCCACAAGCACCAGCTCGGTGCCCTTGGCCTTGGCAGCTCCGATGGCGTCATAGACGACCGCGGCCGGATCGGCATTGGCGCTGGGGTTCGACACCACAGGCACACCGCTGCGCTCACCCCAGACGCTCACCTGCTGCACGGCGGCGGCGCGGAAGGTGTCGGCGGCGGCGATCAGGCAGCTGTAACCGCTGCGCACCGCCAAATTGGCCAACTTGCCGAGGGTGGTGGTCTTACCCACGCCATTCACGCCCACCAGTAGCCACACATTGAGCCGATCCTTCTCGGGGGCCAGCAGGTCACGGCCGCTCGCGGTGATCGGCTCCTCGAGGATGGCGCGCAGCTGTTCCTTAAGGAAGCGCAGCCCTTCGGCAGGGTCCACCACCTCCTCGTTGAGGCGCTGCCGCAGGGCCTCCAGCACCCGGTCGGTGGCCTGCACTCCCACATCGGCGCGCAATAGGTTGGATTCGATGTCCTCGAGGCTCTCGCTACTGAGGGGGTCATCGCCGAGGGTGTCGAGCAGCTGGGCCACGAAGCCCTTGCGGGTCTTCTCCAGGCCACGGCGCAGGCGGGTGAGCCAGTCGATCTCCTCCAGGGAAACGTCTTCGACCCGGCGACCCTGGGCGGCCAGCACCTCGGCGGACCAGGTGAAATCGGCATCGAACGCCCCGAGGCTGGGCTCGTCCTGAGCGGTGGCAGGGGCGGCGGAAGTTGTTGCGGGGGAAGCCGCAACGGCTCCGCCGGAAGGCTGGACCGCCGCCGGTGCGGTGGGTGAGGCGGCGAGGATCTCCTGTCGACGCTGCTCCCGTTGGGCGGCGGCCAGCTCCAGCAGGGAAAGCCCGGGGGCCGGTGGAGACGACGCCCCGGGGACCGAGACCGGAGATGGCTCGGCAGCGGCGACGGCGGCTTGCAAGGTTCCCGTTTCCGTGACCGCTTCAGAGGACGGGGCGGTGGCGGGGGATGACCGCTCGGCAGACGCGATTGGAGCCGTTTCAGCCGGCTCCAGGGGGGCGCTCTGGAGCTCGGCTCGCGTGGAACCAGACCCTGCAGAAGCTGAGGTCTGCTCCGCTACGGAAACCGGACTGCCGGCAGGGGATGCCTGGACAGTAGCGACGGTGCCAGCGGAACTCGGAGCTGACGCCGGAGCCGGCTCAGTGGCGACCTCCTGCTGGGCCTTCAGGCGGGCATAGGCCTGGCGGGCCCAGGCGAGGGCATCCTCATCCACGGCAGAGGCAGCGGCCACCCCCGTTCGCGGAGGGAGGGACGCGGCGAGGGGCGCCCCTGCCGGGACCTCCGGCGACTCAGGCGGTGAGGCATCCGCAGCGGAAGCATCGACGGGGGAATCTTCCGAAGCGACCGTTGCGGAGGGTGCGGCAGCTTCCGGGGCCGGAGGCTCCGGCTCCGATGGGCCTACAGCCCGCTTGAACCAGTCGAACACCATCGCCTAAACCTTCGCCGTGGTGAAACGGCGAAGCACGCCGTTGATCATGCGGCGACCCTGCTCATCGCTGTAGCGATTGGCCAACTCCACTGCTTCATTGCAGGCCACGGCGGGAGGGGTGGCGAAAGTCTCGAGGTCCACCACCGCCAGGCGCAGGATGTCGCGATCGATCCGGGGAAGACGGGTGAGACGCCAACCCTCCATCACCCCATCCAGCCGGCGATCGATGCTGGCCCGCCCGCGCAACACGGCCGCTGCCCGGGCCAAGGCGTCACGACGCACGCCATCTTGATCGGCCAGCAGGAGCAGGCGGGGCAATTCCAGGCTGGCGGAGAGGCGGTTGATCGCCTGCTCCCCAAGACCTAGGCCCGTCTGCAGGTGCTGGCGCACCCGCGGCAAACGCTCGCCGCCAGCTTCCTGAAGTTCGCTATCGAGCAGTTCCTGCTGGGCCCGCCGCAATTCGTCGGCGGAGCGGTCGAGGGCTTCGCGCACATGCTCAGCCAAACTGGCCTGGGCTTGCTGCAACACCACCTCGAGGGGAGTGTCGGCGGACGGAGCGGTGGCTGAGGCGCGATCACTGATCTGACCAAGGACCAGCAGGGCAAGCTCACGGGCGAGGGTGCGACTCTGCATCAGGGCTGCTTCAGGAGTACTGGGGAGCCCGCAGCTGAGCGAGCAGGGTGGAGAAACTGCGATTGGAGGGGGCTTCGCGGTCGTCGGGGCTGACGATGCCGGCCGAGATGATCGTGCGAAAAGCATCTTCCACACTGATCTCGAGATCCCGCACCGAATGCTCCGGTACCACGGCATACCAACCGGTGGTTGGATTCGGGGCCGTGGGAATGAACACGCTCAGCATCGTTTCAGGAAAACTGGCCTGAACAGCCGTTCCGATCGCCCCGGTCACGAAACCAAGGGCATAGAGGCCTTCGCGGGGATATTCCACCAAAACCACCCGGCGGAAGCGGCTTGAGTTATCTCGCAGAAAGGTTTCGAGCAGCTGCTTGAGGGTCTTGTAGACCGAACCGGCCAGCGGAATCCTGAGCAGGGTGCCCTCACCGAACTCCAGCAACCAGCGGCCCACGATGTTGCGGGCCATCAGACCGATCAGCAGGATGCCCAGCAGAGGAACCACCAGGCCAACTCCCAAGTTGATGAGTTCCTGAAGGAGTGGATTGAGGGTGTTGAAGGGGTTGAACTGCTTCGGTATTGAAGTGAGAAAAGCCAGTACAAAGCGGCTTACCGTGGTGGCCAGCCAAATGGTGGTGGCCAGGGGAATCACCACCAAGAGGCCGGCGATCAGATCATTTTTGAGATCCTGCTGCAGCCGGTTTGCCAGCGGCTGATCCGTGCGGGGACTGGGGGACTCCAAGGGATGACCACCTAAGCTGGTCTCCAACGGTAGTCACCCGCTGCCCCCTTAGAGGATGCTGCCTAAGCAGAGAAGGGTGAAGGCCACGATCAGCGCCACGGCCCCACCAGAGCCGGCCAACCGACGCTGGCTGAGGGTGACCTTGCTGGTTTGGTCTGCCTGCTTGAACTGATCCTCCATTTGCTGAAGCTGCCGATCGATGAAGGAGCGAGCCGCCTGGGTCTTCTGGGCATCGGAGGCGGTGGCCGGCACCTGTCCGGCAGCCTCAGCCTGCTTGATCAGCTGCTGCAGCACGGCCGGTTCCTTGCTCTGCTGGCGAGCCATCTCCAACTGTCCACGCTTGGCCGCCAGTTGCTGATCGGCCTGATCCTGCAGCAGCTTGTCGCCACCAAAGGCGATCGGCAACGAGGCGGTGAGCAGCACGGCGAGCAGGCCGCTCAGCAGACACACGGCCCAGAGCACCGGCGTGCGCTCATCGCCGTCATCATCCAGCCGCGAGGAGAGATACATGAGTAATAGTCCCACCAGAGCCATGGGCGCCTGTTGGATGAGGCGTTCCACCACCAGTTGGCGGAAGGCTTCCGAACCCCAGTCCCAGAGGCCCAGCACCGCGAGCATCTGGAGCAGAAGTAGCACCACCAGGGTGATGCCGATCCAACGCAGCAGAGGGCTGAAACGACCGGAAGACGAGAGGGCCACGCAGTAGACAGGAACTTCTGGGGACTTTACCGGCATCCCCCGATGGCACCACCCAATCCCACCATCCCCAAGGCGACCGGCATCGGGCCAACCGAACTGGCCGCGGCCCTGCGGCAGGAAGCGGCCGCTCTCGGCTTCGATCCGGTGGGCTACGCCGTCGTGCCCGGCGGACCCAACCTCGCCCTGCGCAGCGCTGCCCTGGAACGCTGGCTGGCGGCCGGTCACCAGGGGGGGATGGCCTGGATGGCCGATCCCCGGCGCCGCTCCGTTGAAGCCCTGCTGCCGGGGGTGCGCAGCCTGATGGCGGTGGGACTGCCCTATTACGTGGCAGCAGAGCGGCAACCCGGAACTCTGGCGGTGGCCCGCTACGGCTGGGGGCGGGACTATCACCGGGTGATCGATGCCCGGTTGCGGCGGCTGGGACGCTGGCTAGAAGCCCGGGTGCCAGGGACCCGTTGGCGGGCCTGCGTGGACAGCGCCCCCCTGCTCGACAAAG
>JAPLIE010000016.1 GCA_026389265.1 Cyanobacteriota bacterium | reverse complement strand
GCATGACCCTTGTTGAGATGGTGCGATGGGCCAAGTGATATCGTCAATGGTCGATATAAGAACTTCTTTCCATGCCGCCCGATTGGCGGCTTTTTCATGTCCGCAGAAGCACTGGAATGCGCTTATTTTTCGAGGTGCCCTGAAAGAATTATTTTGACCAGTTACGTCCACGGTGACACCGGTCATCGTGAGCGACGTATTCAGAGGCGTTCCGGCACTGAAAGAACGCAACGACATATAGAGATTGCCGTTCCCATTCCAGCCCTTGTGAACACCGGTGATCTTGATATTATCGAGAGTGATGCTGCGGATTGCGGGTGAGGTAACGCTCAGCAGAGCACCGCCATCAGCCGGACCACCGTTGGTATAGTTCAGAGTGAGATCTTTGACAACTCCCGGCGCATAGGGGCCATCCACATTTTGCTGATAGATGCGGGTGTTTACTAGCTTTGCCGAATTCGCAAGCGTGGAGGAAGTACCCTGAACTGTGTAACCACTGAATGGGGTGGCTTTTGGCGTGAAAGAGCTTCTCTTTGCAAGAGTGAGAACTGAATAACCGTCTGTTGCGCTGCCTAACAGTGTGACGCTGTCAGATGATCCAGCGACTTGAATTGCGTTCCGCAGAGCGGTGTTGTCTAAGACGTCTGTGTTAGCCATTGAAAAAAAGGAATCTTAACTTCTTAATCAGAGTTGTAAATCATCGGTGGATCACCCATACCTGTAACCAATTGTTGTGTGATGCACACAATTGGTGCGAAGATCCAAGTTTCTGGGTTGCCGTTGCCCTCTTGCCCCCTTTCCGGCTCCGGGCCGGCTCAGACCACCGCCGTCGCCAGGGCCTTGCGCCCCTCCACCGGCGCCCGCAGGGCCTCCGCCAAGGGTGCGCAGCCGTAGTCACGCTCCAGCAGGTCCATCACGGTGCGGCCGAAATCACCAGGGTTGCGCTCGAACGCTTCCAGACAGACGCGGCCGAAGGTGCTGCCCATCGGCTCGGGATTCCAAAGCAGCTTGCGGGCCGTCCAGGGCATCATGCTCATCGGGTCGTAGCCGGGGCGGATCAGTCCCTGATCGAAGCCATACTGCTCTAGGTGGGTGTGGGGCTGAAGGCCGATGAAGAAGATGGCCGGCTCCACCTTGTTAGCACCGAAGATCCGCTCCAGTTCGCGGTGGTAGGCCACGGTCTGGCGGATCGTTTCCGGCCGCTCATCGATCACATTGAACGAGTAGTTCACGGAAACGTGCTCACGGAAACCTGCCTGCACCAGCAAGCGGCAGTTCTCCAGAACGGTGCGCAGGTTGTATCCCATGCGCATCTTGCGCACCAGCTCCTGGGAGCCGGAGGTGATACCGATCTCGAAATAATTCATACCGGTGGCCACCATCAGTTCCGCCAGTTCGGCATCGATGTTGTCGGCTCGGATGTAGGCGGCCCAGCGGATGTCACGCATGCCATCGGCCAGGATGGCCCGCAGCAGCTCCTTGGCATCCTCGATCTGGCGGCGGGCCGGGATGAACTGGG
The DNA here is from genome assembly GCA_026389265.1 of Cyanobacteriota bacterium. Taxonomy (GTDB): domain Bacteria; phylum Cyanobacteriota; class Cyanobacteriia; order PCC-6307; family Cyanobiaceae; genus Cyanobium. The sequence goes on along the minus strand of JAPLIE010000016.1, from coordinate 1,293 downwards.
CATCGGTGAACCAGAAGCCGCGCACGCCCCGGTCGTAGAGCTGGCGCATCTCCCGCACCACCTCCTGCACCGGATTGATGCGCACCGCCTTGCCCTCAATCACCGTGTAGACGCAGTAACAGCAGTTGTGGGGGCAACCGCGCTTGGTCTGCACGCCCACGTAGAAATCGCCGGCCTCCAGATACCAGGAGAGCTGGGGCCAGATCGATTCGATATAGCGATAGTCACAGGCCGTTTTCTCGATCGCAGCCGGCTGCTCATGGATCAGGCCAGGTCTGGGTTGTTCGCCCGCCAGGTAGCAGCGCTCGCCGGTTAGGGAGTCACCCCTCAGCATTTTTTCGAGCAACACCTCCCCTTCCCCCACCGACACCACCGTGCCCTGGGGCAGGCCCCGGCCCAGTTGTTCGTAGAACACGCTCACCGCACCACCGCCCAGCACCGCGCGTGCCTGCGGCTGGAACCGACGGGCCCGCCGCAGGCCGCGGCGCACGAGCCTGAGGTTGCGCCAGAGTTCGCCGTAATGGGTGCGCATCAGACCCAATCCCCCGAGGGCTCCTCGCAGACGGCGCAGGGGGTTACGGGCGTAGAACACCTCAAAGGAGTGCTGCAGGGGGTTGCCGCCACGGCCATCCACGGGTGCGTAGATCTGGATGTCCCGCCAGGAGAACACCAGCAAGGTGGGACGGAAGGCCGCCACGGTGGCAAGAAGCACCCGTTCCACATCAAGCAGGGGCAGGGCGGCCAGATCCAGGATTCGCTGGGGCAAGCCTGGAAACTGTTTGTGGAGGTGATCGGCCAGATAAACCGGGCCGATCGGGAAGATGGGATTGCAGGGAAGCCTCACCAACAGCACCCGCTGTTCGCTCACCGGGAATGCGCCAAGGGAAGCTTGACCCTAACGACTTTCATTGGCCCACTAGCCAACCCACCTCCGTGGCGACAGGGGGCGAGGCAGCGCGCGAGGCACCCCGGCGGGCAACGGAACCCCATGAAGCACCGACTTCATGAGACCACCCCCACTGAAGCCGCAATGTTCTGTTACAGTTCGAACTGACGGAGCCGGCTGCCGGTTTTCCGGTCCTCCGCCCCAAGCCTTCGAGTTTGGGACTTCAGACCGGTTTTCCGTCCTTCCTTCCGTCCTGGTTCCTCTCTGGGAGCCCTGACACACCCCCCTCGATCTCATGACCGCCACTATCCAGCAGCGCTCCGGCGCTTCGGCGTGGAATCAGTTCTGCGATTGGGTCACCTCCACCAACAACCGCCTCTATGTGGGCTGGTTCGGTGTGCTGATGA
>JAPLIE010000091.1 GCA_026389265.1 Cyanobacteriota bacterium | reverse complement strand
GGGGGTGCAGTGCTGGCGCTGCTATCCCCAGGGACTCGGCTGGCAGCGGCGCTGCGGGCCGATGGCGCTGCAGGCGTTCATCCACCACTTCGGCGGGCGGGAGGCCGGTTTGGGCCAGCCGCGGCGCCGTTTCAGGCTCCGCTCTGAGGAGGTTTCAGGCGCTCGAGTGCCAGCACGATGATCTCCGGCTCCACGTCGTCGCGGATCTCCACCGCGCCGATGGCGGTGGGCAGCACGAACCGCACCCTGCCGCTGCGCACCTTCTTATCGCCCTGCAGGCAGGCGAGCACGGCCTGGGGATCAAGGGCGGGCCAGATCAGCGGCAACCCAGCGGCGGCGATCACGGCCCGCTGCCGCTCCTGATCCCCGTGGTGCCACAACCCCATGGCCAGGCTGATCTCACCGGCCGCCAGCATCCCCAGCCCCACCGCCTCCCCATGCAGGTAGGTGCCGTAGCCACTGATGGTCTCCACCGCGTGGCCGAGGGTGTGGCCGTAGTTGAGGATCGCCCGCAGGCCGCCTTCCCGTTCATCGGCGGCCACCACCTGGGCCTTGGCCGAGGCGGATCGCTCCAGCAGCCTCTCCAGGAGCCCCGTGCCAACGCTCTCGCGATTGGCGAGGCCTCCGAGCGGATCCCGCTGCGCTGCGGCCTCGAGATCCCCAAACAGGGCAGGATCGCCGATCACCCCGTACTTGATCACCTCCGCCATTCCGGCCCGGAACTCCCGTTCCGGCAGGGTGTGGAGCACGGCGGGATCGATCAACACCAGCTTCGGCTGATGAAAGGCGCCGATCAGATTCTTGCCGCCGGGATGGTTGACGCCGGTCTTGCCACCGATCGCCGCATCCACCATCGCCAGCAAGGTGGTGGGCACCTGCACCACGGCGATGCCCCGCAACCAGGTGGCGGCGGCGAAACCGGCCATGTCGCCCACCACCCCGCCGCCGAGGGCCACGATCAGCGATCCCCGCTCCAGGCGGTGGCGGAAGGCGGCTTCGTGGATCAGGGCCACGGTGGCGGGGGTTTTCTGGTTTTCGCCGGCTTCGATCACCAGGGTTTGCACCGGGAAGCCAGCCTCCTCGAGGCTGCGGCGACACGTGGCCCCGTAGTGCCGCTCGACCTCGGGATTGGTGACCAGCAGCACCCGGGTGTCGGCCCGGATTCCTTGGGCCATGAGCAGCTCTGCCAGGCTGGCCAGGCTGCCGGGTCCGAGCACGATCGGGTAGGCGTGGGCCGCCAGGGGGACCGTGATGGTCGTCGGGTGCTGGCCCACAGCCATGGTGTTCCCTGCTCAGATCAGCGGCGAGTCTGACCGACGCAGCGAACCGGCAGCCAGCGCGCTGATCCTGTCCGTTGGCGGAGCTGGCCCTCGGGAGCTTTCCTCCTTATCCCCGGCGCCCTTTCCCGGTGCTCAGGGGGCTTGAGGCAGTAGCTCGCAGCACTTTATCTAAGGGCTCCCAACCTGACGAGAGGCTGCCAGGATTGTGAATTGCCCAGGGGAGGGCTGGAGGGTTTGGCCCCCCACCCTTCAGGATTCGCTCTCCAGGTTCCTCAGCACCGCCAGCACAGCCTCTCCATAGCGATCCAGCTTGGCCTGGCCCACCCCGGCAACGCTGCCCAGGGCCTCCAGGCTGAGCGGCTCGCGAGCGGCGATCTCGATCAACGTGCGGTCGTGGAACACCACATAAGGAGGCACGCCCTGCTCGCGGGCCTGCTGCAGCCGCCAGCTCCGGAGGGCCTCGAAGCGGCGTTGCCCCGGCCCCCCCAGTTCCACCCCCGCGCCACTGGGCTGCCGCTCCCCTGGCGCGGCGCGGCGCCGTTCCTTGGCAGGCGGCGGCAACCGCAGGGCCAGGCCCACCTCGCCGCGCAGCAGGGGCCTCACCAGCGACTCCTCCCCGAAGCGAAGGCCGCCGCGGGCCTCGCTGTCGCTCACCAGATAGCCCCGGGCCACCAGCTGGCGGAACAGGGCCCGCCACTGACCGCGGTCGAGCTCCTTGCCGATGCCATACACGCTCAGGGAGCCATGGCCCAGCTCGCGGATCCGGGCGGTGTCGGCCCCCAGCAGCACATCGATCACATGGGCGGCACCGAACCGTTGGCCGGTGCGAAACACCCCCGAGAGCGCCTTGCGGCAGGGCTCGGTGAGCTCCACGGCGCGATCGGGTTCAAGGCAGACATCGCAGTTGCCGCAGGGTTCCGGCAGGGTTTCGCCGAAGTGCTGCAGCAGCGCCTGACGGCGGCAAGCGGCCGCCTCGGTGAAGCCGATCAGGGCATCGAGCTTGCCGTGCTCGATCCGCTTCTGGGCCTCGGGGGCGTCGGAGTCGTCGATGAAGCGGCGCAGCTGGGGCACATCACCGGCCCCATGCACCATCCAGGCCACAGAGGGCAGGCCATCACGGCCGGCGCGGCCGGTTTCCTGGTAGTAGGCCTC
>JAPLIE010000022.1 GCA_026389265.1 Cyanobacteriota bacterium | reverse complement strand
AGATCGTGGTGGCCCGTGACGACTGCGGAGCCCCTACCCTGCAGCTGCAACTCGCCCAGATGGCCTTGCTCTTCGCCCACCTCGGGGCCGGCGAACATCCGGATCTCGAACGGCTGAGCCGGTCGATGCTCGCCCATCCAGAACTGGTGGCCGGGGAGGGTCGCTTCGATACGGCCCTGATGCGTCTGGCCCATGGCCAGGTGGTGAGCAAGGGAGGAGCCGAGGGCATTCAGTGTCTCAGCCGCGTTGGCGAAGGGATGGGAGTGGGGATCAAGGTGGAAGATGGCGCGTCCCGGGCCAAGCACGCCGTGGCCCTGCACGTGCTTGAGCAACTGGGGTGGTTGACGCCCGCCACCCTGGAGGAGCTGGGACAGAGCTTCCTCGAGCTCGGCCCGCAGCTCAAGCTGGAGGTGCGCGGCGAGCTCCGTTTCGACTGAACGTTCCCGCCATCGGGGGCAGAGGGTGGGCTGATAGGATTAACTCGTCGGTCTCAACCGACACCTTTCAGGGGTGATTCAACACTCTCCTGCTGGTTCCCTCCCTGTCGCGGGGTAGAGCAGCCTGGTAGCTCGTCGGGCTCATAACCCGAAGGTCGCGAGTTCAAATCTCGCCCCCGCCACCACTTCTGGGAATTTGTTTTTTGCCTCCGATCCAGGTTTTTTCTTGATCAGTCGCTTCCACGATCCGGCCGCCAAGGCCGGTTTTTTTTGAGTTGGCGTCGCGCCAGGGACGTACTCCCTGTCCCGGTTTCCTGGTCGCTTCGACTCCGCAGCACCCGCCCTTGGTGGAAAGAGCAATGGCGACGAGGGCGGCGAGGATGCCAGTGATACTCCCAAGCCTGCAGCGCTCGCCGATGGCCGCTCCCTACCAACCATCCCTGCTCCGGGTGCTGCATGGGGCCACGGCTTTGCTGGTGGCCACCGGCTGGATCACCGGCCTGCTCCTGCTGGGAAGCTTCGATGGTCGCTGCGGGCGCCTTCCCTTCACGCTCGATGGTGAGTGGATCGAACTCCATGGGCGCGTCGGGCTGGTGCTGGCCTTGGTGCTGCTGCTGTTCGTGCCCTACTCCCTCACCCTCGGGGCCGGTCGACTGCGGCGCTTTGCCAACAGCCTGCCCCTCCTCCACCTCACGGCCTGGCACTTGCTGGCCGTTTCCGTGCCGCTCCATTCGATCGGAGCCGGGCGTCGCGGTGGCTGGCCCCTGGCTGCCTCGATGCTCAATCTGCGGCTGCGGCCCCACGCTGGGCCGCTCCACTGGCCGGGCCAGCTGCTCCGCCACGTCCGTCGGGGTCGTTGAGCCATGGAGGCAGGCGGGCAGGAGTCTGATTGGCGCCAGGACAGCTCGGAGATGGGAGGCTCCGGCCCCGATGCCGTGGTGGTCGGCTCCGGCGCCACCGGCGGGGTGGCGGCCATGGTGCTGGCGGAGGCTGGTCTGAAGGTGCTTGTGCTGGAGGCGGGCCCAGAGCTCACCGCAGCACGGGCTTTGGGCAGCGAACCCCGCAACACCCTGCAGCGCCTGGCGAACCTCAGCAGCGGCCGCCAGCGGCGCCAGGCGCAGCATCCGGGGTTCTGGAAGCACAATCCCGACCTGTTCGTGGATGAGCGCAGCAATCCCTGGAGCACCCCGGCCAATGCGCCCTTTCTCTGGACCCGGGGGCGCCAGGTGGGCGGCCGCAGCCTCACCTGGGGAGGCATCACCCTGCGCCTCTCCGAGGCGGAGTTCCAGGCCGGCGCCCGGGATGGCCATGGGCCGGCCTGGCCGATCGGCACGGCCGACCTCGACTCCTTTTACACCCGCCTGGAACGCCTGCTCGGGGTCCACGGCCAAGCCGATGGTTTGCCCCAGTTGCCCGATGGCCACTACCGGGACCCCCTGCCCTTCACGCCGGCTGAAGAACACCTGCGCCGCTCGATCGGCCGCGAGCTGGGGCTCCCCCTGATCCATTCCCGCGGTTTCGCTCTGCACCGCCCCACCGATGCGGCCCCCTGGCCCCCCTCCAGTTCGCAGGGAAACACCCTGGCGCGGGCTATGGCCACCGGCCGCGTTCAGTTGCGCAGCCAGGCGGTGGTGAGCCATCTGGTGCTGGCGCCGGGCCAGCGCCGGGCGGAAGGGGTGGTGGTAGTGGATGGGGTGAGTGGCCGGCGGGACCTGGTGCGCGCCCCCCTGGTGGTGCTCTGCGCCTCCACGATCGAAACGGTGCGGATCCTGCTCCATTCCAGCCAGGAGCAGGGCGAGGACAGCTTCGCTGATCCCTCCGGAAGCCTCGGCCGGCACCTGATGGACCACATCTCCAGCGGCCGCTTCTTCTCGCTGCCCGATGTGGCTCCACCCTCGGGCCCCACCGAACTCTCCGGGGCGGGCAGCTGCTTCATTCCCAACACCGTGAACCTCACCCCCCAGGAGGGGCTGGGCTTCCGCCGGGGTTACGGCATCTGGACGGCCATCTCCCGCTTCGATCCCCCCACGCCCCTGCAGCGTCGCCCCGCCGAAGCTGTGGGCTTCCTGATCGGCCATGGCGAGGTGCTCAGCAACCCCGACAACCGGGTGTGTCTCGATCGCGGCAGGCTGGATTGCTGGGGACTGCCCATCCCCCACATCACCTGCCGCTGGGGGGCTAACGAGAGCGCCATGGTGAGCCACATGCAGGCGCGCATGGAGGCGGTGGTGGCGGCGGCCGGCGGCACGATCCGCCCCCTGGAGGACCTCTTCATTCTCCCCCTGCTCGAGCCCTGGATCCGGCGGGGAGCGGCGGCATCCCCCGGCGCCGCCCCACCGGGCTACGACATCCATGAACTGGGCGGGGCCAGGCTGTCGCGCACCCCCGAGGAGGGGGTGCTCGATCCCTGGAACCGTTGCTGGCAGGCCGAGAACGTGCTGGTCACCGATGGAGCCAGCTGGCCCAGCGCCGGCTGGCAGAGTCCCACGCTCACCTCCATGGCGCTCACCTGGCGTGCCTGCGAGGCGGCGGTGGGCCGGATGCGGCGAGGCGGAAGCTGAAGGAGATCCGGCGGCAGGGCGCCTTCCACCCTGCGCCGCCTGGATCAGGAGTCTCCCACCGGATCGCTCGGTCGGTGTCGGTTCTCACAGTTTGATCGCCCGAAGATCCGCACAATCACTGGGCGACCTTCCAAGGGTCGGGCAAGGGAGAAAACACCAGGCGGAGGTTGGCACCTCCGCCTTTTTTATGTCTTCAACAACCGGTTGATGGCCTCAGAAACAGGCCATCGAGGTAATGCTGGGTCACCAGAGCATCCTGGCAGCCGTTCTGGAACAGAAAGCCCGCTAGGGCCGAGGTGATCACGCTGTACTGGTCCCAATCGGGGTTGCTGTGGATGAAGCTGCGCATCCCTTCAAAGAGCACCTCCGGCACCTCCGCCTCCAGGCTGATGTTCGAGGCCTCCTGGTGCAGGGTCCCGCCGGCGGAACGGATGGAGCGGCGGGGCAGGTGGCTCTCGATCGTCATCGTGGGGGGCGTGGATCCTCGGTCGTTGCCAGTACGCCACAGGGAGTGGCCTGGCGTCAAAGCGGGCGGTGCAGCCTGAAATCACCCCGGATCCCGATGAGATCGCCTGCGGCCGCTGCCTTCCGGCAGGGTCAGAGCAGGGAGCTTGCTGGATTGGAAAGACAGGCGGGTGTTGTCAAGGGCGGGATGAGCAAACCGTTGTTTTCCACAGCACCCAGCCGAGCGGGGATCCTGACAAGCAAGACTGGGGAAAAACCCCCTAAAAACGGGGGAAAACGGGCTCCGAATGGGGAAATCCTCCATTGATCAGCAGGGCTGATCTGGGCAGGTCCGATGGGATTTGCCCCTGGACGAGACAGCTGAATGTCGCGAAACCCTCAGGATCTCCGAGACTGGGGCGTGGTTTTAGAGCGCTCAGTTTGAGGTCGGCGGTTGGCGCAGTGTGCGAGGACCCAGGGGATGGTCGGCGTGGGGGTAGGGGGTGTGGTGGTGATGATCCGGCCCGTGGTGGTGATGGCCGTGGCCCGATTCGTGCTCATGGGCCCCGGAGTTCCCCCCCGCCGGCAGGGGCACGCCATTCTCCTGGCAGGCTCCGGTGCATTCCCTCTCGCAGAGGGTGCAGCTCTCCACCAGGCCCTCCACGTGGTGGTGGTGGCTGTGCTGGGGCGCTCCCACCTCGGTTTCAAACCCCAGCACCTGGGCGCGGTACTTGCACAGGGAGCAGTTCATGTCCGTATCTCCCCGCAGCACGTCCTCCACCCGCTCCCGGAAGGTGGCCAGCACCTCGGGATGATCCCCCAGGTAGGAGGCCTGCAGGATCTGCAGCTCAGGATGGTCGTCGGCCACCCGCTGGCTGTGCTGCACGATCCTGCTGACCAGCACACCGGAGAAGAGGAAATAGGGGAACACCACAATGCGGCGATATCCCAGTTTCACCACGTGGCGCAGGCCTGGTTCGACCAGGGGGAAGGTGACACCGGAGTAGACGGTTTCGCCCCAGGCGAAGCCGAAACCCTCCACCAGCAATCGCGTCACCTTGGCCACGTTGCTGTTGGCGTCCGGATCGGAGGAACCCCGGCCCACCACCACCAGCAGGGTTTGCTCGACGGGCACGGGCTCCCGGCCGGCCGCCCGGTCCTGTTCCTCCGCCTGATCCAGGCAGGCGCGAATGCGGGCCCCTGCGGCCTGAATCATGCGCCGGTCGACCCCGAGCTCGCGGCCGTAGTCGATGCGCAGTCCCGTTTCAGCGGCATAGGTGTTCAGCACGGAGGGAATGTCGTTCTTGGCATGCCCCGCCGCAAACAGCATCGCCGGTATGGCCAACACATGGCTCACCCCGCGCTGGCGCAGCGCATCGAGTCCATCGCGCAGGATCGGCCGGGCAAACTCCAGATAGCCGTATTCCACGGGCACCCGGCCCATGTTGTGCTGCAGCTGGCGGGCCAGGGAGGCAAATTCTTCCACCGCCAGTCGGTTGCGGCTGCCGTGGCCGCAGACCAGCACCCCAATCGGACCATGGGGCCCCTCCAGCGGCGCGGCGCCGCCCTCGATCGAGAAAGGAGCGGATGGGATCGTCATGGTCTGCAGCGCCAGATCACGACCCTATTCCGCGCCGCTCGGCCGGAGAATCCCCACAGCGCTGGAACCCATCGGCTGCAACATTGGCCCCGAGACACCCCGATCAACGGTAAGGATGGCCGCATCGTTGGGCGAACCATGAGTCTGCGCCTTCCCCCCTACCAGTCCCTACCCCCACCCCACGGCCAAGACAGCCTGCTCGAGGTGGGCGTCGCCGCCCTGCAGCCCACTCAAATGTGCGTCGGTCTGGCGGAGGTGCGGAGCCGCCAAGTGGATTTCTCCCAGGAATCCAGCCGGGAACGGCGGCAATATCTGGGCGGCAAGCCCGTGCCCCTGGTGCGCAATGCCGCCGGAGATCTCTGGATGGTCGACCGTCACCACCGGTTGCGGGCTCTGGTGGAGATGGATCCCCAGGCCATCGCCTTCGGTTACGTGGTGCTCGAGGTGGCCACTCACGAGCGGGACGTGGTGCTGGAGGCCCTGCGACAGCGCGGCTGGTTGTACCTCTATGACGGGCGGGGACAGGGTCCCCTCGAACCTCAGGCCCTGCCATCGAGCCTGCTGGGTCTTCAGGATGATCCCTACCGCAGCCTGGTCTGGAAGCTGAAGAAAGAGGGCCTGATCGAGCCCGCTCCCCTGATTCCCTTTCATGAATTCCGCTGGGGGGCTTGGTTGCGCAGCCGTTCCCTGCCTCCCTTCAGCTCCTCCCGCCTGGAGCCCGCCCTGCCGGCGGCCCGCACCCTGGTGCGCTCCCAAGCCGCTGCCCATCTGGCGGGCTGGAAGCGAACGAATTGATCGCTCAGGTCACCACCGAGCTCAGTCGCGGTTCCGGGGGGGACACCCATCGCCCCCACGCAGGTCCCGATCCCAGCGATCCAGCCGTTGACCCAGCAGCAAGGCGAGGGCGGCCAGGGTCAACCCTGCCGCCACTCCCCCCGCCGAGGGCAGCAGGGCGACCAGCAGGAGCCCGCACCAGGGCAGCGCTCCCACCAGGGGCCGCCAGCGCCCGATCGCGGTGAGCGCTCCGGAGCAGGCCCGGCAGTGATCGGTGTGGCTCCGGAGTCGGTCCATCAGGGCCCGGCGGTCCAACCGCGGTGGCAGGGGCTGGCCCGGGAAGGGTTCGCCACCATGCCGGTTCACCCAGTCGTGGAGGGCGCTCACATAGCCATCGGCGGCGGTGGCCAGGAAGAAAGCCCGCGGCGAGTCGGCGCTGCCGCCCCGCTGTTCCAGCACCCGCTCCTGCCAGTGCAGAAAGACCTGATCGTCCTCCAGCACCCGATGGTTGCCGAGATGCTGCAGCCAGAGGGGCCGCAGCCGCAGCAGCAGGGCCGGCAGCTTGGATTCGATCCGGTAAGGGAAGCGGGCGATCAGCCGGCATTCACCCCGCCGGATCGGCACCGCGTAGACCACCGTGAGGATGCGGGCAAAGCCCTTGGCGGTGAGGTCGTGCCAGAGGAGCCCAGGCGCCCGGAAGGTGGTGTGCTGGGCGCCCAACTTGCCCCGCCGCGGACCCTCCGGCCATTCCATGGTGAAGCCTTCCGGGCCGAAGCTGGTGCGGCGGGCCTGCACCGGCGCCGCGTTCTCCCGGCGACCCACCGTGCGGTGGTGGGTGAAGGGCACGTGGCTCACATCGATCACGTTCTCCAGCAGGGTGAGGGCATCCATCGGCAGATCGCGGAAGGTGTCCTGCACCAGCCAGCTGCCCTCCCCCTCCTCCAGGGCCGGCACCAGGGGCAAGGGAACCGCACCGGCCAGCTCCGGATCACCCGCGAACACAAACAGCAGCCCCTGCCCTTCGGCGGTGTCATAGCGGCCGCAGCGGGAGCGCCGGGGGCTGGGGGTGGCCCCCTCCAGCGCCTGGGGCAGGCTGGCGCAGTGGCCGCTGCCATCGAAACTCCAGCCGTGATAAGGACACTCGAGCTGCCCGGCTCCGTTGATGCGCCCCTCGGAAAGGGGCACCAGCCGGTGGGGACAGACATCCTCGAAGGCCTGCCAGCGGTTGCCGGCACGGTCCCACCAGAGCACCAGGTCTTTTCCCAGCAGGGTGAAGGCCGTGGGCCGGGAGCGATCCAGGTCCCTCAGGAAGGCCACGGGGTACCACTGGTCCGCCCAGGCGGCGGGAATGGCCCGGTCTGCGGCTTGCTGGAGGGGGAAAGCTGTCATGGGGCGATTCTGGCGGGGAGCCACCGTGCCCGTGTCCGGGCCCTAGCCCGCGGGGCTCCCCACGGCTTCCGCTGCCCTAGCTGGGGTGCCGTTCCCCGGAAGCGGGTCTAGACAGGGGGGCAGCGCGGCGGTGATCCATGCCCTACAGCCATCTGCTGGTTCCCAGTGATGGATCCGAGCGCTCCCTGCGGGCGGTGCGGGAGGCGGTGCGGCTGGCGGCGGCCCTCGGGTCCCGGATCACCGTGCTCACGGTGGAGCAGCAGCCCCGCATGCCGGTTCCCGGCATGGGGGAACGGCTCGATGCGGCCACCATGGCCACCCTGGCCAGTGCCGCCCGCCATGAGAGCGAGAGGGTGGTGAACGAGGCCCTGGCGATCGCCACGGCGGCGGGGGTGACAATCACGGCGGAGCGGATCAGCGGCGAGCGGCCCCATCGGGCCATCGTGGCCGCGGCCGACCGGCTCGGCTGCGACCTGATCGTGATGGCCTCCCATGGGCGCCGGGGCTTTCAGCGCATGCTCCTCGGCAGTCAGACCCAGGGGGTGCTGGTGCAGGCCGGTGTGCCCGTGCTGGTGATTCGCTGAGCTGTTCACGGCGACTTCAATGGGGTAGGGGGATCCCCACCAATCCCCGCGCTTGGCGCCGGCAAGGTTCCACGCGAGGATCGATGCGTCTGGCTGATGCCGCTCGATGACCCGCGAACGCGACCCTTTCCGGATTCCCCGGGCTGGCGTGGAGGTGGCTCCCCTGGCTGGAGTGGCCTCCCTCGATCTCGGCCTCACGGGCTCGGGTGGTGGCGGCAAGTTCGTGGGCGAGTCCACCCTCGGCGCCATGGTGATCTACGGCGTTTACCAGGCCCTGCTGACGGCCCTGCGGTGCGAAGCGATGGTGCGCCGGGGTGAGATCAGCCGGCGTGACCAGGCCACCCTGGTGGTTCGCAGCGTCTGGAGCGCGATGCAGCAGGGGGCGGCGGTGGGCCTGGTGCTTGGCATGGTGCTGCTGGTCTTCCCCTGGTTGAGCCTGCCGATGACCCTGGCGGGACTCGTGGGGGCAGGCAAGGCATCCCTTGATCTCTTCCATGCCTTCTGGGATGGTCTCGACGCCACCCAGAGGGCCGAGCTCCATGACGCGGCCTATCGGGCCGGCATGAACCTCGGCCGTCTCGTGCAGCGCGCCGGCGAGGCCCTGCCGGAGGGGTGAGGGCTGCCGCTGCCCCCTGGTCCCTAACCCCCACCGCCGAATGTAGAAGCAGGAAGGGCCTGGAAGAATCCTTTCGAGCCAAGCCAAATCCCGATTAGCACCAGGGGCAGAGCCAGGGCCCCGAGGATCTGCAGTTTCACCACCAGGGCGGAGCGATCAGCTGGTGCCACCTCAGCTGGCCTCCCGCATGGAAGCGGGGGCGTGAGCGGGGGCGTGGCGCTGGAGCATCCAGGCCTGCTGCAGGTCGGCATTGGTGATGACATAGCCCAGACGCCCTGCCGCCAGCAGGAGCTCGCGGCGGGAGCGGCAATGACGCAGGGCCCTTCGCATTACCGCGTCGGTTTCGGCGTCTTCCACGAGACGTTCGAGTTCGCTCCAGCTCATCGCGATCTCCGTTTGGATGGATGCTCCACCCATGAATGGATTCTTTACCCAGCCTGGCCATGGTCGGTCCCTTTGGCCATGGTCCCCGGGGGCGAGCCCGGGGATGCTGCCATCGCCCGGGCTCGCCCCCGGCGACGGCACCGGGCTTCAGGAGGCTGAGCCGTAGGCCACCTGACAGGCCGCATTGAGCAACTCGGCTTGGGCAGCGCTGTTGGGGGCAACCCCATCGATCGTGCCGGCATTGCAGTCGGCCGTGAGGTTGTAGGTGCTGCCGTCATCGGCTTGCACCAGGAAGGACACCCCCTGGCTGCCAACCGGTTGCACCGTACCGAACAACAGCTGGTAATTGGTCTGGGGCACCACGATGTAAGTGGTGTTGCTGGCCACCGCCGAATCGACCGCGGCATTGATTACCGCAGCTGAGGCCAGGGTGGAGATGCCCCAGAGAGCCGCGTTGGCGCCCCACCATCCCCAGCCGGGGGTGGCCCAGCCGCCGTACCAACCGGTGCCCCAGGGTCGGGCATAGCCCCAGCCGGGTCGGGCCCAACCGGGCGAGAGGTTCACGTTGTTGACGTTCCAGTTCCGGCTCCAGTTGCTGTTCACGTTTCCGTTGAACATCCGCTGACCGTTGACGTTGCGGTCCAGGTTGGCCCGGTTGACATTGCCGTTCAGGTTCGCCCGGTTGAGGTTGCCGTTCAGGTTGTCGCGGTTGAGGTTGCCGTTGCGGTTGAAGGTGCCATCACCGCCGAGGGAGCGATCGCCGCTGGTCAGAGGGGTGCGGTTGCCCAGGTTGGAGCGGTCGATACTTCCTGGGGTGCGGTCGAGACCGCCCAGGCTGCCCGGCGTGCGGTTGCCCGCGCCGAGGGTGCTGGGGGTGCGGTCCGCGCCGTTGAAGCCGCCGGATGGCCTTGAGGCTGGTCGGCTTAAGCCGGGATTCGGCGCGTTGCCGCGCACCGACTGGCTCCATCCCCCGGTGGGACGGCTGCTGCCGCGGTTGAGGCCGCCGGCCCCACCGGTGTTCTGAAAGCCGCTGCGCCCCCCACCGAAGTCGCCACCACCGCGGGCACCGCCACCACGAGCGCCGCCACCGCCACCACGGGCACCGCCACCACCGCCACCGCGGGCGATCAGGAGGTGTGGGGAGTCGTCCAGAGACACCGCCAGGGCCGCCAGGGGCGAGGTGACCGAGGGCAGGGTGAGCACCAGGGCCAGCACCAGGCTGGTTCGACGCCGCCGGGAGGTCGTGCTGATCGGGGGGGCGCTCATCGCAGGTCGGCCTCGCAACCCGCGTCGTAGCAGCTGGCATTCACCCGACCGTCGGGGCCGAAGTGCACCTTCACCAGATCCCGGCCTTGCAGGCGCAGGTCCTGGCGGTCCTCCCGCACGCTGTTGAGGTAGTTGGGGTTCACCACGCAGAGATCGCGGCCGTTGAAGCAGATGCTGTTGGTGGAAAACAGAGCACCGGCGCTGCGCAGCGGAACCCAGGTGGTGCTGGTGCCGCTCTGAATCGCCATCGTCACCGGGGAATCGGTGATCCTCACCGCAATCGTCTGCGCTCCGATCCGATGGCGGTAGATGGTGGTGCCTCCTTCATCGATCGCTTCGACGGTGCACGGCTGGGCAGGACCCCCAGCCAGGCTGCATTGGGTGGCGAGGGTGTAGAGCACCTTGCTGGCCGTGGCCTTGGACGGGGCCGGCTGGCCCTGACTGTGGGCCGCAGCGGGCATCAGGCACGATCCCAGCAGAGCGGCAGCGCAGGCAAGGACGCCGCGAGAGAGCGGTGGGGGCATGGAAGAGAGGGCGAGAAGCACGGCAGGTGGAAGGGTGTCTTTCGGAACCAGAAAGCCGGAGGGGAGCTTCCAGGACGAGTTCCGGAACCATGGGGCGTGCGGTGCCTGGGTCACTGCCGTTCCATCGTTTCTAGGTCGCTCCGCCGCACTTGTCAGCGGAGCGAGGGCTCCCGAAACGGAACGGAAAGGTGTTGGGAAGGATCGGCTCAGCCGCCGCCGCTGGCCCCTTGGGTCATCTTCGCCATCACATCCTCGAGGGAGAAGCTGGCGGCCTTCTGCCGGGGCGGGTACTGCTGGAAGGTAGCCAGGAATTCCGCCACGAATCGCTGGGCGGGCACCAGGGCGAAAGCGTGGTCCAGCATCCAGTCCCAGTAGGTGTTGGAGGTGATGTCAGCCCGCTCGTAGGGATCGGTGAGCAGGTTGAAGATCTTGGGCAGCCGCAGCACGGTGAACGGCTCGGCCCAGATCTGACAGGTGCCAGTGGCCCGCTGCTCCATGAACACGAACTTCCAGTTGTCGTAACGCAGGCCGGTGAGGTCGCCGTCGTCGGAGAAGTAGAAGAATTCGGTGCGGGGGCTCTTGTCGGTCTGGCCGGTCCAGTAATCGAGCATGTTGTAGCCGTCGAGATGCACCTTGTAGTGGCGGCTGCCCGCCTGGTGCCCGCTCAGCAGCTTGTCCTTGATCGCCGGTTCGCCGGCCGCCGCCAGCAGGGTGGGCAGCCAGTCGAGGTGGCTGACGATGTCGGTGAACAGGGTGCCCGGAGCGATCTTGCCGGGCCAACGCACTAGGGCCGGCACCCGGTAGGCCCCTTCCCAGTTGGTGTTCTTTTCGCTGCGGAAGGGGGTCATGCCGGCATCGGGCCAGCTGTTCATGTGGGGCCCGTTGTCGGTGCTGTACATCACGATGGTGTCGTCCGTGACGCCCAGCTCATCGAGCAGATTGAGCATCTCGCCGATGCACTCGTCGTGATAGATCATCACGTCGTGGTATTCCGACTGCCAACGCCCGGAGCGGCCCACGTCCTGGGGCCGGGCGTGGGTGCGGAAGTGCATATGGGTGGTGTTGAACCACACGAAAAACGGCTCGCCTGAGGCCACCGCGTCACGGATGAAGCGCTTGGCTTCCACCAGAAATTCGTCGTCGCAGGTCTCCTGGCGCTTCTTGGTGAGAGGCCCGGTGTTCTCGATCCGCTGGCTACCGTCGGGATTGGCCCAGCTGTGGAGCACGCCGCGGGGACCGTAGTTCTTCTTGAAGTCGGGGAAGTCGTGGGGGTTGGGGTAATCCCGCAGTTCCGGTTCCTCCTCGGCGTTCAGGTGGTAGAGGTTGCCGAAGAACTCATCGAAGCCCTGGTTGGTGGGCAGATGCTCATCGCGGTCGCCGAAATGGTTCTTGCCGAACTGGCCGGTGCGGTAGCCGAGGGGCTTGAGCAGGCTGGCGATGGTGGGATCTTCGGTGCGGTAGCCCATCTCGGCGCCCGGTAGCCCCACCTTGGAGAGCCCGGTCCGGAACACGCTCTGACCGGAGATGAAGGCGGCGCGGCCGGCGGTACAGCTCTGCTCGGCGTAATAGTGGATGAACTTGCCACCTTCTTTGGCGACCCGGTCGATGTTGGGCGTCTGATAGCCCATCAGCCCATCGCTGTAGCAGCTCAGGTTGCTCTGGCCGATGTCGTCGCCCCAGAGGATGAGGATGTTGGGTTTGCCGTTGGGCATGGCTTGTGGATGACGCACCTCCTCATGCTGGCCATGGCAACGGGCGGTGGCCACTCAGAAAGTGCAGCGATGCCGCAGTCGATCGCTCACCGCTCTTGCCTGCGGATTCGCGGGAGTCCAAAGGCCCATGCCCTCCTGAGCATGGGCCGGTGTTCCGGACGCCGATCGGCCTCAGGCTGGGTTGAACCCGTCGATCGCCTCGTCGAGGACGGGGGCCTGCTGATGGAACTGGCCAGCCATCTCTGCCCTGAAGGCGCGAAGGGCGGCGCTATCCCCCAGGCGATCCAGGCCGCTCCAGTTCCAGACGAGGGGGGCTAAACCGCAGCGGTCCCGAATGGCCCGCTCCAGCAGGCGCGCAGCCGCCGCATCCTCACCGAGGCTCACGGCCACCAGTCCCCAGAAGGTGGCCATCGCCAACGGCTCTGCCCCACTGCTGCGCAGGGCCGCACCGAGCAGGCCGGCGGCCCGCTCTCCTTCGCCGCTGAGGGCCAGCACCAGGGCCGCAGCCGCCAGGTGGCTGTCCTGTTGGGGTTCCGTGAGGCGGCACTGGGCCAGCTCCTGCAGGGCCTCCTTGCCGCGGTTGGCTTGGGCGAGGCTGAGGGCGAGCAACCAGCGGGGGGCGGCCAAGGTGGCATCGAGCCGCAACGGTTGGCGCAGCGTGGCGATGGCCCCATCCAGGTGACCCAGTTGGAGTTGGCTCATCCCGGCCAGGAACCAGCCCGAGGGGTTATCGCCGCTCAGTTCAGGCTCCAGCAGGGCCAGGGCCTCCTCCGGTCGGCCGGCGGCCAGTAGATGCCGGATCCAGCCATGGCGGGAAGGCCCCGGCGGAAGCCGCTGGGGCAGCCAGGCGGCGAAGCTCTCCTGAGCCAACTGCGGTTGCCAGTGGAGCAGGGTGATCACCTCCATCCGCAGGACCCTCGCCTCGTCGGTGACCGAGCCTGAGGCTTCCGCTTGCCGCAGCAAGTGCTCCACTTCAACCTCGATCGAGGCGGCTGATGCCTGCCCCCATTGGTATTGGCTCAGCAGGGTGGCGGCCAGATGAACCTGGGCCGGTGCGAACCCCGGGGAGCTGGTGAGGCAGCGGCGGAAATGCTCCGCCGCGTTCGGCAGTTGGCGTGGATCCCGGTGGCGCACCTGCACCAGACCTTCCACGAAATGCCCCAAGGCCTGGGCTGAAGGGAAGCCACCGGCTTCGGGTTCAGAGCCGGTGGCCGCCCTCGCGCTGATCTGACTGACCGGCCCATCAAAGCGGTAGCCGCTGCCATAAATGGTGCGAATCACCCGGGACCCGAGGGGACCGTTGTCGAGGATGCGGCGCAGGCCGTGCACGGCCCGGGCCAGGCTCACGTCGCTGACCTGGGTGTGACCCCAGACCTCCTGCAGCAGGTTGTCCTTCTCCAGCACCTGGCCTGCGTGGCGCACCAGAGCGAGCAAAAGGCGCCGCTGCAGGGGAGAGAGGGGAACGGATGATGTCCCCAGGGAGAGATGGCCATCGGCATCCATCCAGTAGGGACCGATCGACCAGGAGCCTGTTTGCTGTTGCTGGATGATCGATGCTGTCATGTCTGGGCTGAGAACAGGGAGGTGTGCGGTGTGAACCCGCCGGCAGTGGATGGCGTTGCTGCGGTTGCCGGACCTTGGAGGGAACACACCATGTACACCCATTGTGAATGGCATAATCTCCGAAGGGTTACTCAAAAAACGCACATCTTCATGCAGGGCGCGTGGTGGTGACCCAGTTCCTCACTGCTGATTCCGGCGGCTCTGGATCGGCCTCCTGGGCCCACCTGAGCTGGTCAGGCGTCGATGAGATGGAGGCGGTGATCCGCAGCCTGGCGATGCCGCTGCAGTTGCTCCAGCTCGATGGCGGCCATCTCGGCGGCGGGGTTGTGGCGATCAGGATCGGCCCGCTGCGGTTGTTGCGGTTTCGGATGGACCGATGCATCCACAGCTGGGGGCCCAAGCCGCTGGGTGAGCTCACGATCAGCCTCGACCTCGAGCCTTCCAGGGTCCGGCCGCCGATGCGGACCCATGGCTCCTGCCTGCCGGAGTCCTGTCTATTCGGCGTGGACAGCGGCCGCGAGGTGCACCTCACGCTCCCCAAGGAGGTGGTGCTGGGGCTGGTGGTTATTCCCCACGACACACTGGTCAACTGGGCCGATCAGCTGGGCTGTGGAGGCTTCGATCTTCAGCAGGCCTGCCGCCGCAATGTGCTCCCGGTTGATCCCCTTCGCTGCGAGGGCCTGCGTGCCTATCTGCGTCAGATCTTTGCCCTGGTGGCGAGCGATCCCGGACGTCTGGAGCAGCTTTCCAGCCAGCGGCTGATCCTGGAGGATCTGCTTCCCCTGCTCCTGGAGGCCCTGATCCATGGCGCAGACCAGGCCGGCCGACTGCTGCGTCCACCGGCGCGGATCGAGATCGTGAAGGCAGCTCAGCAGTGGCTGCATGACCACCCCCAGCAGCCCATCACCCTGACCGATCTCTGCCAGCAGGCCCATGCCAGCCGCCGCAGCCTGATCCAGGGCTTTCATGACCACCTCGGCATGGGACCGATGGCCTATGTCAAGCTTCAACGCCTCCACAGCGTGCGCCGGTTGCTGCTGAGGGCCGATTCCGATCAGGTGCGGATCGGATCGATCGCTGCGGAGTGGGGCTTTCTCAACGCCGGCCACTTCGCCCGGGACTATCGCCTCCTGTTTGGCGAACTGCCGCGGGACACGCTCAGCCACCGGATCACGCCCGGCTAAAGGCCTGGGCCGCTGCCTTCGTTGATCAGGATTCCAGTGATCAGGATGCCAGGGCGCCCGCCACCAGCAGCCCTAAGGTCACTAGGCCGATCAGGGTGAGCAGCACCGCGGTGGCCTGAGCGATCGAGGGTTCTTCGAGGTAGGTGTAGTCCTGACGGCGCAGCCGCCGGATCACGCGCCGGTGCTGCACCGTGGCCGCCACCATCGACAGGATGCCCGTGAGCACAAAGGCCACCGCCACCAGCCGGACAGAGAGCTGGGCATGGCCCGGTTCGGAGCTGACGTTGCTGCGGATCGCGGCGATGATCTTGTCGAGGCCGAAGCCGAAGCTGATCAGCGAGAGGCTGGTGCGGATCCAGGCCATCAAGGTGCGCTCGGCGGCGGCGCGGTTGCGTTCCTTGGCCAGTTTCCTGCCATGGCCGTGCTCAACCGCTGTGCGCTCGCCGTGGCGCCGAAGCCACCGATGCGGGAGTGGAGCCGTCCGTTCTGGACTCGGGAGGATCTGGAGGGCGGAGCGGCGGACGAGAGCCTCTATCTCATCCCGGCCTACAACGATGAAGCGGCTGCCCTGGTTCTGCTCAGGGGCCTGCATGAGGAGATCTTCGCTGCCGAACTCGATCTCTGGAGTGTGGACCGGCAGCTCTGGCCATCCCCGCGCAGCTTTGATCTGTTCCTGCGGTGGTTTTCGCTGCGCTTCTTTCCCCTGGTCGAGGATCTGGGTGTGGAGCCGCTGATCACCTACGGCGTTGGGGAGCCGTTCCGGGGCAGGGTGAGCGATGCCCTCGACTGGAACACCCCGCAGCGGGGCTGACATCCTGGTTATCCCGTCCGCTCCGCCTGATCGCCATGCTTTTCCGGATCCGGCACAGCCTCCACTACCGCTATGACCGGCCGGTCTTCTTCGAGCCGCTTACGGTTCGCCTCACCCCACGTCAAGACTCTTCCCAGAGGTTGCTGCACCACAACCTGGAGGTTGAGCCGCCTCCCAGCGGACGCAGCGACGGCCTTGACGCCGATGGCAATGCCAGCCAGGTGGTCTGGTTCGACGACCTGCGCGAGCGGCTCGATCTGACCGTGACGATGGAGGTGGAGACCCTGCAGGCCAATCCCTTCGACTGGATCATCACCGATCCGGCCGTCGCCAGCCTGCCGGCCCGTTATGACGCCGCCACCGCCCTCTCCCTGAGCCCCTTCCTGGCCCGGGAGCCGGTCGACATGGAGGTGGCGACCTGGGCTGCGGAACTGGCGGCCAGCGTGGGCCAGGCCACGGCCCCGTTCCTGATGGCCCTCGCCGATGGGATCCACCACGGCTTTCACCACGTGGGCCGGCCGGATGGTGATCCGATGGCGCCCGCCGAGACCCTGGCCGGCCGCAGCGGGGCCTGTCGCGATACCGCCATCCTCTACGTGGAGGCCTGCCGCAGCCAGGGGCTCGCCGCTCGCTTCGTGAGCGGTTATTCGATGCACCATCCGCCGGAAGTCACCGAACAGGAACTGCATGCCTGGGCGGAGGTGTATCTGCCGGGGGCGGGGTGGCGGGCCTACGACCCCAGCCTCGGACTGGCGGTGGCCGAT
>JAPLIE010000139.1 GCA_026389265.1 Cyanobacteriota bacterium | reverse complement strand
CGCATCCACCAGGGAGGTGAGCTGGGCGAACACCTCGGGGTTATCGGGGTGGGCCGCCTGGAGGGTGGCCTTCTCGAGGTAGAGCTGGATCGGGCCGCTTTCATCGGCGAGGGTGAAGAAGGCCAGCTTGCCCATCACCCGGCGCGTCATCACCCGGCCGGCCACGGCCACATCGGCCTCGCGCTCCTCGCCGTTGGCCAGGTCGGCGTGGGCTTGCTGCAGCGCGGCGGTGCGGTGGCTGGGACTGAAGCCGAGGGCATAGGGCGCCCGGCCGAGGGAGTCGAGCGTGCGGGCTTTCTCCAGGCGGGTCTCGCGCAGATCCGACAAGGCAGCTCAAGAAACGAATTCAGGCCCATCCTGCAGGAGCACTGAACCCTTCCGGTGGCCCCATTGCTGGGGAGTCGCCTGGATGTTGACCGGGCCTCAGTCGGGCGATCAGCTCGGGGAGCGAACCTCAGCCCGCCGCGGCCATCGGCGCGTCGGCCATGCGCTGGGAGGCGTAGCCGGTGCCACGCACGGTGAGGATCAGCTCGGGATTGCGGGGGTCGGGCTCAAGCTTGCCCCGCAGACGGGCCACGTAAACATCCACCACCCGCAGGTCGGCGGCGCGGCGGGGGGGATAGCCCCAGAGCTGCTCGAGAATCTCGGCCCGGGGCACCACGCGGCCAGGTTCGCGGAACAGGAGTTCAAGCAAACTGAATTCGGTGTAGGTGAGGGCGATGCGTTGGCCATCGCGGGTCACCTGACGGCGGTTGGTGTCCACCACCAGATCCCCCACTCGCAGCACGCCGCCGCCGCTGGGCACATCGCGGGGCTCGGCGGCCGCCGAGCCACGGCCAACCCGGCGCAGGATGGTGGCGATGCGCGCCTCCAGTTCCTTGGGACTGAAGGGCTTGGGCAGGTAGTCGTCGGCACCGAGATCCAGGCCCGCCACCCGCTCGGTGATGGCATCGAGAGCCGAGAGGAAGATGATCGGCACACAGGATTCGGCCCGCAGACGACGGCACACCGCGAAGCCATCCAACTTGGGCAGCATCACGTCGAGCACCACCAAATCGGGCTGCTCCCGATGGAAGAGG
Source organism: Cyanobacteriota bacterium (assembly GCA_026389265.1). Lineage (GTDB taxonomy): Bacteria > Cyanobacteriota > Cyanobacteriia > PCC-6307 > Cyanobiaceae > Cyanobium. Next base: position 9,278 of record JAPLIE010000139.1, on the reverse strand, counting down.
CTCAGGGCCTCCTCTCCGTCCTCCGCGCAGATCACCCGGTAGCCGGCCAGCTGCAGGCGCATCACCAGCACGCGGCGCACGGCGGGTTCATCGTCGACCACCAGCACAGTGGCGCGCAGGTCGCCACCGCCATCAGCGGGGCAGGAGGAATCGCCGCCATCGGAAGCCAGACCATTGCCGTCCTCGGAGACGTCCACCGCAAGCCCGTGATCGGGAGCCTCACCCGTGGGCAGCGGCTGCGCGGGCTTGTCCTCCAGGGAAAGGGACATGGGTGGCGTGTCGAGTGACACAGCAATGAAGAATCGCAACCATACCCTCAGGCAGCGGTCTGGGTCACCTCCCGGATCGCCGCCGGGGCAAGAGATCTGAGAGATTTAAGCTTTTCTACGGATTGCTGGCCGGGGGTTTGCTGAGTCGCACTCAGGGCCAGCGGGCCTCGGCGTAACGGTTCCACTGCCGTTCTGCCTCGGACAGGGCCGCATCGCTGCCGATCTGGCCCAGCATGGCGCGCTGCAACTGGGTGTAGAGAATCGCCTGCAGCCGCTTGATGCCCGGGGTGGCCGGCACCAGGACCCGAGCCTGATCCAGGTTGCGCACGGATAGGGCGCGGGCCTGCCTGACCAACGCCTCCTGAGGTTCGGCGGCCGGATCCACCACCGCAAGGGCGAGATCCTGCTCCAGCCCCTTCAGGGCCGCACGCGAGGAGGGGAGCACCCGCGCTTCGCGGGCAAAGGCCAGTTGGTTGGCCGCATCGGTGAGAAACAGGGCGAAGCTGGTGGCCTCGGGGGCCATGGTGCTCTGGCGCGGCACCACCAGGTTCATCACCGCCACGTTGGTCTGGCCGCCGGGGCCCACCAGGGGCGGAAAAGGGGCGGTCAGCGCCGCGATGCCGGGGGCATTGGTCTGCAGGTTGCGCAGAAAATCGGGACCACTGGCCACCTGGGCCAGATCGCCCGCCTGATAGAGCTCAATCGCGCGGCGATAGCCCTGGCTCACCACCTCGGGGGGCAACAGGCCACGGCGGTAAAGATCGGTCCAGAAGGCGAAGGCCCGCCGACCAGCGGCGCTGTTGAAGGCCGCGCGATGGTTGGCGTCGAGCAGGTGCACCTCCATCTGCACGAGGGTCTCCAACAACTCGGCGGAGTCATCCGGCACCACGGTCACGAAGAGGGCATAGCGGCCGGTGCGGCGCTTGATGGCCTCGGCGTAGGCGGGAAGCTGGTCCCAGCGGCGGGGCGGCGCTGTGTAGCCGGCCTGCTGGAGCAGCTTCCGGTTGGCCAGGGTCACCCGGGTGGTGAGGTACCAGGGAATGGCGAACTGCAGATCCCCCTGCCGGCCGGCCTGCCACACCTCGGGCAGATAGGCGGAGGCGGCACCGGGAGGCAGCACCGTGGCCAGATTGAGCAGGCCCCCCTTGCTGGCCAAGTTGGCCGCGAAGGGAGGGTTGAGATTCACCAGGTCGGGGGCGGTGCGCGCGAACACGGCCGCCAGCAGCTTGCGCTCCACCGAACTCCAGGGAACATCGATCCAGCGCACCGACACCCCCGGATGGGCCCGCTCCCAGGCCGCGATGACGCGGCCCATGTAGGGCGAAAAACGGGGAGCCAGATCGAGGGTCCAGACCGTGAGCTGACGGGGCCGGGGAGCCGCGACGGGTGCCGTGCCCCGGCCACATCCGCCGCAAGCGAGCAGGAGCGCCAGAGACACCCCCCCCAGGACCCGCAGAACACCGGCGGCTGGACCGAGCCGCAGACCCTGAGGGGCCCGACGAACACCTGGATGTGTCCGGCGGAGCTGGATCGGAAAGCGCCGCTGCATGGGGTCCACCCTCAGCGCCGCCCGACGCCGCCAGCCTGCTGCCGCCACAGCAGGAGCTGGAGGGAGCAGAGCACCGGGGCCAGGAGGGCGGTGAGCAGGGTGCGGGCCAGCAGCACATGCAGACCGGCACCGGCCAGGTCATCGAGATGCCAGCCGGGCTGGGCCAGCTGGGCCGGATCGATCGCTCCGCCGGGAAGGTGATTGCTGGCCCCCAGGCCGCTACGCAGAGCCCACTGCAGCATCAGCGTCAGATCGAGCCCCAGGGTGCCCAGCAGGGCCAGCAGCCCCAGGCTGAAGCTGCGCTCCACGGGCGCCCCGAGCCGACCGATCCGCCCCCACCACCACCCCAGCAGCATCAGGGCCGGCATCTCACTCACGCCACCGTGATGAAGGGAATCCAGCAGCAACCCCAGGATGGCACCGGCGAGCACTCCCGAGAGGCTTCCCTCGACTAGGGCCCAGGGCAACAACCAGAGGATGGCCCAGCAGGGCCCCACCCCGGCCAGCCGGGGCAAGCCTGGAGCGGCCAGGGTCAGCAGAGGAACCAGCAGGATCGAAGCGGCGAACCAGGGGTGGCGGGAGAGCAGGGCCATCAGCGCGCCAGCAGTTGCACCCAGTCGACAGAACCGACCGGTGCCGCCAGCTGCACCACGGCCTCCGGCGCGGGATCGGCACCCGCATCCACCGACTGGATCACCCCCACCGGCAGATCCGGAGGCACCAGGGTGCTGGCGGGGGAGGTGGTGACCACATCACCGGGCACGACGCCCGGTTCCTTCTCGAGGAAACGCACCACGGGCCGGGGCGTGCCCAGGCCCGTGAGCAGGCCATGGTGGCGGGTGCGGCCCACCCACACCCCCACCCGACTGGCCGGATCGGTGAGCAGGGTCACCCGGGCGGTGCTCGGGGTGACAGAACCCACCAGGCCGATCAGCCCGCCAGGAGCCAGCACCGCCTGGCCCTCGGCCACCCCCTGCAGCGATCCACGGCCCAGCAGCAGGGTCTGCCACCAGCCGGCCGGCTCGCGGGCGATCACCGGTGCCGTGAGCCGCTTCGGGCTGGCCTGCTGCAGACCGATCAAGCCCCGCAGGCGGGCGTTCTCAGCCTCAAGGGCACCGATGCGGGCCGTGTCTTCGAAGCGGCGGGCCGAGCGAAGCCATTCGGCCTGGGCCGTGCCGGGCCAGAAGGGACGACTGAGCAGGGCATAGGCATCGGCCAGGCCAGCCCCCTTACTGAGGCGCACGCCAAGGAGGGCCAGCGCCACCAGCAGCCAGGGCCAGGCCTGGAGCAGGGAAGGCAGGGCCAGGGAACGGAGCCAGCGGGGCGCCGGCATAGGCCTCAGATGTACTGACGGGCGAAGTCGGGAGTATCAAGCACCCGCTCCAGACGCTTGTAGTCCTCGAGCACCATGCCGCAGCCGTTCACCACGCAGAGCAGGGGATCCTCGGCCACGTGGGTGAGGATGCCGGTCTCGTGGCTGATCAGGTCGCAGATGCCGCGCACCAAGGCACCGCCGCCGGCCAACATGATGCCGCGGTCCACGATGTCTGCTGCGAGTTCGGGCGGGGTGCGCTCCAGGGTGCGCTTCACGGCCTCCACGATCACATTGAGGGGTTCGGCCATGGCCTCGCGGATGTCACCGGCACGCACGTTGATCGTGCGGGGCAGGCCAGAGAGGAGATGCAGACCCCTCACATCCAGGGAGGTCTCGTCGTGCTCGTTATCGGGGAAGGCGGAGCCGATGCGGATCTTGATGTCCTCGGCGGTGCGCTCCCCCACCACGAGGTTGTGCACCTTCTTGAGGTAGACGCCGATCGCGTCGCTGAGCTCATCGCCCGCCACCCGCACCGACTCGCTCAGCACGGTGCCGCCGAGGCTGAGCACGGCCACCTCGGTGGTGCCGCCGCCGATGTCCACCATCATCGTGCCCACGGGCTCGGTGACCGGCAGACCGGCGCCGATCGCCGCCGCCACGGGCTCATCGATCAGATGCACCTGCTTGGCGCCGGCCAGGCCGGCGTCCCGCACGGCGCGGCGCTCGACACCGGTGACACCGCTGGGGATGCCGATCACCAGCCGGGGGGCGATCACACCGCGGCCCTCGTTGCCTTTCTGGATGAAGGTCTTGATCATCTGCTCGGCGGCGTCGAAGTCGGCGATCACGCCATCGCGCAGGGGCCGCACGGCCCGGATGTTGCCGGGGGTGCGGCCGAGCATCAATTTGGCTTCATTACCCACGGCCATGGGCACGTTGCGCTCCAGGTCGATGGCCACCACCGAGGGCTCCTGGAGCACGATCCCTTTGCCCGACACGTACATCAGGGTGTTCGCCGTGCCCAGATCGATGCCGATATCGCGGGAGAACTGGAAACGACGGAAGAACACGGGAACGGCTGAGGGCAGAAGGCGGATCATAGGGGGCGCCTCGGCGCTTTCTCCGGTGGCGGCCGACAGCGGAGAGGAGGGTGAGACAGCCGGTGGAACCGATGAAGCGTGGCTCCCCCAGCCAGGGGGTGCCGCATCATTGATCCAACCGTTTCCATCCACTCCTATGGGCGTCAACTCCATCACCCTGGTCGGCCGGGCCGGCCGCGATCCCGAAGTCCGCTACTTCGAATCCGGCAGCATGGTGGCCAACCTCACCCTGGCGGTGAACCGCCGCAGCTCGGGCGACGAGCCCGACTGGTTCAACCTCGAGATCTGGGGTAAACAGGCCCAGGTAGCCGCCGACTACGTCCGCAAGGGCTCCCTGCTGGGCATCATCGGCTCCTTCAAGCTCGACCGCTGGACCGATAAGGGCTCCGGCGAGGAGCGCAGCAAACCGGTGATCCGCGTCGACCGGCTCGAGCTGCTGGGCAGCAAGCGGGATGCGGAAGCCGGTGGCAGCTTCGGAGGCGGCGGCGGCTTCGGCGGCGGCGAGCCCAGCGACGAGGAGGTGCCGTTCTGAGCGGCCGCCGGGCTTGTGCCACTTGCCCAGCCGGGCTATTAAGTGGCACGAAGCCACCAGGGCGCCCTTCGCGGGGCGCCTTTTTTCTTTGGGCTTGCTTTGGAAGATGGGGCGGGGGTCCCCTGCCAGCAGGGGTAGGCAATGAAGCCTTCCCGGGCCCCTGAGGGGATGCAGGTCAAACGATGCCCGCCGTCTGGTTCGGCGGGCATCGGGATCAAGAGGCCTCAGTGGCTGTCCTGCCGCTTCTTCCAGGTGCGCAGCCCAAGCCACACAGCGAAGCCGAGCACGGCGAGCACCAGCAGCACCTTGATCACCTTGGTCACCGGATCAAGCCACACCTCCACGTTGGTGTAAGCCTCACCGAGGCCATAACCCGCCAGGGTCAACATCAGGGTCCAGATCAAACTGCCGGCCGTGGTCCAGATCAGGAAAGGCACGAACGGCATCATCTCGATGCCGGCCGGCACCGAGATCAGGGTGCGGATGCCAGGGATCAGCCGCCCCCAGAAGACCAGGGCGGTGCCATGGCGGTTGAACCAGGTGCGGCTGCGCTTCAGCTCCTGGGGGCTGATACCGATCCAGCGGCCATGGCGCTCCAGCCAGCGCTCCAGCCGCTGCTCGTTCACCAGCCGCCCGATCCCGTACCAGGGGAGGGCGCCGAGCACCGTGCCTAGCAGCCCGGCCAACACCACCGGCACCAGGGCGAGCTGGCCGCCGCGCACATAGAAGCCCCCCAGGGGCATGATCAGCTCAGAAGGAATCGGCGGGAAAAGATTCTCCAAAAACATCGCCGCGAAGATGGCGGCATAGCCAGATGCAGGATTCGCCTCCACCGCGGAGCCGATCAGCTCAGGAAGCTTCTGGACCAGTTCGAGGGCCAAGACTGAGATCTCCATTTATGGGAATGATATCAAGACACGAAGCTCAACTGATGGCAGTTCAAGAATGAACTAAAAAAATTTAATTATGAACATGCTTGCGGTTGTCTGACGAATCTGCAGAAATAGCACAGAAAAAGATATGCATTTTTCGAAGGGGCACCAAGCAGCCAGAGGGTAGGCTGGTGGCAGCCATCTCAAAGCCATGACTGGCAATTCTCTGGCAAGCCTGTTTCTCTACTCGGTCTTACTGGCCACTGGACAAGCAATGTTCAAGCTGGCTGCAAAGCCAGGGGGCTTCCATGGCAATGGCCTACTCAGCTACGCAATCCATCTTTTCACAACTCCAATTTTTCTTGCCGCGTGCCTACTCTACGCGTTGTCAACCGTACTTTGGGTTGGACTTCTGACCCGCCATCCGTTGTCACAAGCCTACCCTCTGGTAATAGCGGTTTCCATTGTTCTAACAACAATAATTGGCCTAACTCTATTCAAGGAGCAAATGACCATAGACAAAATAATAGGATTGGCTTTAGTGTGCACTGGCGTGAAAATTCTCTCCCGCGGCATGTCATGAAAATCGAATCTCAATACATTGCTCCAAGACTTGGAGGCTTCGGGCCGAGACTAGCCTGGAAGGTCAGACTGAGCATTTATCAAGAACTCCTCAGTCAAATAAATATTAATTCAGCTTGGCGCGTACTGGATGCTGGAGTCACTTCAGACCGCACTCCCGATTCCAATTTTTTTGAGCGTCTGTTTCCCTATCCAAGCTCCTTAACGGCAGTTGGACTAGAAGATGCCAGCTTCCTTGAACAGGAATATCCAGGCTTGCGCTTCATCAAAGCGGATGCCTGCAGCCTTCCTTTCCCGGATGCCAGCTTTGATCTTGTCTTCTGCTCGGCGGTGATTGAACATGTTGGATCACGGCAAAAACAAAAGCAATTAATAAAAGAGCTTACACGCGTTGGGAAATCAACGGTTATCACAACGCCAAATCGCTTTTTCCCGCTTGAGTTTCACACCTTAACTCCTTTTATTCACTGGTTAAGACCTTCGCTTTTCCGCAAGTTTCTCAAGCTCACAGGCCGCCCCTTTTTCGGCGATGAAAAAAATTTAAACTTGCTTTGCGAAGGCGACCTAGACTATCTTATTAAAGCGTGTGGCAAAAACTTCGCAAAACACCACCACAAGCTATGGGGCATGACCAGCAACCTTGTCTACTACATTAAATAAGTTTATCGAGAAAAATCATGCAAAGATCGATAGGTAGTCAGCTTCGTTGCCGTGAGATAAAAAGAGATAGAAATAAACATTAACGCGCATCCAACAAAACCTGCAAGTGCCGCTAAAGGGCTGGACAATGAAGAATGCAACAAAAAGGCCAACAATGAAAAAAAGCCAACTAAAGATGAGAGAAAAGCAATCGCCGCAAACTTAAATAATCGATCCGTGCCCTTGTTGCGCAAACCCAAAAAAGAATCAACACGATGAGACAGGCTTCTCCTAGAACATGAAAATTTTTGGTATAACATTTCGCGACTAAGTATATAGTCGGACAAGATGCTCATTGCAGCGATGGCAGAAGATGCAGCGAATACCATCGTATTGGGACCGGTGAAAGGAACTATACGCCACGAAAAAAGAATGATCAGCGACAATGCCAGCAGGGCCAGGCCTGCGGAGAACAACAAAACGCAGCGATCAGCAAGAAAAGACGCTTGTATGCGAATGGATTGACTCCAAAATGGGAGAGCAAGCCAACTAAATAGGAGTGTAAGGGGCCCTTGGATGTTGTCAAATAATCCCATGGCCCAAGCCAGCCGCCTTGCTGGATAGAAATAGACCAACGCAAGAATAGGCCATCATCGACTTCCATCCACGGCAGCGCAATTCCAGGGCCGGGGACAACAGCAAAAAGATATATTGCAATAGCCAGCAAGTAGAAGAAAAGGGCAAAGGCCCCACGTCGACTGGCACTGATCCGGTTGAACATGAGCTTCTCTTTTCTGAAGGCCAGGAGAAATCAAATACAAAAAAAGAAGGCGGCAAATAGTGCCGCCTTTCAAATCAAATAACTTAGCTGATATCGCCTGGAAATCTGGTCACCTCAATACCGGTAATGCTCGAGCTTGTAAGGCCCCTCAACCGGCACATTGATATAGGCGGCCTGCTCGGGGCTGAGCTCGGTGAGTTTGGCACCGATCTTGTCGAGGTGGAGGCGGGCCACCATCTCATCGAGGTGCTTGGGCAGCACGTAGACCTCCTTGCCGTACTGGGAGCCCTTGGTGAAGAGCTCGATCTGGGCCAGCACCTGGTTGGTGAAGGAGTTGCTCATCACGAAGCTGGGGTGGCCGGTGGCGCAACCCAGGTTGACCAGGCGACCTTCAGCCAGCAGCAGAATGCGGTTGCCGCTGGGGAGCACGATGTGATCCACCTGGGGCTTGATGTTGTCCCATTCGTACTGCTTCAGGGAAACCACATCGATCTCATTGTCAAAGTGGCCGATGTTGCACACGATTGCCTGATCCTTCATCTGGATCAGGTGCTCGTGGCGGATCACCTGGAAGTTGCCGGTGGCGGTCACGAAGATGTCCACATCTTTCACCACGTCGTCGAGGCGCACGACGCGGTAGCCCTCCATCGCCGCCTGCAGGGCGCAGATCGGATCGATCTCGGCGATCATCACGGTGGCGCCGAGGCCCCGCAGCGACTGAGCCGAACCCTTGCCGACATCGCCGTAGCCCATCACCAGGGCCACCTTGCCGGCCACCATCACGTCGGTGGCGCGCTTGATGCTGTCCACGAGCGATTCGCGGCAACCGTAAAGGTTGTCGAACTTGCTCTTGGTCACCGAGTCGTTGACGTTGATCGCCGGGAAGGGCAGCTCACCGCTCTTCTGCAGTTGATAGAGACGGGCCACACCGGTGGTGGTCTCCTCGGTGACGCCCTGGATGTTGGCGTGGATGCGCGAGTAGAATGTGGAATCGCCGGCGAGCTTGGCCCGGATCGACTTGAACAGGGCGATCTCCTCTTCGCTGCCGGGGTTGTCGAGCACCGAGAGATCCTTCTCGGCCTTGGTGCCGAGGATCACCAGGCCGGTGGCGTCGCCGCCATCGTCGAGGATCATGTTGGGGGTGCCGCCATCGCCCCACTCGAGGATGCGATGGGTGAAGGCCCAGTACTCATCAAGGGTTTCGCCCTTGTAGGCGAAGACCGGAATGCCGGCTGCAGCGATCGCCGCGGCGGCGTGATCCTGGGTGGAGAAGATGTTGCAGCTAGCCCAGCGCACTTCGGCACCGAGGGCCGCAAGGGTCTCGATCAGAACGGCGGTCTGGATCGTCATGTGGAGCGAACCCGCGATGCGGGCGCCCTTGAGGGGCTTCTCGGCGCCGTATTTGGTGCGGAGGGCCATCAGGCCCGGCATCTCGGTTTCGGCGATGTTCAGTTCCTTGCGCCCGAAGTCGGCCAGGCCGATGTCGGCGATCACATAAGAGTTTGTGGCCTGCAGGTGAGGGAAGGCCTCGACAGCCGCAGGGCTCGTGGGTGTTGCCACCATGGTTACGGACACTCCCGACTGGGAGGACGAATGGGTTGTCTGGGAAGTTCTGCGGAGACGCCGAGGCTTCGGGCTC
>JAPLIE010000128.1 GCA_026389265.1 Cyanobacteriota bacterium | reverse complement strand
TCGCCCACGTCCTCGAACACCAGAATCGCGCCGCGCAGGGCGGGCAGATGGGGTGTTCCCAGCAGGTGGGTGGCCACCGTGAGGTTGGCCACCAGCAGCGGCCCCTCGGCCACGCCACCGCGCCAGCCCACCGCCTCGAGGTCGTCCACCGGTTCACCGAACAGCAGGGCCCGCAGCCGCTCGATGCTCCAGGCGGGCTCGGCCGCCAGGGTGGTGAGCAGCGGCCCGTGCACCGCGCCGCCTTGGCCCCGATTCACCCGGTCCCAGAGCAGGGAGGTGACATCGGAGAACCCCAGCAGCCAGCCCTCCGTCTGGGCCAGGGGCTGCTCCAACAGCCGCGCCGAACCCCAGCCGCCCCGCACGCAGGCCTGCAGGGCCGCTGGCGGGGCGGTGAGAGCGGACTTCGGATCGGGCGATAGATCGGCCGCCCGTTCGTGATCACGGCCAGCGAGGTAGCCCCAACGGCGGCCCACCAAGGCGGGCCGTTCCTCCACCGCCAGGCCCCACTGGCGCAGCAGGGCAACCCCGGCCTCCAGCCGTTCGCCATCGGCGAGGGCCGAGCTGGCCGCCACCAGCCGAACCCGATCACCGGGCTGCAGGGGTGGCGGCAGGGGGAGCGGCAGGGCAGTTCGGCCGGTGGCTGGGGGCATCGCGCGGGAGATCGCAGGGGCCATGGCAAGGGAGCTGCAGCCCGGACGCCCGGGTGACCCTCGATCGCCAAGATTCTCCCAGGCGTTGCTGCCGGCGGGTGCAGTGGGCTGGCTTTCGCTGGAGTTCGCGGGAGATCGATGCCGCTACACGGCCTACATCGATCCAGGAACCAGCAGCCTCGAAGGGAGCCGTGGCTTTCAGCCCCTGCTGGCCAGGATCAGGCCTAGCAGCAGCAGGGCACCAAGCTGCACCTGGCGGCTGAAGTGGAGCCCGTAGGTCGCGCGGGGCAGGTCGAGGCGGCGGAGTTGCCAGGCTTCTCGCAGCATGCCGGCCGAGGCGATCGCCCAGGCCAGCCAGAACCCGTAGCCGCCCAGACCGCGGAGCAGGGCAGCTCCGGCCAGGGCGAGGGCCGTGAGCGCGTAGCAGCCGGCCACGACCATGGGAGCTGCTTTGCCCAGGCTCAGGGCACTGCTGCGCACCCCCAGCTGCCGATCGTCGTCCCGGTCGCTCATGGCGTACACCGTGTCGAAGCCGAAGGTCCAGGCCAGGGTGGCCAGCCAGACCAGCAGCAGGGGCCAGCCACCCGCCAGGGTGCCGCTGGCAGCTGCCCAGGGGATCAGCACCGCAAAACCCCAGCAGAGGGCAAGCACAAGCTGAGGGTAGGGGAACCAGCGCTTGGCGGATGGATACAGCAGCACCGGCGGCAGGGTGGCCAGGGCCAGGGCGAGGCAGAGGCCCCGCACGGCCTGCGGCAGGGCCAGCACCACCAGCAGGGCGGCCAGCAGGCAGACCAGCAACAAGGCGAAGGCGGTGGGAACCCCGACCCGGCCCGAGGCCAGGGGGCGGTTGCGGGTGCGTTCCACCAAGGGGTCGATGCGCCGATCCCAGAGGTCGTTGGCGATGCAGCCCGCGGCGCTCACCGCCAGGCCGCCCAGCACAATCCAGCCCACCAGGGGGGCCGGCGGCGGGGCCTGGGGGTTGAGCCACAGGGCCCAGCCGGCCGGAATCAGCAGGATCAGGCGGCCGCTCGGCCGGTGCCAACGAACCAGCTCCAGCAGGGCTTGTGCCGTGGCCATGGCCGATCCAAGGGTGGCGGCACCCTAGGAGCCTCCTGAACAGTGTCTTTGGGTTCCAGCTCGGGTTTGCGTTCCAACCTCGGAGGCGGAGGGGGCCGCGGTGCGGTGGCAAAGTGTGGCGCCGACAGGCCGCTTCCTTCCCGATGGCCCAGACCCCCCTGGCGGATGTGGCCCCG
>JAPLIE010000120.1 GCA_026389265.1 Cyanobacteriota bacterium | reverse complement strand
CGCAGGTCTCCAAAACCTGATGTCGGGGGTTCAAGTCCTCCACGGCGCGTTCGATGGCCCCATTTGCAGTTTCGTGGTTCCGAGCATGGAGTTGGATCTACAACCCGGTGACGTGGTGAAAGTGCTGGAGTCCGCAGCCCTCGGCTGGGTTCGGGCCCGCGTGATCCGTGTCAAATCTGGGGGTCGGGTTGTCGTGCAGAGCGACCAAGGTCGGGAATTCACGGCCCGGGGCAATCAAGTGCGTCTGATCGAGCCGGCTGGTTTCCGTCCCTGAACACCAACCAGCCGGGTCCGAATTTTTCTGGTCTGTATTTCTCAGCCCTGTCAATCAAGCTGATCAGCTAATCCGAGCCACACCAGGATTAGAACTTTCTTTTACCTCACCCTCCCTTGGCCTCCCAGCACATGGGAGGCTTTTTTGTAGGAAGCCATGGCTACTGGGTCGGCGCAAGCAGCCCATGACCTCAGCAACGTTGACGGAGGGACAGGTCACGTTAGATACTGGTGAAGCCGGTCATATGGCTGGCGCCGCCGATTCCCGGGCTCTATCAGCCCGCGTAAGCGACGGGGGACTGTAGTTCAATCGGTTAGAGCACCGCCCTGTCACGGCGGAAGTTGCGGGTTCGAGCCCCGTCAGTCCCGTTCACTTCATAGGAGCCCGCCACCGTGGCAGTCGATGGTCCGGTCCGGGTTCGTCTGGCCCCAAGCCCCACCGGCACCCTCCACATCGGCACGGCGCGCACTGCGGTGTTCAACTGGCTGTTCGCCAGGCGCCACGGCGGCCAGTTTCTCCTCCGCATCGAGGACACCGACCGCGAACGCAGCAAGGACGAATACACGGCCAACATTCTCGAAGGCCTTCAGTGGTTGGGCCTCCAGTGGGATGGGGAGCCTGTGATTCAGAGCGCCCGCATCGCCGAGCACCGCCAGGCCATCGCAGAGCTGCTCGCCTCTGGCAGTGCTTACCGCTGCTACGCCACCGAAGCGGAGATCACGGCGATGCGCGAGCAGCAGACAGCCCATGGCCTGCCGCCTCGCTACGACAACCGCCACCGCCACCTCACCCCCGAGCAGGAGCAGGCCTTCATCACTGAGGGCCGCGAAGCCACGGTGCGCTTCCGCATCGATGACGACGCCACCATCACCTGGAACGACCTCGTTCGAGGGGAGATGCGCTGGTCCGGCGCTGATCTGGGGGGCGACATGGTGATTGCCCGGCGCGCCCCGGCCGACCAGATCGGAGATCCCCTCTACAACCTCGTGGTGGTGGTGGATGACGCCGCCATGGCCATCAGCCACGTGATCCGTGGCGAAGACCACATCGCCAACACGGCCAAGCAACTGCTGCTCTACCAAGCCCTCGGCGTCCCCGCCCCGTTGTTCGCCCACACCCCCCTGATCCTCAACCAAGAGGGCCGCAAGCTCTCCAAGCGGGATGGGGTGACCTCCGTGAGCGATTTCCGCCGCATGGGCTACGTGGCCGAGGCCCTGGCCAACTACATGACCCTGCTCGGCTGGTCGCCGCCGGAGGGCATGGGGGAGCGCTTCAGCCTGGTCGAAGCGGCGGCGGTGTTCGGTTTCGATCGCGTGAACCGGGCCGGTGCCCGCTTCGACTGGGACAAGCTCGACTGGCTCAACGCCCAGGTGCTCCATGGCCTGGATCCCGAAGTCCTCCGGCAGCAACTCTTACCCCTTTGGAAGGCGGAGGGCTGGGCCATGGTTGGAGCTGCGGCCGATCCCGCCTGGCAGCTCGATCTGTGCGCCCTTCTCGCTCCCTCCCTCACCCGTCTCAGCGATGGGGTGGATCAGGCTGCCCCCTTCTTCCGCCGCCCGGAGCCCGATCAAGCCGCCTTAGACCAGCTGGGCGCTCCAGGGGCCACGGCGGCCATGGCAGCTCTGCGTGATGGCCTGCCGGAAGGTCCTCTCGAGGCGGATGCCGCCAAAACTCTTCTGGAGACAGCCGCCACGGCGGCTGGTGTGAAGAAAGGGGTGGTGATGAAGAGTGCCCGAGCCGCCCTGCTGGGCAGCCTGCAGGGCCCGGATCTGCTCACCACCCTCACCCTCCTGCACCGGCTCGGGGAAGCGGGCCCGAGGCTGGCCGGCGTACCGGGTTGAATCCTGATCGTTAGTACTGGGAACGATCTAATCCTGAACGCTCGCAAACAGCGGTTCCACCCGGATCGCGATCACACTTGAGGCTCGCAGCACCAAGTACTCCAGTTCCAGATCCTCCAGCGGCACGTTCACAAAGGCATCCGGCGCCGCCGAGGTGAGCACACCGCCGTACCACTTCTGGAAATCGTCGAGGGTGCGGAACTCCACCACCTGCTCATGCCCGCCCTCGAGCATCAAGTGGATGTGAAACCGACGCGGAACACGGGGCATGGGAAGGCGTCGAATCCGGAAACTCCCCCCAGGATGGCGCAAATGGGCCCGGCGTCATCGCCGCCGGGCAATACAAAGGATGGCGGGGCTGGCCGGAGGCGGTGCAGCACAGGGCAAACGGCTCGACCGCAAACTCGCCCACGAGGGCGAGCAGGGCGCGATCGCGGCCCCGCCAAGCACCGCCATTGCCCCAGCCCAGCCAGAGCAGCGACCCGAGCGGCCCCAGCGGGTCTGCTCCAGCGGACTCCCGGGCAGGGATCGCTTCGGAACGCCACGGCCCGAGGCGTTCCAGACAGCGCCGGATCCAGGCCTCATTGTCCGCTCCCACCGGATCGGACAACCGTTTCAGGGCCGTCGGGGTGGTGGCCACCGCGCCGAAGAGGTTGATCACCTCCAGCCGCCCGAACCCCCAGCGGCGGCCGTAGGCCACCAGCCGCCGCAGGGTGGGGTCGTCCCGCTGTCCATCAGCGCAAGAGGGATTGAGCCCGACAAACACCAGGGTTGGACGCTGCGGCTGCCAGGTGCGCTGGAGCCACCAGCGATAACCACCGCAGGGGCTGAAGACCGCCG
>JAPLIE010000194.1 GCA_026389265.1 Cyanobacteriota bacterium | reverse complement strand
GAGACGGGGGAACGGGGCCCCCGGTGGGAACGGGGAAGGGTCTGCGGATAACCGGAGCCCGAAGGGTCCGGCTGGGTGGTGCTCGCCCATGGTGGGTAAGCACCGGGGCCGTCCTCCGCAGGGAGACGGCCGGGGGCGATCAGCTCTGCTTGCTGATCTGGGAAAACTCGAGCTCCACCGGGGTTTCCCGGCCGAAGATTGAAAGCAGGGCCTTGAGCTTGCTGCGCTCGCCCGAGACATCGATCACCTCGCCCTGGAAGTCCTTGAACGGACCAGCGGTGACCAGGATCTGATCGCCTTCGGCCAGATCGACCTTGACCACGGGCTTCTTCTCGGCGGCCCGCTTGAAGATGCGGTTCACCTCCTGGCTGCTCAGGGGGCGGGGGCGGATGTGGCCCCGGGCCTTGCCGGTAGCGCGGCGCTCCTCCTGCCCCACGAAATTGATCACGTTGGGGGTGCTGCGCACGGCCATCATCGTGTCCTCGTCGAGGATCATCCGCACCAGCACGTAGCCGGGGAACACCTTCTCCTCAATCGACTGACGGCTGCCATCCTTCTTCAGCTTCACGCCGGGGGTCTGGGGAATCTCGATCTCCAGGATGCGGTTGTCGACCCCGAGGGTGACCGCCCGCTGCTCAAGGGTGGCCTTCACCTTTTTCTCGCAGCTTGACGCCACCTGCACGGCATACCAGCGCGCCACCTGGGGCTTGCCCGCGGCATCCGGATCGGAGCTTCCCTCGGCTCCCTCGGAGGCTTCGGATCCTTCGGAGGTTTCGCTCAGCGTGAGGAGATCGGCAGCAGCGGCCGAGGGCGACTCCGGTGTCGGGGGGAGGTCGTGATCAAGCTCGGACACGGGACTGGGAGCGGAGGACATCAACGGAACACCAGTTGGGACAACCAGCCGTAGAAACGATCGATCGCCGCGATCGCCGCGGCCGAAAGGGCCACCATCAGAATCACTGCCACCGACTCGCTGAACAGCTGCTGACGACTAGGCCAGACAACCTTGCCGAGTTCCGCCAGAGTGCTCGCTAAAAAGCCGGTCCTGGCATCCGGATCAAGGGAACCAGCAAGGCCGAGCTCGGGCTCCTCTGCGGCCGACTGGATGGGGCGGCTTTCGGCGGAGCCTTGGCTGCCTGCGGGAGTGGGAGAGGCCGGATCCACGGAGGAGGCGCGCACCGACAAACGACCACCCTACCGGACGTCCTCACCCTGTTTCGGTTGGGGCACGAAGCGAAGGCTGCCGGCCTCCCCCTCGCTGGCGGCAACCGCCTCGATCCGCACGCCGCTGCAGCCCCGAAAGCGATCCTCCAGCAGATGGGTGGCCAGGGGGTTCTCGATCCGCCGCCGCAGCACCCGCCGCAGGGGCCGGGCTCCGTATTCGGGTTCGTAGCCCTGCTCGGCCAACAGGGCCACCGCCGCCTCCTCCACCTCCAGCTCCAGCTGCTGCTCCCGCAACAGCGAAGCCAGCTCGGCCAGCTGAAGCCGCACGATCCGCTGGAGATCGGCGGGCCGCAGGGGGCGAAAGCGGATCACCTCATCGATGCGGTTGAGGAATTCGGGGCGGAACTGGCGCGCCAGGGCCTCGTCCACGGCCCGCTCCAGCTCCCGATCCAGCTGCTGCTCGCGGCCAGGGTCGGAGGGGTCGGAGCTGCCGGCCCGGGCCCGCTCGAGAATCGCCCGGCTGGCGAGGTTGCTGGTCATGATCACCACCGTGTGGCGGAAATCCACGGTGCGGCCCTGGGAATCGGTGAGGCGTCCGTCGTCGAGCACCTGCAGCAGCAGGTTGAACACCTCGGGGTGGGCCTTCTCCACCTCATCGAGCAGCAGGACCGCATAGGGCTGGCGCCGCACCGCCTCGGTGAGCTGCCCCCCCTCCTCGTAGCCCACGTAACCAGGGGGCGCCCCCACCAGGCGGGCCACGGCATTGCGCTCCATGAATTCACTCATGTCGAGCCGCACCAGGGCTTCCTCGCCATCGAAGAGGGAGCCGGCCAGGGCCTTGGCCAGCTCGGTCTTGCCCACCCCGGTGGGGCCCAGAAACAGAAAGGAGCCCACCGGCCGGGTGGGGGCCTGCATGCCGGCCCGGGCTCGGCGGATCGCCGCGGCCACGGCGGCCACGGCCTCGGGCTGGCCGATCACCCGCTCGCTCAGCCGCTGCTCCAACTCCAGCAGCTTCTGGCGCTCGCCCGCGAGCAGCCTCTGAATCGGAATGCCGGTGGAGCGGGCCACCACATCGGCGATGTCGCCCTCCTCCACCTGCTCGCGCAGCATCGGATCAGCCTTGAGTTCGGCCTCCAGATCGAGGCGGCGCTGCTGCAGGCCCTGGAGCTGGTCGTGCTCGAGCCGGGCCGCCTCCTCATAGGCACCATCCCGCTCGGCCTCGGCGATGGCATGGCGCAGCTCCTCGTCCTGGCGAAGCAGCTCCCGCAGCTCCGCCAGCCGCTCCCGCTCCCGGCTCCAGCGGCTTTGCAGGGACTCCAGGGCCTGTTGGGCAAGCCGGCGCCGCTCCTGCAGGGCCACCCGTTCCGCCTGGGGCGCAGCCTCGGCCGACAGCAGGGCAAGCTCCACCCGGCGCAGGTCGGCTTCGGCCTCCTCCACGGCCCGGGGCTTCGAGGTGGCCTCCATGCGCAGCTGGGCCGCCGCCTCATCCACCAGATCAATGGCGGAATCGGGCAGGCAGCGGTCGCTGAGGTAGCGGTCCGCCAGCCGGGCCGCCGCCACCAGGGCGCCATCGGTAATGGTCACGCCGTGGTGGAGCTCGTAGCGCTCCTTGAGGCCGCGCAGGATCTGCAGGCAGGTGTCGCGGTCGGGCTCGCGGATCTGCACCTGCTGGAAGCGGCGCTCCAGGGCCGGATCCTTCTCGATCGTGCGGCGGTAGTCCTCGGGGGTGGTGGCGCCGATGCAGCGCAGATCGCCCCGAGCCAACACGGGCTTGAGCAGGCTGGCCGCATCGGGACCGGAGCGCTCCCCCCCCACCACCGTGTGCAGTTCATCGATGAACAGCACCACGCCACCGCCGGCATCCCCGGCGGTGGCCTCCCCCTCCCGCACCTGGGCCAACACCTCCCGCAGGCGCTCCTCGAACTGCCCCCGGAACTTGGCGCCGGCGATCAGGGCCCCCAGGTCGAGGGCCACGAGCCGCAGGCCCCGCAGGGCATCGGGCACATCGCCCGCCACGATCCTTTGGGCGAGGGATTCCACCACGGCGGTCTTACCCACGCCGGATTCCCCCACCAGCACGGGATTGTTCTTGCCACGGCGCGAGAGCACCTGGATCAGGCGGCGGATCTCGCTGTCGCGGCCGATCACCGGATCGAGTTCGCCGGCGCGGGCGGCGGCGGTGAGGTCGCGGCCGTAGCGATCGAGGGCGGTGAGGGCGGCCTCGCCGTCGAGCGCCTCCAGGCGGAGACCGTCGCCGGGGGACGTCGCCTCAAGCCGGCCCTGGGGAGGACCGCTGCCTTCGGCCCGGCCCGGACGACCAGCGGCAGCGCGGCCGGCGGCCGGGTCGGCCGCAGCGGCAGCCACGGGGGGCGAGACGGGGGGCGAGAGGGGGGCCGTGACGGGTGGCGAGACGGTGCGGGCGGCGGGCTCGGCATCCACCCAGCCATCAGCCCCTGGGCCGGAGGCCGGGGCAGCGGCCGGACGCCACTGCCGCAGCAGCAGGTCTTCGCTCAGACCCTCCTCCAGCAGCAATCGGGCGCCGATGCGCGGTTCCTCCAGTAGGGCCAGGAGCAGGTGAGGAAGCTCCAGCAGGGGAGCGGCCCAGACCTGACGGCGCCGATCGGCCTCCTCGAGCAGATCCTCCAGGGCGTCGCCGATGTAGAGGGTTGGGTCGGAGGCCGTCGGTTGCGCGGCGCAAAAAGCCTCGAGCCGATCCAGCAGACGGTTCTCATCCACAGGCAGCGGTGTGGCCCAGGCTGCGAAGCGGGGATCGGTGAACAGGGTGAGCAGCAGGTGCTCCACATCCATGGCGCCGTGCCGCCAGCGGCGAGCCATGTCCTGACTGGCGACCAGCAGATCCCAGGCCGGAGCGCTGAAGCGCTCGGGATCGGCAGTGAGGCTGGCCGACGGCGGAGGCGTGGAGATGGTGGGCATCGGCAGCGGGGATGGCGGCGCGTGAGCGGGTCAGGGGGCGGCGGCGGCCACCGGGGTGGCAGCCGTAGCGGCGAGCTGGATCAGTTCCACCTTGTAGCCATCGGGATCCTCGAGGAAGGCGATCACCGTGGTGCCGTGTTTCATCGGGCCGGGTTCCCGGGTGATGCGTCCACCGGCTCCGGCGATCGCGGCGCAGGTGGCGTGGATGTCATCCACGCCGATGGCGATGTGGCCATAGCCGCTGCCGATCGCGTAGGCATCGGTATCCCAGTTGTGGGTGAGTTCGATCACCGTGTGGTCCCGTTCCTCGCCATAACCCACGAAGGCCAGGGTGAAGCGTCCCTCGGGATAATCGCGGCGACGCAAGAGGTGCATGCCCAACACCTCGGTGTAGAAGCGGAGCGAGCGCTCCAGATCACCGACCCGGAGCATGGTGTGGAGCAGGCGCATCAGGGTGGAATCGTTGAGGGCAGGAGAGAGCGGGGAGCAGCAACGGCAGCGGGCAGAAGCTGCGGGCATGGCCGCCAGCGACGCCATTCTGGCCGGGGCGGGCCGGCGGCTGGGCTGGCAAACCCTGTACCCGGAGGGAACGGGTGAGGACCGGTGGGGGTTGCCTGACGAAAGCCCGACACGGCCCTGGAGAGAGCCGCGCCAGAAGGAATTGTTCGACCCAACGGCCAGGCCAAGCCGTAGGGATCGTCACATCCGGATGGGAGGGGGCGCCCCATAGGATCGCGCCATCTCCAAACGGCTAGCCCCTGTGTACGACTCCCTCGACCTCGTGATCGATTCGATCGTGGCCCGCGAGGTGCTCGACTCCCGCGGTACCCCCACGGTGGAGGCGGTGCTGTACCTGGAGGGGGGAGCCAGCGGCCGGGCGATCGTCCCCAGCGGCGCCAGCACGGGCGCCCACGAGGCCCACGAACTGCGCGATGGCGACGGCGAATACTTCGGCAAGGGTGTGAAGAAGGCCGTGGAAAACATCGAAGAGCGGATCGCCCCAGCCCTCTGCGGCCTCAGCTCCCTCGACCAGGGCGCCGTGGATGCGGCCATGAACGAGCTCGATGGAAGCGATAACAAGAGTGCTCTAGGGGCCAACGCCATCCTGGCGGTGAGCTTGGCTAACGCCCACGCCGCCGCCAACGCCATCAACCTGCCGCTCTACCGCTATCTGGGCGGTCCGCTGGCGAACCTGCTGCCGGTGCCGCTGATGAATGTGATCAATGGCGGCGCCCACGCCTCCAACAGCCTGGATTTCCAGGAATTCATGATCGTGCCCCATGGCGCCGACAGCTTCCGCAAAGCCCTGCGGATGGGTGCCGAGGTGTTCCACACGCTCAAGGGATTGCTCAAGGATCGCGGCATGTCCACCGCCGTGGGAGACGAGGGCGGCTTCGCCCCAGACCTCGGCAACAACGAAGCCGCCGACATCCTGATCCAGGCGATCGAGAAGGCGGGCTATAAGCCCGGAGAGGAAATCTCCCTGGCCCTGGATGTGGCCAGCACCGAGTTCTACAAGGATGGCCGTTATGCCTTCGGCGGTGGCAGCTACAGCAGTGCCGAGATGGTGGACCAGCTGGCGGCCCTGGTGAGCCGCTATCCGATCGTGTCGATCGAGGATGGGCTGGCCGAGGACGACTGGGAGGGCTGGAGCCTGCTCACCCAGAAACTGGGCTCCACGGTGCAGCTGGTGGGCGACGATCTCTTCGTGACCAACACCAACCGCCTCCAGCAGGGCATCGAGCGGGGTGTGGCCAACTCGATCCTGATCAAGGTGAATCAGATCGGCTCTCTCACCGAAACTCTGCAGGCGATCGATCTCGCCGGCCGAGCTGGCTACACCAGCGTGATCAGCCACCGCAGCGGTGAAACCGAGGATGTGACCATCGCCGACCTGGCGGTGGCGACCCGTGCCGGCCAGATCAAGACCGGCTCCCTCAGCCGCTCTGACCGCGTGGCCAAGTACAACCAACTGCTGCGGATCGAGGATGAGCTGGGCAGCCAGGCGATCTACGCCGGCGTTGAGGATCGCGGGCCGCGGGGCAAGGGATGAAGGCCTTGGTGGAGACGAAGATCAACCGCGATCTCCACGCAATGCTTTCCGATCACATCATCCGTGGCAGCACCGCTGCCGCACCCTCGCAATCCTCACGGCCTTTGCTTTCCCATGCACCTGAGAATCTCTCCAGAAACTTGGCCTGGAATAAGGGAAAAGTTGAGTCGCTAGACCAGGGATTCAAGACATTCCTTGGACATAGCTAAACTGTCTGCAAAACGCCCTCCGTAAGAATCTCGTAATTATGGGCCGAAAATCGCCGCTCTAGATCATTGAGATCACGTCGCAACATATGGCCATGCTCAAATTGAATCAAGGCCGGACGGTGAACATTGAGATCCAATGATTTGAGCACTTCTCCTTCAAAGCCCTCACAATCGATCTGCAGCACAACCATGCCAACGTATCAAGATGTCACGACGCCAACAGAACATTTGTCCAGGTTGGGTTTCGGAACCTCCGGCATCATGGGAGCTGCCCTCACGACATCGCGCAGGCTTCGGCTGCTGGAAACGGCCTACGCGCATGGCATCCGCCATTTTGATACGGCGCCATTGTATGGACAAGGCGAAGCCGAATCCTTGCTTGGTCGATTCAGCCGTGGCAAACGGGATTCAATCACGATAACAACCAAGTTTGGGTTGACTCCACGTCCAATTCCAGCCTGGTTTCGCCCCCTTATCCCCACAGCCAGAGCCCTCAATCGCCGCCTACTCATCCCCTACCGCCAGCGGCGTTCAGCTCAACAGGATCAATTGAATCAAGGGTTGAAGGACGATTCAAATCAATTAAAAATCGAAGTCCGCCCTGCCAGCATCGCAGCGATCGAAACACCGCTAGCCCCACCGGTTGCCAATGGCCCGTCACCGCCTGTTGAATACTCAGCGGCTGTGCTGCGCGATCAAATCGAAACGAGCCTCCGCAAGCTGAGAACAGACCACATCGATTATTATCTTCTACACGAATGTCAGGCCTCCTATCTCAATCAGCCTTTTCTTGAAATCCTGGAGAAGCTCGTCCAGGAGGGCAAGATCCGCCATTTCGGAATCGGATCTGGCCGTTGGCAAAGCCGTTGCATCATAAACCAATATCCAACGCTTCCCTGGGTCGTTCAGATCCCCGATGGCTTGACCGACCACGACACCAGTTGGTTTTCGGAGCGGAGTTCCCAACACCTCTTCACCCACAGCACCTTGCGCCTTTCGCTTGAAAAAGGCCGAGGCTCTGAGCAGCACGTTCTGGCCCTTTGGGCCGAGATCACCAACCAGAATCCTGAGCGCCCTGGCCTGCTAGGTGAAGTTTTACTGCATGCAGCCCTCACAAAAAACTCCTTGGGCTGCGTGATCTTTTCGAGTGGCAACCCCGAGCGGATCCGGAGCAATGCTGAGATCCTTCGTGCGGCTACGGCCTACCGACCAGCAGCCGAACAGCTTTTGGACGCGCTCATCGCCGCCCCGGCGAGCACTCCCATCTGATCAGACCCATCTGACCAGACAAGACCCATCTGACCAGACCCTTAATGTTTATCGATTTCGCTGACAACGGCCATGCCGTACCCAGCCACACCGATATCTGCATCGTGGGTGCGGGTGTGATGGGTCTGGCCCTAGCGAGCCACCTGCTAGCCCACAGCCGTCGGCAGGTGCTGCTGGTGGAGGAGGGGGGCTTGGAGGACACCGAGACCAGCTCCAACGTCCCCGCCGAACTGAGTGACGGCGACGTGGCCTCGGCCGTAGCCGGGTCGCGAGCCCGAGGATTCGGTGGATCCAGTCGCCGCTGGGGCGGCCAAGCCCTGCCCTTCAGTGCCCTTGACCTGAGCGACCGCCCCTTCCTGCCGCTGCGGGGTGGCTGGGCGATCAGCAGGGAGGAGCTCAATCGCTGGTATGAGGTCGCCGACCGTTTCCTGGGCCTGACGTCCCTGCCCTTTGAAATAGATCTCTGGCGGAACCCCGACGTGACCGCCGCCTTCGGCAAGGGCCAGGAGCTGGATCTGGCCCTCTCCAAATACAGCCCCCATGCCTACCTGGCCTCCGTACATCGAGCCGCGATCGCCCAATCGCGTCAAGCGGATTGCCTGCTCCACGCCAAGGTGGCCGCCATCCACCTGGCTGGGAGCGGTAGTAAGGCCGATGCCGTGGAGATCCGCAATCTCCATGGCCGAACAGCATCCATCTCATCCCGCGTGGTTGTGCTCTGCGCCGGAGGCATCGAAAATCCACGCATCCTGCTCAGCTCCCATCAGGAAGGCGGCAAGCAGATCGGCAATCAGCATGATCTGGTGGGTCGCTACTATCAGGATCACGTTGGTTTTTTTGCTGCCAATCTTGAGCCAATCGACTGGAAGAGATTCCAGCATCTATTCGCTAGCTTCGTACCTGGAAACCAGAAGTTTGTACCCAAATTACATCTTTCTGAATCCTTGCAGCGCGAGCTGAATCTTCTTAACGTAACGGGCAATCTTGATGTCCAGGAAGACGCAAACTCTCCTCGCAATTGCGCGCGGAGAATCTACCACGCGCTTCGCCGAACCAGGCCCCATGGGCAACCTTTCTTGAGCAGCCTTCAAGACCTCAGGCGACTGCTTGCCACAACGCCTGAAACCATGGAACTCCTTAGCAGCCACCTGCTGAGTCGGCGCATCGGCATCCCTCGCAATGCCCGCCACTTCCTGATGGCCAATGCCGAGAGTGAACCACTGCACGGAAGTCGCATCAGCCTTTCCGAGCAACACGATGACCATGGCCTGCGCAAACCCCAAGTGAACTGGATGCTCAGTGACCTCACCCTGAAGGCCCTGCGCCGCTACGGCCAAGCCCTGCAAAGCACACTGGAATCGGCCGGCATCGCATCCGTGAAGCTAAGCCCCTACCTGATCGATCCCAACGCCAACTGGAAAGAAAGAGCCTATAGCTTATATCACCATATGGGCGCCACTCGCATGTCGTATAGCCCTAGGGAAGGCGTAGTTGACGCCTTCGGGTGCGTGCATGGCCTCGCAAATGTCTATGTATCCGGCACATCAGTGCTTCCCACCGGCAGTGCGTCCAATCCCAGTTACACCGCCTTGGCCCTGACCTTCCGCACCGCCGACCACATACTTCGCGAACCATGACCGCACATGGTATGCCCGCGGCCGCGACTCCTGGCACCTCGGGATGCATCTGTGGGCACCTGGCTTTCCGCAAGGGTGCCAAGGTCAGGCCTATGTTGTGGATGCTCCAAGCGTTCTGCACACGCTGACAGCATTGACCTCAACCCTGGCAGCCCCGCTGCCCGACTCCCTTTCCATGGCTCTCCTCGATGACCTCATTGGCGGTGTGGTATCCGCCGTTGCCGGCGATAAGGCTCCGGCCCTGAAAGATTTCCTCAAGACCAACGGCGGCATCGCCGGCCTTGCGGAAAAGTTCCAGAACGGTGGTGCTGGAGAAATGTTCGCCAGCTGGGTTGGTACGGACAAGAACGAGCCCATCACCTCCGAGCAAATCAGCAAGGTGCTGGGCAACAGCCAGCTGCAGGAGATCGCCACCAAGCTCGGCATCGATACCACTGCCGCCACCGAATTCATCGCCACCAACCTGCCGGTGCTGATCGACAAGCTCACCCCCGACGGCAAGGTGGAGCCCAACCCTGCCGCCCTGCCCCCCACGGCCCAGCCCCCCATCGCCTAAGCCCGGCCCGGAAGGTGCGCCATGGGGCACCCTTCTGCCAGCGAGGAACACACTCCAAGACCCCAGGCTCCAGACAATGGCGCCTGGGGTCTTTTTCATCCCTGCCCTGGGAGTGCTGTGTCTGGGTTTACTGCCCCGGCAGCTGGTCGAGGCGGCCGTCGCGCTTGAGGCGGGCCTGCAGCTTCAGCCAGCCCAGGCCCACCGGCACCCCCAGCGCCAGGGGCACGGCCACCAACGCCGGCCGGGTACTGGCCGCCAGCAGGGCCGCAGCCACCGCCAGGCCACCCATCAGGAACGACTGGCCAGCGCTCTGCTGGGCCAGGGCGAGCCGTCGCAGCAGGCGATCGGTTTCGCCGGCGCGGATCTGCACCTGGAGGTCGCCCTGCTCGATGCGGGCCAGGCTTTCATCGAGCCGCCGCGGGATGCCCAGGGCACGACTGCCCACATCAGCTGCCTGGCGGGTGATTTCGTTGAACAGATCGTTAGGGCCATTACCGCTGGCGGTCATCAGGGGCAGCAGGTAGGGACGGGCGATCGCCATCAGGCTAAAGCCAGGATCGAGGCTGCGGCCCACCCCCTCGAAGGTGGAGAGGGCGCGCATCACGAAGATCAGCTCCGGCGGCAGGCGGAAGGGCTGGTCGTAGACGAGGGCGTAGAGATCGCCAGAGAGCTTCTGCAGCACATTGGAGCTGAAGGGCGGCGTGAGGGCTTCGTTGAGCATCAGCCGCACAAGACGCCGCACCGGCCCAAGATCGATGCCGGCGGCGATCACGCCGGCCTGCTGCAGTTCCTCCACAAGGGCGGACGCATCCCGGGCCGCCGCCACCCGCACCATGCGGCCGATGCGGCTGCGCAGGCGCTCCGAGAGCTGGCCCATCATGCCGAAGTCGTAGTAGATGAGCGCCCCATCAGGGGCCACCGCCAGGTTCCCCGGGTGGGGATCGGCGTGGAAGAACCCGTAG
>JAPLIE010000212.1 GCA_026389265.1 Cyanobacteriota bacterium | reverse complement strand
CAGGGGGCCGTAGGGGCGATCCACCGTCTGCAGGGCGCCCTTGGCCCAGGTCCACTGGTCGGCGGCGAAGTGGGGGATGTCGGTGTCGGTGTGCTGCAGCCAGGTGTAGGTCACCAGCCAGGCATTGATCACCAGGAGGGGCAGGCCGTAGACGCACAGCACCCGCGCCAGGGAGAAGTGGCCGGCGGCCAGGGCCAGGGCCAGCAGCATCGCGATCAGGCCGAGGTTCGACTGCACCATCCGGGGCCGGAAGCCGGCCGGAAACAGGGGCCGCCGGCCATTGCGGAAGGGCGTGCCGTTCCAGAAGTGGGAGGTGGGGGCGCCGTAGTCTTCACCACCGGCCACGCCGGTCAGCAGGTAGAGAGGCCAGCCGAGCACCAGGTGGGTGAACAGGGCCTGCAGGCCGAACAGGACGGGCCCGAGCCGTTGGACCGACGCTTCCACGCTCTGGCCGAATGCGGACTCAGCCCGGGGAGGCACATGGGTTTCGCCGCCTTCAAGCTGGTTGCAGTTGGCGTGATGCACCGCGTGGCTGCGTTGCCAGCTGAAGTAGGGCACCAGCAGCAGGCTGTGCAGGGTGAAGCCCACCGCCGCCTCCAGCCGCCGGTTGGGATGAAAGGCGCCGTGGCCGCATTCATGGGCCAGCACCCAGCAGCCCATCGCCACCGTGCCGGTGACCAGCCCATGGAGCAGCCAGAGCGGCGCCGCTGCGGCCGTGAGCGGGATGCGGGTGCCGAGGCCGAAGGCCAGCAGCGAGAGGCCCAGCGAGAGGGCCAGGCTGCCCCAGGCCTTGGCGGGCTTGTGCTGGAGCAGCTCGGCGGGAAGGCAGGCCAGCAGCTCAGCCTTGCTGGGGTAGGCGGTCTGAGGAGCTGCGGCGGCCGTGGGGGGACGCTGTGGCAGGAGGTCGGTACGGCTCAACGGGTCGTCGGCAGGGCTGGTGGCAGGCGACGGGTCGGACGCTGGCCGACACGACGTTAGGTAGTGGGCTGCAGCGTCCGTGCGGCGGCTGCTCCCGAACGCCGCAATAGCGTTCATGGCGCGCAGTTCGACGGAACCCGGCCAGGGGCTTCAGCTGCCAAAGATGCCGGGGTCGCAGCGTCCACTTGCCATCACCGCCGCTCTGCCTGGAGGTGAGATCTGCTTCTCTCGGAGAGGGGCTCGTGAGTGATGGCCGCAGCCATGGCCAGGTGTTTTTGGCAACATCTGCAGGTTGTGTGCACGACTCTTTCGAGATTCGTTAACGCTGTCTTAGTCGAAGCCGGACCCCGCTTTGGTTGAGTAAATAAATCTTGCCTCCTAGAGCGTGTCTCTCACTTTTTCGCTGCTCAACCCCTCCGTTGATGCGGTGAACGGCGTTCTCAACATGGGCGCCCAAGGTGCGAACGCTGAGATATCTGCTTACAATCCATCTTCCGGTTATCTGTATACGGTTGGCGGAGGATCAGGCGCGATTGTGGTGAGCGATCTGCGCAATCCGACTGCTGCCAAGATCGTTGCCAAGGCCATTCCTTCCGTCAGCGGCCAGACCCTCCAAAGCGTGGCTGTGTTCGGCAAGCTGCTTGCCGTTGCGGTGCAGAACACCGTTAAGACCGACAACGGTTTTGTGCAGTTCTATGACCTGACCAATCCCGCACTTCCCGCTCACCTCAGCACCGTCAATGTCGGCGCCCTGCCCGACATGGTGAAGTTCAGTGCTGATGGCCGCAAGTTGCTGGTCACCAATGAGGGAGAGCCCAACACCCCTAACCCCCCTAATACCTCCTACACGATCGATCCGATCGGTTCGATCTCTGTGATCGATACCTCGGCCTATCTGCTGGCAACGCCAGCAGCTCCGGCCCAGCTGAATGTTCAGACCATCGACTTCAGTGCCTGGAACAACCGCAAGGCTGAGCTGATCAGCCGCGGCATCCGGATCACCGGCAAAACTGGCGTTACCACTACGGTCGCGCAGGACATCGAACCAGAAGCGATTGCGATCACAGCCGATGGCCGCACGGCTTTCATCTCGCTGCAGGAAAACAACGCCATCGCCGTGCTCGACATCAGCACGGCCACGCCTGCCATCACCTCCATCTTCTCGGCTGGCATCCAGGATTGGGATCGCGGCCTGGCTACGGCTAACAATTTCACCTACACCCTGAGCTATGCAGCAGGCGCCGCCAACCTTCCTGCCGGCGTGCAGGCAGGTGGCCTCTCCGGCCTTTGGTTTGATGGTGTTGAAACCATCAATGGTCAGGCGCTTGATATCTATTACTCGATCACCGATCGTGGTCCGAATGGCACGCTGACAGCCGGCAAGCGGCAGTTCCTGGATCCCGATTTTCAGCCTTCCATCTACAAGCTCGGCATGAATCGTGCCACGGGCGCGGTGAGCGAGCTTGCCATCATCGGCCTGAAGCGTCCGGATGGCACGGCGCTCACCGGCCTGCCGCAGCTGCAGGGCAAAGATGAGATCCCGGTGGATGCCGCCAACCAGAATCTTGCCTACGACCCCTTCGGCATCGATTCGGAAACCATCTCCGTCTTCACCGCCACCATCGGCGGCGTGAGCCGCAAGGTGTTTGCGGTGGGTGATGAGTACCGAGGCCAAATCGGCCTGTTTGATTTCAGCACCGGTAATCTGATCCAGCGCTATATCCCCTCCGGCCAGAAAGCCCTGCTTCAGGCTCAGCACGGCAGTGTGATCGGCACCGAAACGATTGACAGCCTGCCGGCCATCTATGGCAACCGCTGGGACAACCGCGGCATAGAAGGCATGGCCTTCAACAGCAAGGACGGCCTGCTCTACGCCTTCATGCAGAGCTCGCTGGATATCGACAGCAATGGCGATGGTGTTGCCGCCGAGCGCAGTCCTTCGCAACTCACCCGCATCCTGGCCATCGATCCCGCCACGGGTGCCCCGGTGAAGGAGCATCTGTACCTGCTCAGTGGCCGCACCGGCCAGGACAAGATCGGCGACGTGACTTACGACGCCAGCCGCGGCGTCTTCCTGGTGATGGAGCGCGACAGCAGCCGGGCGCTCAATGGCTTCAAGAGTGTCTATGAGGTGGATTTGCGCGGTGCCACCAACACCCTCCCGCTCACCCTCGCCAGCCAGGTGAGCGAAACCGCCCTGCCAGCGCAAACGTTCCTGGTGGGAACGGAAGGCCGTGCTGTGTTCCGCGAGGTGATTGATGCGGGAGAGCTTGGCAACAACGGCTATCGCCTCAATGGCATCCTCGATGGGATCGGGGTGATGGATAACGGCGACGGGACGCTGCGGGTGGTGGTGAACCATGAATTGGGGACCACCGCCGGCGATGTGCGGGCCCATGGCTCCAGGGGTGCCTATGTATCGGACCTGACGATCGATAAGAAGACGCTTGCCGTGGTGAGTGGCAAGGATTTCCTCGCCAGTGCCACTGATCTGTACATGGCCAGCGCCGACGGCAGCAGCTGGACCAACGGCACCACGACGGCGTTTGCGCGTTTCTGTTCTGGTGATCTGGCGGCGGCCAGTGCCTTCCGCAACGGCACAACGGGCTACGACGGCCGCATCTATCTGACGGGTGAGGAGAACGGTGCCGAGGGTCGTGCCTTTGCCCATGTGCTCACGGGCAGCGATGCCGGCAAGGTGTATGAGCTGGCGAGCCTGGGGAACCTGTCGTTCGAGAACGTGGTGGCCAATCCCCTGGCCCAGGCGAAGACCGTGGTGGTGAATCTGGATGACACGATCAACAACGGCCAGGTGTATGTGTATGTGGGCAATAAAACCAGCACTGGTAATGCGATGGAGCAGGCCGGCCTGGCGGGCGGCATCACCTATGGCGTTCGCGTTAACTCTGCAGGTACCACCAACACCGAGGTGGGCAACCTGGCGAGCCCGAATGAATCGGGTCTGGGGCTGAATGGCAGCGGCGTCGGCACGTTTGAGCTGCTGAATCTGGGTGATGTGAAGGCCAAGACCGGCGCCACGCTGAACACCGAGAGCATTGCGGCCGGCGTGACCAACTGGCTGCGGCCGGAAGATGGTGCTTGGAGCAAGGACGGTAAGACCTTCTATTTCGTCACCACCGCCACGGCTATCAATGCCAGCCGTATGTGGGCCCTGGAGTTCACCAATCCCGCCAACCCCGAGTCTGGCGGCACGGTGAAGATGCTGCTCAATGGCAGCGAGGGCCAGGTGATGCTCGACAACATGACCGTTGCCGACGACGGCTCGATCCTGCTGCAGGAAGATCCCGGCGGCAACGATCGTCTGGCCAAGATCTGGCGCTACAACCCCAGCACCGACACGCTGGTGGAGCTGGCGCAGCACAGTCCGGTCTTGTTTAGCGGCACCGGTGCCACCAACCCCAACTTCATCACCAATGATGAGGAATCCTCGGGCATCGTTGATATCAGTAGCTACCTCACGGGTGTCAGCGGTTATGACACCAGCAAGTTTAGTTACTTCCTGATCGCCGATCAGATCCACAAATCCGTCGCCACACCCACCAGCCAGGTGGAGCTGGGTGAGCTCAGTGTGATGGTCACGGCCAAAGCCGGTGTAACGGGCACCGCGAGCTGGCTGGACGCGATCGGCGTGGCCAGCCCCGAGCTGCTCGACAACAGCCTCACCCTGGTGAATGGTGTCTACAACGCCTCGAGCGCCGACCGTCTGGCTGCCGCCGGCATCCAGCTCGCCAACAAGGTGGAGCTCTTCAACCTGCCTTCCGTGGGCGGCACGCTCAGCTATGACAAGCCCGAAGGCCTCACCCTGCGGGACGACGGCGCCGTTGTCATCAACTACGACAACGATTTCGGTACTGAGGGCGCCAATGGCAACGCCTTCACGGTGGTGAGCTTCAGTAACCCGGCCCTCGACACCGAGGACAGTGGCGATGGCGGTGGATACAAGCCGGCCACCAACCACGACGTTTATGGCCTGACGATGGCGGATGGCTTGGCCACCTTCACCTACAACGGCGAGAACTTCATCCTTGCCGCTGGTGAGGGTGATGACCGCAATGACTTCCTCGATCCCGATGAGACCTCCCGCGTCTCCGCTCTGCTCACCGCTGCGGCCGGAGCCACGGATGCCCAGAAGGCTGGACTGCTCGCCACTAATTCGAGGAGACTGAACATCCTTACCAATACCGGCGATCTCGATCGCGACGGCATTGTGGATCAGGCCTACACCCTGGGCTCTCGCTCGCTGCGGATCTTCGATTCCAAGGGCAATGTAGTGTTCGACTCTGGAACAGCGCTTGAAGATCTGGCGTTTGCCAAGGGTCTTTATCCGGTGAACAGCCGTGAAGACGACAAGGGGGTCGAACCGGAGATGGTGGAGGTCTTCACCATCAACGGGCGCACCTATGCCTTCGTGGCCCTGGAGCGCACCACCACGAGCATGGCGGCGATCTTCGATGTCTCCAATCCCCATGCGCCGGTAGCTGTAGATCCGATCATTTTCCACGGTGCCCAGCGGATTGAGGGGATCACCTTCCTCACCACTGCCACCAACGCGGCCCGCAGCGTGATCGCCTCCAGCGAAGGCAATGATGTGGTTTCCATCGTTGATTTCCCCATCCCCTACAGGCTGCAGATCCTCAGCTACTACGGCGAGAGCGGCCTGCTCGGCGTCAAGACCGCTCCGATCCTGGGGGCCCTGATCGATAAGTTTGACGACCAATACGCCAACACCCTCAAGCTCGGCGAGGGCGACACCTTCATCCCCGGCCCCTGGCTGATCGGTGGGGCCGACCCCAGCCTCAATGCCATCCCCGGCATCGGCGCCACCGCCCTGGGCCGACCCGACATCGCCATCTTCAACGCCTTCGGCACCGACGTCTCGGCCCTGGGTAACCACGAATTCGACCAGGGCTCTCCGGTGCTGCAGGGCGCCTTCGCCGCCAGCGGCGCCTGGGCCGGCGCCCAATTCCCCTTCATCACCGCCAACCTCAACTTCAAGGATGACAGTTCCCTGCGAGGGCTCGCCGACGCCAGCATCGGCGGCAGCTCCGCCAACGCCTTCGCGGGCCAGGAGGCCAGCGCCATCAAGGGCAAGATCGCGCCCCACGCCGTCGTCACCGAGGGCGGCGAGAAGATCGGCATCGTCGGTGCCACCACCTTCGACCTGCTGAGCAAGAGCTCCCCCAACGGCACCGTGCCGAAGGATGACGCCGATCCCACCACCAGTGATCTCCAGGAGGTGGCCCTCTATGTGCAGGCCGCCGTTGATGCGCTCCGCGCCCGGGGTATCAACAAGATCGTGATGGTCGATCAGCTCGACACCCTGGAGCGCAACAAGGCGCTCGCCCCCCTGCTGACGGGTGTTGATGTGATGGTGGCCGGTGGCGGCCACGAGCGTCTCGGCGATGCCAACGATGTACCCGTGGCCTTCAACGGCCACGATGCCGACTTCATCCCCACCGACCGCTTCCCGATTGTGGCGGCCGGGGCCGATGGCAAGCCCACCCTGATCATCACCACCGACACCGAGTTCACCTACCTCGGCCGCCTGGTGGTCGACTTCGACGCCAACGGCGAGATCATCCTCTCCAACCTGAATTCGATCATCAACGGCGCCTACGCCGCCACCGAGGCCAACCTCCAAGCCGCCTACGGCACCACCCAGAGCGCCGCTCAGATCGTGGCAGGGAGCACCATCGGCACCAAGGTGAAGGCCATCAGCGACGCCATCAACAACGTCATCGAGTCCAAGGACGGAACGATCTTCGGTTACACCAACGTCTACCTGGAAGGGGATCGCGTCTTCGGTCGCGCCCAGGAAGTGAACCTCGGCGACATCACCGCCGATGCCAATCTCGCCAAGGCCCGTGCCGCCCTCGGTGCCGGTGCCACCCTCGCCTCGCTCAAGAATGGCGGCGGCATCCGCGCCTCGATCGGTTCGGTCGGTGAATCCGGCGAAAAACTTCCCCCCTTTGCTTCGCCGGTGAAGCCGGTGGGCGCCATCTCCAAGCTCGACATCGAGAACGCCCTGCGCTTTGACAACAAGCTGATGGTGTTCGACGCCACGCCGCAAGGCTTGCTCAACATCCTCAACCACGCCGCCCGGCTGGCCCCGGGGAACGGTGGCTATGCCCAGGTCGGCGGCGTCCACTTCTCCTACGACCCCAGCAAACCCGTCGGCCAGAAGGTGCAGGACGTGGCCATCTACGACGAAGACGGCAACCTGGTGGCCAAGGTGGCCGACAACGGCAAGCTGCTGGCTGGTGCACCGGCCACGATCAGCGTGGTGGCCCTCAGCTTCACGGCCAATGGTGGCGACGGCTATCCGATCAAGTATCTGGATCCGCCCGACAACACCACGGTCAACAACGAGACCGGCAAATTCCGCTACATCCTCGCTAACGGCACCCTGTCTGCCCCGGTAAACCGCAACCTCGACTTCACCCGTGACACCACTTACGCCAGCGTTGGAATCACCGCGGCTGATCTGCTCGGGGAACAGAAGGCCCTCGAGGATTTCCTCCTGGCCAACCACGCCACGCCGGAAACCGCCTATGCCACCGCAGACACCCCCGCCAGCCTCGACCTGCGCATCCAGAACCTGCAGCTGAAGCCCCAAGACACCGTGCTGACCCTCGACACCCTGCCCAACGGCGTGGCCAGCGGCGATGTGGATCAGGATTCCGTCGTGCTCTGGACCCGCAGCACGGCCTTAGGCCAGGCGAAGTTTGAGATCAGCACCACGGCCGATTTCGCCCTGATCGCCGGCAGCGCCACCGCCAGCGTCACCAACCCCAACCAGCCGGTGAAGGTGGAGATCAGCGGGCTCAATGCCGGCACCGACTACTTCTATCGGGTCATCGATGCCGCCGGCTCGATGGCCAAGGGAAGTTTCGAAACCGCCGCGGAGGCAGGACGGTTCACCGGGCTGCGCTTCGGCATCAGCGGCGACTGGCGCGGGGAGCTGGCGCCCTACCCCTCCATCGGCAATGCAGACGGCAAAGACCTCGACTTCTTTGTGGAGCTGGGCGACACCATCTATGGCGATGTCGGCTCCGATGCGGTGCTCAATCCGGATGGCAGCCGCAAGAGTCAGGTCACAACACTCGATGAGTTCAGGGCCAAGCACGACGAGGTCTACAGCGTCCGCTACGGCGTCAACACCTTCGAAGACCTCAGGAGCAGCACCGCCGTCTACGCCACCATCGACGACCACGAGGTCACCAACGACTTCGCCGGCGGTGCAGCGGCCGCCTCAGACCCCCGCTTTGGCACCACCGTGGGGTTGATCAACGACACCGAGCTGTTCGACAACGGCCTGACCGCCTTCCAGGAGTACAACCCGATCCGTGACGTCTTTAACGGCAACACGGGCGATTCCCGCACCGCCGGGGAACGGGATCTCTACCGCTTCAACAGGTTTGGCTCCGATGCCGCCTCGTTCCTGCTCGACACCCGCTCCTTCCGCGATCCCGAGCTAGTGGCACCGAACACGGCGAATCCCGCCGATGTGGCCCGCTTCCTGATCGAATCCCTCGAACTGGATCGGACCCTGCTGGGGGCTGATCAGCTCAGCCGGTTGAAGGCCGATCTGCTCAGCGCCGATCGCAACGGCATCACCTGGAAGTTCGTGATGGTGCCCGAGCCGATTCAGGAGCTCGGTATCTACAACACCGATGCCTTCGAGGGCTATGCCAAAGAACGCAAGGAAATCCTCAAGTTCATCGAGACCAACGGCATCCGCAACGTGGTGTTCGTGGCGGCCGACATCCACGGCACCATGGTGAACAATCTCACCTACACCGAATTTGTGGGTGGTCCCCGCGTGGCCACCGACACCTGGGAGATCACCACCGGCTCGGTGGCATACAGCAAGCCCTTCGGCCAAACGGTGGTGGACTTCGCCACCGCCGCCGGCCTGCTGAGCGCCCCGCAGAAGGCCTTCTACGACAGCCTGCCCATCGCTCCGGATACCGACAACCTGCTCAACGACAAGGACGATTTCCTCAGAAAAGCCTTCCAGGACCTAGTCATCGGACCCGCCGGTTACGACCCCATCGGCCTGAATACCAATCTGACTGGCGGCCCCGGGGTGAGCGGTTCCTTCGATGTGAGCGCCTCCCTGATTCAGGGGGATTACGTGGCGGCCCACACCTACGGTTGGACCCAGTTCGACATCGAAAAGGCCACCCAGAAGCTCACCGTCACCACCTATGGCATCGACCCCTACAGCGAAGCCGAGCTGAAGGCCAACCAGTCCTCCGTACTGGCCCGAGAGCCCAGGATTGTCAGCCAGTTCACGGTGGAGGCCCAGGACACCACCCTGGAAGCCCAAGGCAGCACCAAGCTGCTCAGGCGCGGCGATGGCATTGCCTTCGTGGAGTCCGGCGCTGGCATGCGGCAAGAGATCACTGTTCCCTGGGGTGTCAGCGCCACCGTCAGCGAAAACAACGAGTGGCAGATTCTGGCCGCTGAACCCATCACCGGCGTCAACCAGGTCCTCTGGCGCAACAACACCTCCAGCTTCCTCCACCTCTGGAACCTCGATGCCAACTGGAACTTGCAATCCACCAGCGGCGCCTATGGGTTCAACACACCCAAGGCCTGGGAGCTGGAAACAAGCTTCCAGGTGGATGGCAACCGCGATGGCATCATCGGCGCTCCCTTCACCGCCCTGGAAGTCCAAGGCAGCACCAAGCTGCTCAGGCGCGGCGATGGCATTGCCTTCGTGGAGACCGGCGCTGGCATGCGGCAAGAGATCACTGTCCCCTGGGGTGTCAGCGCGACAGTCAGCGACAACAACGAGTGGGCGATGCTGGCCGCTGAAAAGAACGGCGACACCAACCAAGTCCTCTGGCGCAACAACAACGGCAGCTTCCTCCACATCTGGAACCTCGATGCCAACTGGAACTTGCAATCCACCGACGGCGCCTATGGGTTCAACACAGCCAAGGCCTGGGAGCTGGAAACAAGCTTCCAGGTGGATGGCAACCGCGATGGCATCATCGGAGCGCCCGTCTGACCCATCGTCCAGGAGCGGTCGGTACCGACACCCATGTCTTTAAGTCAGTGTCCAGTTCCATAAAGTAGACACCAGCTCTAGGGTTTCGTCTTTGGCTCACGCCGTCGCCATGGCCGATTCATCACCTTGAGCTGGATTTCTTTTTGGTCTGATCTGCTGCCCTTGCTGGCCTCCCCCCTCGGGGGGGTGGCTTTCGTGCCCCTCTACGCCCTCTGGGTCACCCTGCTCCTCCCAGGTGTTTGGGCTTCGATGCTGGCCGGCGCTCTCTACGGCACCTGGTGGGGGAGTTTGGTGGTGTTCGTGGGCGCCTGCCTGGGGGCGGAGGTGGTTTTCTTACTTGGGAGAGGTCGGCTGCGGGGCTGGGCTCGGCGGCGGCTTGCGGCGGCTCCGAAGTTGCTGGCGGTGGAGCAGGCCGTTAGCCGCGAGGGGCTGCGACTCGTGTTGCTCACCCGCCTCTCGCCGGCCTTTCCCTTCAGCCTGCTCAACCTCGCCTATGGCCTCAGTGAGGTGAGCCTGCGGGATTACACGATCGGGCTGATCGGGATCCTGCCGGGCACGGTGCTCTTTTGCGCCCTCGGGGCCCTGGCGGGCGATGTGACGCGCTTCAACACGGTGCTCGCCGGTCAGGCCGATCCCCTCACCTGGGTGGTGCGGATCCTCGGAATCGGGGCCACCGTGGCCGTCACCCTGCTGGTGACCCGGGTTGCGCGGCATGCCCTGGCGGAATCCGCCGGGGCCGAGCCCGATCAGCCTGCCGGCCCCCCGCCACCACCGTTGCCACCCCCACCGCCCTCGCTCTGAGGCAGCGGCTGGCCCAGGTCTCGCAGCGCCGCGATCAGCACGAACCAGCCCAGCCGAAACCGCGCCAGCAGGCCCGGGCGGCCCGCCAACTCCTGATACTTGGCGCGACCGCAGGGGGTGCGGATCCAGAAGGCCACCGATGGCGGCATCCCGGTGTCGGACAGGCGAGGCGTCTCGTTCATGGCAGGCCGGCGGATGCCATCAAAGATGCCATCAAATCCGTTGCAGCGATTTCGCCTTGTCCTTGAAGTCGCTAAGCAGCAGTTGCAGGTAGGTCACCTTGCGTAGCTTCACGTTGGCCGTGATCGACATTCCCACCTGCAGCGGCAGGCTGGCGCCACTCTTGAGCTTGAGCTGTTGGCTGTTGAGCCGGATGTCCACCGGGAAGCGGTAGAACTGCTTCAGCTGATCGGGGGGCAGGGCGTCGGAGCCGATCTTACGCACCTTGCCCTGCAGCACGCCGAAATCGCTAGAGGGGAAGGAATCGATGCTGATGTCGGCGGCTTTGCCCACCTGCACGAAACCGATGTCCTTGCTGGGCACCTCGACGCGGGCCTCGAGGCGATCGAAGGGAACGATCTTCATCACGGGCTCACTGGTTTCGGCTACAAAGCCCTTGGATTTCGGCTTGAGCTCAAACACCAGGCCCGCCTCCGGCGCCCGGATCGCCTGGTAGCGGATGTTCACATTCAATTCGATCAGCTTGCTGCGAAGGTCCGCCAGGTTGCTTTGGAGTTCGCGGGCCCCCTGCTCGAGGATCGCCTGCTGACGTAGCCGCTCCACCTTCGCCTGCTGCAGCTGCCCGGCCACCTCCTGCACCTTGTTGCGCTGCTGCAGGAACTGCAGTTCGGCGGTGGCGCCCTCCCGGTTGAGCTTGTCGAGCCGGCTGAGCACCTCCTTCTCCAGCACCAGGCTGTCGCGCAGCACCTGCTGTTCGGTGTCATTCACCGCCAGGTAGCGGCTGAGCTCCTCCTGTTTGAGGCTCAGCTGCTGCTCCTTGAACTGGATCGTCTTCTCCACGCTCGCCTTGCGGTCCTGGGTGGCCTCGGTGTCGAGCTTCAGCAGCAGCTGGCCCTTCTTCACCCGGTCGCCCTCCTTCACCAGCACCTGATCCACCACTCCACCCACCGGCATCTGCACATCCTTCACCACGCCCAGGGGTTCCAGCTTCCCGGGAGCGGTCACGATCTCCTCGGTCTTGGCAAGGGCCAGCCAGGCCAGGGCAAAGCCAGTGACACCCATCAGGGCCCAGCTGATGCCGCGCGCCCAGAAACGTGACTGCTGCAGCACCACATCGTCGCTGTCGCTGTGGATGGAGCGCTCGAGGCTGTTTTGGGCTTGGCGGAACAGGTCGTTGGGCGTTGGCATCCGGGGGGGCATCAGCTGGCCTCCTGCTGGCGATAAAGGGCGTAATAGCGGCCTTTGAGTGCCATCAACTCCTCATGGGTTCCTGTTTCAACGATCGCGCCCTGGTGCATCATCACGATCTGATCGGCTCGCCGGATGGTGGAGAGCCGGTGGGTGATGAAGAACACGCTGCTGTCCTTGAGCGATTCCCTGAGGTTGTCGCACACCTGGCGTTCGGTGTCGTAATCCAGGGCGCTGGTGGCTTCATCCATCACCAGCAGCCGGGGATTGCTGAGCAGGGTGCGGGCGATCGCGATTCGCTGCCGCTGGCCTCCGGAGAGGGAGGCGCCCCGCTCGCCCACGGAGGTGCTGTAACCATTAGGCAGCTCCATGATGAAATCATGGGCGGCTGCGATCCGGGCGGACTGCACGATCGCATCGGAGGAAGCCTCAGGGTTGGTGAGGGCTATGTTCTCGCTGATCGTGCCGGAGAAAAGCAGGGGATCCTGCGGCACGATGCCGATCTGACGACGCAGCGAATAGAGCTCCACCTTGTCGATGTCATAGCGATCTACCAGGATTCTTCCTTTGGTGGGAGAATAGAGGCGAGGCAATAGCTTCATCAGCGTGCTCTTGCCGCTGCCGCTCTGGCCCACCACCCCAATGAAGGTGCCCTGGGGGATGTGGAGATTCACATTCTTGAGAACCTCGGGCGATCCGGGGGCGAAGCTGAAGCTCACGTTTTCAAATTCCACCTCACCGTGCACCGGTGGCAGGGGGATGTTGGCCTTGTCGGCTGGACTCGATTCCTCCGGGGTGTCCACCACATCGGCTAGGCGTTCGAATGACACCCTGAGCTCCTGGATGTTCTGCCAGATCGAGGAGAGGCGAAGCAGGGGCTGGGTCACATAACCGCTGATGATCCGAAAGGCGATCAGCTGGCCGAGGGTGAGTTCACCCTTGAGCACCATGGCCGCCCCCACCCAGAGCACCAGCAACTGGGAGAGTTTCTGAAGCACCTGGCTGGTTTCATTGAGGAAGGTGCCGGTGATCGTTTTCTCGAACGTTCTGGCGATGTATTTGGAGTAGAAATCTTGCCATTTCCAACGGCTCACCATCTCCACGTTCTGGGCCTTCACCGTCTGGATGCCGGTGAGAACTTCCACCAGGTGGCTCTGGGTGCGGGCGTTCTCCTCGGCCGCCTGGCGGTACTGACGGCGGAACAGTGGGGCCCCCAGCAGCGTGAGGGCGATCTGGATCGGCAGCACCGCCAGGGCAATGATCGTGAGCATCCAGCTGTAGAGGGCCATCACGATGATGTAGATCACCGAGAAGGCCGCATCCAGCAGGGTCATCAGGGCCTGCCCCGTGAGGAAGTTGCGGATCTTCTCCAGCTCAGTGATGCGGCTCCCCAATTCCCCCACCGGGCGGCGGTCGAAATAGCCCAGGGGCAGCCGCAGCAGGTGGTCGATCACCTCGGCCCCGAGACGCAGGTCGATGCGGTTGGTGGTGTCGGTGAACAGGAAGGTGCGCAGGGAGCCGATCACCCCCTCCATCAGGGTCACCACCACCAGCGCCATCCCGAGGATCTGCAGCGTGTCGAGGCTGCGCTGGGCGATCACCTTGTCGATGATCACCTGGATCAAGAGGGGATTGGCGAGGCTGAAGAGCTGCACCACGAAGGAGGCCAGCAGCACCTGCAGCAACATGCCGCGGTAGCGCTTCAGGGCGGGCCAGAACCAGCCCGGGCCGAATTTCTGGTCCGGTGTGTTGGTGCTGCGCTCGAATAGCAGAAGCTCCAGACCTTCGGGATAGGCCTCAGCAATCTCCGCCGGCTTGAGCTGCACCCAGCCATCAGCGGGGGAGGCCAGCCGCAGCCCCGCCGCATTGCTGGCGGTCACAACCGCGAAGCTGCCCTTCCAGGGAATCAGGCAGGGGGTGATCAGCCGGGTGGCGGAGCCGGCCGTCACCTTCGCGCCGGTTACCAGCAGGCCGAGCATGGCGGCGATCTGGCCGCAGAGCTGCAGGTCGGGTTCGAGGCCGCGGCGCAGCTTGTCGCGCAGCACCTTGTCGATGGCGTCGCGCCGGTAGGGCAGTTCGAGGATCTGGCCCAGCATCTGGAAGCAGGCCAGGGTTTCTTCGAGGGTGCCCCGGGCTCGCACCAGCTGCAGCCCCCGGGAAGGGTTGCTGGCCCCGAGATCCAGGCTGGTGGGTTGGCTGGCGCTACTGGAGGGGCCGCTCGCTCCGGTGGGGGCTTCCGGCGCGGTCGCGAGGTCGCTGCTGCCTGCACCGACGACGATCGCGCTTTGCGACACCTCCGGGTCGGTGGCTCCCTCCTCCACGGCCAGCAACCGCAGGGGCAGCGGCGGTCGCGGCCGAGGTAGGGGGGAGCCGGCCTCGAGGCGGCTGCCGATCGCCAGGCCCGGCACATTGGCGCTGGCCAGCACCCAGTGTTCGTTCGCTGCCAGCGCCGGCGGTTTGGCTCCATCGGGGGCGTCCACGGCCCGCACGGCGCCGCGCAGGCGCTCCAGCCGTCCCCGCCAGCGGTTTGGATCGAAGCTCGGGGCTCCGGCGTGGGCGCTGTCCCGCAGCTGCAGCAGGGCATGGAGTTCAGCGGTCCACACCTGATCGGCGCACCAGCCCCGCAGCCCCGGTTCGCTCTGGAGGAGCTCCAGCATCACCCCATCCGGGATGCTCGCCGCCTGCAGGGGTGTGGCGGCGCTCACCGCCTCGCAGCCCTCGGCCCGCAGCAGGGAGGCCAGCCCGATGATCGATCCCGCCCCCAGCCGCTCAACCGTGAAGGGCCGGCCTTCGCGCTCGCCGAGTAGGCGCGCCTCGCCTTCCAGCAGCACCAAGATCCGGTCACCAACGCGGTCGCCGGGGCTGACCATCTCCCCCTCGCGGAACCGCACCAAGGTCAAGCTCTGTCCAAGGCGCCGCCGGCCTTCGCTGGAGAGGGTGTTGAAGGGCGCGATCGTGGCGATCGCTTCGGGTGATCCCTGCAGAGAAACGGTCATGCCGGTCGGTGGGCGGCCAGCAACATCGCCACTTCCTCATCGACCCATTCGTCGAAGAGTTCGCGGGCCATGCGATTGCCCATATCCGTATCGAAGCTCGCTGAGCGTAGCGATTCAAGTCGCACGACCAACCACCATTGTTCAATTCGAAGCGGAGGCTGCAGCTGGCCGGGTCGGCTGGTGCGCAGCAGCTCGGCCAGGGCTGGATGGGCCTGCAGGATGGGCACAGGCCCCACCACGCCCCGGGTGGAGCGTTCCGGACCCTGGGAATAGCCGGCCGCCAGTTCGGCGAAGTCGGCCTCCCCCTCGGCGATGCGGAGATAGAGCTCCCGGGCCAGGGCCGCATCCTCCACGCGGAGCAGGCTGTAGATCACCTGGTCGAGCTGGTTCTTGCGAGCCAGGAAACGCTGCTCGGCGCGGTGGGAAAAGTGCTCCTCGCAGTGGCGATGGATCCTGCGGGGCAGTTCCGCCTGCCAAAGCGCATCGGCTTCCGAGAGCCCATGGCTCTTGAGGTGCTGGATCAACGCCTCGGTGGAGCTCAGCCGGTTGGCGGCCCCCCAGCCCTGGCGACTCTCCATGCTCTCCTTTTCGCTGAGGCTCACATCAGCCACGGCCGCGGCGATCACGCTCTGGCGCAGCAGGGGAATGAGCAGGCCATGGCGGGCCAGGGCGCTCCAGAGATCGGGCGGGATGGCGGGCAGGCGCACGTGGCCGGAGCTCGGATCCCCGCTGGGGCTGATGGATGCCACCGAAGCACCGCTGGGGGGGTGGGATGCGTGGGTCAAGGCTGGCGGCAGCCATGGGTGGACCCAGCCATCTTGCCGGGGCCTCGGCGTTTGGGCGGTCTTGTGGGTTGCTTTGCCAGGCGGTCAGTCCGCGCTGGGGCCTGGGTCCGGTGCGGCCAGCAGGGCCCGCAGACCCACCTCATCGAGCACCGCCACCCCGAGGCTTTCGGCCTTGGCCAGCTTGCTGCCCGCTTCCTCGCCGGCCACCACCCAGGTGGTTTTGCGGCTCACCGAACCGCTCACCTTGCCACCGGCCGCCTCGATCAGGGCCTGGGCCTGGCTGCGGGAGAGGCCCTCCAGGGTGCCGGTGAGCACGAAGGTCTGGCCCTCCAGGAGCCGCTCCCCCGCCGGTGTGGCGGCAGCCTGCCGCTCCCCCTCGCTGGCCGCCAGGGAGAAGCCGAGGCCCTCCAGCTCCGCCAGCAGCGCCTGGTTGGCCGGCGTGGCGAACCACTGCTGCAGCGACTGGGCGATTTCGCCGCCGATCCCGAACACGGCCGTGATCAGCTCCGGGGTGTCTAGCGCTGCCGTGGCCAACTCGGCGGCGCTGGGGAAGGCCCGGGCCAGGGCCTTGGCATTCACCTCGCCGACGTGGTGGATGCCGAGGCCGTAGAGCTGGCGGTGCCAGGGCTGTCGCCGCGAGGCCTCCAGGGCCGCCACCAGGTTGGTGGCCGATTTCTCCCCCATCCGCTCCAGGCTGGCCAGCAGGGCCCGATCGAGCCGGTGCAGATCGGCGATCGAGCGCACCAGGCCCCGGTCCACCAGCTGCTCGATCAGCTTCGTGCCGAGCCCGTCGATGTCCAGCGCCCCCTTACTCACCCAGTGCCGCAGGGAGCCCCTCAGGATCGCGGGGCAGCTGCTGTTCACGCAGCGGGTGGCGGCCTCGCCCTCCTCGCGCACCAGCTCCGAGCCGCATTCCGGGCAGGTGTGGGGCAGGGCTACGCGCAGGGCGCCAGCCGGCCGGAGGTCGGGCAGCACCCGCACCACCTCGGGGATGATTTCGCCGGCCTTGCGCACCACGATCGTGTCGCCGGCATGGAGATCCAGCTCGGCGAGGCGGTCGGCGTTGTGGAGGGTGGCGCGGCTCACCGTGGTGCCGGCCAGGGGCACCGGTTCGAATTCGGCCACCGGTGTCACCACA
>JAPLIE010000141.1 GCA_026389265.1 Cyanobacteriota bacterium | reverse complement strand
TGGGGGGCTCCGCCTGCCGCTCAGCCGCACTGAGGTGGTCGGCGCGGAAATCCATCAGCACGAACTGATCGGGATCCACCGGCGCTGCCGAGAAGCGCCCCACGATGCCGTAGGCGGCCTGGCCGGCGATGGGCTCCCCTTCCGGGCGTTGCACAAAAACGGGGTCATGGCCGCTGGCATCCACCACCAGCCGGGCCGCTATGTGATCACCGCCGGCCATGGACACCACCGAATGGGCCGGGCGGTGCTCGATCGCCACGGCCCGGCCCCGATGCCACACCACCGGTGCGGCGGCAAGCAGCTCCAGCCAGTGCTGCTGAAGGCCGCGTTTGTCGAACAGGCCGTAATCGATGCCGTGGCGGGTGGGCTCGGGGCCGAACCAGCTCACGGTG
This sequence comes from Cyanobacteriota bacterium, assembly GCA_026389265.1. Classification (GTDB taxonomy): domain Bacteria; phylum Cyanobacteriota; class Cyanobacteriia; order PCC-6307; family Cyanobiaceae; genus Cyanobium. The sequence goes on along the minus strand of JAPLIE010000141.1, from coordinate 2,225 downwards.
TCGCTCCAGCGGTGCGCCAGCAGGTGGCCCAGACCAGCTCGGTCGGCCTCCGGCCCCCAGATGCCATAGGTGTTGGGCCAGGGAGCCGCCGGATCGTCCAGGGCCAGGGCCTCCAGCCGCAGCCCCCGCGCCACCAGTTCGGCCGCGATCGCCAGGGCGGCCGGCCCGGAGCCGATCACCAGCACATCGGCCAGCTCCCCGGGGCCGGGCGCAGCGGGAGCAGGGCTATCGGTGGGGGTTATCAGGGCAAGAGCCTCAGTCCGCGGCCTCGCCATCAGGGGAGTCGATCGATTCGGTGGCGGTGTCCCCATCCGAGAGCGCCAGGGCTGCGCTGCCCCCCAGCTCGGCCTCCTCGCCCTCAGAGTCTCCGTCCTCCGGCGCCGGGGGCACCAGCACCACCTCGGCCAGCCGATCCCCCGTATCGATGCGCTGCAGGCGCACACCGGTGGCCGCCCGCGACTGCTGGGGAATGGCATCAGCCTGCATACGCACGATCACACCGCGCTCGCTCACCAGCAGCAGCTCCTCGCCGGCGCCGAGCACCTTGAGGCCCACCAGCACGTCGCCATCGCGACGGAACTTCATGCAGCGCAGGCCCATACCGGCCCGCTTCTGCAGCCGGAACTGATCCACCGGCACCCGCTTGCCCAGGCCGCTGGCACTGGCCACCAGCACCCAGGGGCCCTCGCTGGCCGCCACCTCGTCGCCTTCGTCGTCGTCAGCAGCGACGTCGTCGGCCTCACTGCTGGCCACCCGATCAGCAAGCTCGGCGGGCAGCACATCCATGCTCACCAGCCGGTCGCCCTCGCGCAGGTTCATCGCCCGCACCCCCCGCGCCGTGCGCCCGAGGGGTCGCAGCTCCTCATCGCTGAGCCGGAAGTGGATCGTCATGCCCTTGAGGGAGCCGATCAGCACGCTGTCGCCAGGGAGGGCTAGCCGCACCCAGCGCAGGTCGTCGCCCTCTTCGAGGGAGATGGCAATCAGGCCGTTGGAGCGGATGTTGCTGAAGGCCGAGAGGCGGGTGCGCTTCACATAGCCGCCACTGGTGAGCATCAGCAGCTGCACGTCGTCATCGAAGGCACTTACCGACACCAGGGAGGTGATCGCCTCCTCGCGCGGGATCGGCAGCAACTGCACGATCGGCGTGCCCTTGGCCGTGCGGCTGCAGATCGGCACCCGGTAGGCAGGCACCGAATAAACCACGCCGCGGTCGGAGAACAGCAGCAGGGAATCGTGGTCGTTGCAGCTGATGAACAGTTTCACCGCCTCCTCTCCCTGGCTACGGGTGCCGGCCTTGCCGCGGGTGCCGCGGCTGGTGGCCTCAAATTCACTCACCGGCATCCGCTTCAGGTAGCCGTTCTCGGTGAGCAGCACCACCGAACGCTCATTGGCGATCAGGTCGATGTCATCGAGGCCGCCTTCCAGATCGAGGATCTCGGTGCGGCGGGGGGAGTTGTAGCGGCTGCGGATCGCCTGGAGCTCCTCATTGATCAGGCCGAACACCCGCTCCCGCCGCGCCAGGATGTCCTGGTAATCGGTGATGGTAATCGGTGATCTTGGCGAGTAGATCGTCGTGCTCCAGGCGGATCTTGTCGGCCTCCAGGGCGGTGAGGCGCCGCAGCTGCATCTGCAGAATGGCGTCGGCCTGCACCTCGCTCAGGCCGAACTGATCCATCAGGCCCTGGCGGGCCGAGGCGGTGTCGGCGGCCGAACGGATCAGGGCGATGATCGCGTCGAGGTTGTCGAGGGCGATCAGCAAGCCCAGCAGGATGTGGTCCCGCTCCTCGGCCTTGCGCAGCAGGTAGCGGGTGCGCCGCTCGATCGTCTCGACCCGGAAGTCGAGGAACACCTCGAGCAACTTGCGCAGGGTGAGCAGGATCGGCTCCCCATTCACCAGCGCCAGCATGTAGGCGTTGAAATTGTTCTGGAGCGGCGTGAGCTTGAAGAGGTTGTTGAGCACCACCTGGGGGTAGGCATCCCGGCGCAACTCGATCACGATCCGCATGCCATCGCGGTCGCTTTCGTCGCGGATGTCGGCGATGCCCTCGAGCTTCTTGTCGTTGACCAGCTCAGCGATCCGCTCAATCAGCGCCGCCTTGTTGGTCTGGTAGGGGAGCTCGGTGATGATCACCGCATCGCGATCGGGCCGGCCCTTGGCCTCGATCGTTTCGATGTTGGCCACGCCCCGCATCGTCACCGAGCCGCGGCCGGTGGTGTAGGTCTCG
>JAPLIE010000106.1 GCA_026389265.1 Cyanobacteriota bacterium | reverse complement strand
GAAGAACGTGCGCGTGAACGCGATCAGCGCCGGCCCGATCCGCACCCTGGCCAGCTCCGCCATCGGCGGCATCCTCGACATGATCCACAACGTGGAAGAAAAAGCCCCCCTGCGCCGCACGGTCACCCAGGAGGAGGTGGGCTCCACCGCCGCCTTCCTGGCCAGCCCGCTGGCCTCCGGCATCACCGGCCAGGTGATCTATGTGGATGCGGGGTATTGCATCACGGGGATGTGAGAGCCCCGATCAGGCCTTGGGCCCGCCCCAGGGACCAAGCCGCAACACGCTCCGAAGGCGCTGGCGGAAGCGGCTGAGCAGGCGGCGTGGGGGTCGCGGCTCGGCCACCAAGAACCTGCGGATCAGAACCTCAAGGATGCGGCCCATGGGCTCCGGGCCCAGCTGGGCGGCAAGCTCCTGCAGGTTGCGGCCCAGGGCCTGCTCGGCATGGGCGGACGCCTTGATCGGCCGCGGGGCAAGGATCTGGCGCGCGATGGCACCAAGATCGAGCAGATTATGAGATTCCCAGTCGTTTGCGGACGTCAGTTCTTCGCCGACCACCTCATCAATCACGCGCCATCGAATCGGCGGATTCAAGGGCATCAAGTCTCTCACTTTGGCGATCATCCAGGCGCCCTGACGTCGGCGAAGAATAATCGTGATTTGCACATCAGACAGCAACCGCGTGAACCAGAGCAGATACATGGAACTGCCATCGATGAAGACCAGCTCCCTAGCAGCGGCAAACACCTCGATTTGGCGCTGAATGCTGAATCTCTCTGGGCTGAAAACGAGATAACCCGCCTCCTTCAGCACTTCATCCAGCCAGCCATCGCCGATCGGACGCCCCAAAGTTGCAGCCAGTCCACTCCGGGTAACGAACACCTTTCTCGCTGGCGCCCCATCCCTGATGGGCGCCCTGATGGGCGCGGGCTGATCAGCAGGAATGCCACCATGGAAGCCCACAAACAGCGAACGCATCATCGCCCTGGAGTCACAGCCAAGCCGCTGATCGACTGCGCGGGCATCCAGATCGAAACCCCAGACCTGAGCTGGCACAAGCAGCCTGGAGAACACCAGGGGTTCGCTCATGATCTTGATGCGCGCCTCAGCAAGACCAAGCCCGACAAGGATGTCTCTCATGTAAGGCAGAAGATCTTTGCCAGAATCAAGCCATGTTGGCATAAAAAAATAGACATCAAGACCTCCATTTTGCAAGCGCCTGCAGGCTTCCTGGCTGGCCTGGTGCTGTTGATCTCCGCCGCCAAGCCACCAAAGTCTGGAGAGACTCTCGTGACAGAAATGGCCGAAATGTCGGAGCAGATACCCCCCGAAGATCGCTGCACTTTCGATCACGGGAGCCTGCTCCAGGGCCCGGACGGCCTGAGCCTCCAGTTCACGGACATCGCAATCGAGCTCGCTGCGCTCCGGCAACGAACGCAGCGCTGGCAATGCCGCCTTCATCACATCACCCTGCCCGGGATCCCAGACCAGCCCCTCAGACCCACGTTGCTGCAGATGGAAAGGACAAGATGGAAGCGCAATGGCACCTTCCCACTCGGTCAGCAGATGTGAAGTCATGGCCTGCACATTGCCACCCTATTGATAAGCATAACCGTTGCTAGCCACCGGAGCTGGAGCGCCCCACGATCCGCTCAACTTGGCTGGGCCGCCTGGCTTCGGCATGATCAACCCATCCCGATCGGCGCCGCGACAGCGCGGGCAACCCATGCAAACTGGCACCGACACCCACTCCGCCCGCACCGCCGAGATCCACCGCGTCACCGGCGAAACCAACGTTCGGGTGAAGCTCGGCCTCGATGGCAGTGGCTCCTGCCAGGTGGCCACCGGTGTGCCCTTCCTCGATCACATGCTCCACCAGATCAGCAGCCATGGCCTGATCGATCTGGAGATCAGCGCCAACGGCGACACCCACATCGACGACCATCACACCAACGAGGATGTGGGCATCGCCTTCGGGCAGGCCCTCGCCCAGGCCCTGGGGGACCGCCGCGGCATCCACCGCTTCGGCCACTTCCTGGCGCCCCTCGATGAGGCCCTGGTGCAGGTGGCCCTCGATTGCTCGGGTCGGCCACACCTGAGCTGGGGCCTCACGATCCCCGCTCACAAGATCGGCAGCTACGACACCGAGCTGGTGAAGGAGTTCTACGTAGCGGTGGCCAACAACGCCGGCCTCACCCTGCATGTGCGCCAGCTCGATGGTGTGAACTCCCACCACATCGTGGAGGCGAGCTTCAAGGCCTTCGCCCGTGCACTGCGGCAGGCTGTGGAAATCGACCCCCGCCGGGCCGATGCGGTGCCGAGCAGCAAGGGGGTGCTGGAGCGGGCCGGAAGCTGAGCCACGACCCATCCCAGTTCTGCCGCCGGCTCTCGGGCAGCGGACGGTGCCGGAACGCTCAGGCAGCCCTGGCCGTGGTCGGCTTGCTGGCCGTATCCGCCTGCGAGCTGTGGCTAGATGCTCCCCCCGCCGCTGAGGTCGGGGCCAGCCCAAGGCCGGTGGCTCCCGGCCCCTGCTCCGCCGCCACCTGGGGCCGCCGCATTCGGCCGGTGCGGGCACTCACCTGGCGGCTGCGCTCCTGGTAGCGGTGCACCACGGGAAGGCGCTCGGCGTTGTAACGGAGCAGGGCGGTCTCCACGCCGCAGCAGGCGGTCCCCTCCGGATCCGCCGCGCCGCCACGCTCTGGCGCTGCCCCAGCGGTTCCCTCCCCGGCGCCGCCGTCTGCCGCCAGGGCCCCCAGCAGCCGCGCCAGGGCCACCGCATCCTCAAGCCCGGCGGTCATGCCCCGGGCCTGGGAGGAACTCATGGCGTGGCCCGCATCCCCCAGCAAGGCCACCCGGCCTGCCACCAGGGTGGGCAGAGGGTCGATGTCGAACGACCAGTTGGCCACCTGCCGCTGCGGCGGTGTCGCGCGGATCAGGGTCGCTAGGTCGGCGGGGAGTTTGGCGAGGCCCTCCTCGGGCACCGGCTCAGACAGCAGGCGACGGCGCTCGCTGCGATCCGCGGGCAGCACCTCCTCCTGGAAGAAGCCCCAGTGGGTGAGGGGCACCCCATCGGCATCGGTGCCGAGGTCAAAGACGTTGGCGTAGACGCCGCGGCCGCGGGCATAGACAAAGAACTCGCCATCGCGGCAGAGGGAGCCATCGGCCACCACCCCCCGCCAGACCCGATCACCCAGGAAATTGAGGCGCCGCAGGGGTGCCAGCTGCTGCGCCACCCGCGAATGGAGGCCATCGGCACCGACCAACAGATCCCCCTGCCAATAGGAGCCGTCATCGAAATGGGCCTCCACCCCAGCCGAGTCCTGGCTCCAGCACAGCAGGCCCGCGCCGGGGCGGAACACGCCGGCTTCCAGCCGAGCGGCCATGGCCTCAAGGATGAATCGGCGCTGGATCAGCAGGGAGGGAAGCTCACCGGGTTCCCGTTCGGCCGGGCTGCTGTTGATCAGGTCGCCACGCAGATTGCGCACCACGAAGCGGCTCACCGGCAAGCCCGCGGCCAGGATCTCCTCCAGCAAGGCGGGGATTCCGGCAGCGGCGATCGCCTCCACGCCACTGCGCACCAGCAGGATGCCGCAACCCTCTGGCCGCAGGTCGGGAGCCCGCTCGAACAGGCACACCTGATGGCCCTGTCGCTGCAGGAGCAGGGCCAGCAACAGGCCGCTGCTGCCGGCGCCCACGATGGCAACGCGACGGGCAGGCGACGGGCCCATGGCGAATCCGGCATTAGAAGAGTCCGAACCTATGGGGTACGGAGCGTCCTCTGAGTAGCGAAGACCACGTTGCGAAAACCACGTAGCGAAAACCACGCGTCGAAGACCACGCCGACGCCAGGTAGAGCTACCGCCCCTAAATTAAAGCCAGTGATCGGATCACCATGAACCGCTCGATTCTTCTGGCCGCCCTCACCGCCGCCACCTGCCTGCTGAGCTCGCCCGGCAGAGCCGCCCAACTGCCCAGCCACCCCTGTGACAGCGCTGCCCTGAATCCGCCCTGCGAGCGTCCCCTACCGCCCTGCGAACCCAGCCAGGTTCCCTGCCTCCGCTGAAGCCGGCCTGAGGGAGCCTTGAACCGCCGCAACCGGCAGACGGATTCAAGGCTCCACCCCACCGGATCACGACATCCCGAGCGGACTCCCGGGCAGCAGCTCATCGACCAGCGAGAGGGCCGGTGATCCAGATTCCCCGATCAGACGAGTGCCCCCTGGCCCAAAAAGCTCCGGGCCACAGCATCACCCACCTTGACGCCCACGTTGAAGGAGTCGAGACAGGCCTCGCGGATGTGAACACCGCCGTAGACACGGCTCACCGCATCTTCCAGGCCGGCCTCATAGAAGCTGTTGGGCCTCACGGCCACGGTGCTCAGATCCCCCAGACTGCCGGGAGCAATCCAGCCGTCAAAGGTGCGCTTCACGCCCGGCAGTTCGTCCGAGCGGGCCGAGAACACCACCTTGTCACCGAAGAACTGGGTCATCACGCTGGCGAAGGCCCCGCCCATCACCGAGTGGCCCGAGAGAAAATCGGGAAAGGGTGGCGACTGAACGCCATTGATCGAGGAGAGCAGCGACTGCCATTGGCTGTCGCGCACGGTGGAGGCCACCCCATCGGTGTCGGAGAAGGCTCCGGTGATCAGATCGGCGGGGCGGGGCTGGGCGTTGTCGTACTTCTCCTTCCAGGCGCAGATCACCGCGTCCGCCATGGCGATGCTCAGGCTGGCAACCATTTTGGCGTTGGTCTCCAGGCTGCTCTTCTTTTGAACCGCCACATTCATGGCGATGTCGATCAGTTGGCCATAGGGGCGGAAGGTGTCGGGCCTGTCGTAGGCCCAGAAGAGGGCGATCTGGGTCTGGTCTGCGGTGCGCAACTGGTTCTGGGTCACCGCCGTGCTGGCCAGGCCACCGAACTGGCGCACCTCGTTGAGCTGGACCCCATAGGCGTTGAGGTCGACATCCGGCCGGCACTGGAGGCCGTCGGATCGATAGGCGTCCGGCCCGCTGATCACCCAGGGGGTGACCGATCCCCAGTTGGGGCCGAGGGCCACGCCGGCGGTGGGACCTGAGGTGGCCGGCATCCACACATACCCCGGTAAGCCAGAGGCGGGTGGGGTGTAGGGGGTGTTGTTGTTGTAGCCATCGCTGGCGCGGGAGGCGCGCACCTGATCCGCCAGACCGGCCCCGAAGGCCAGGCCCGCCTGGATGCCTTGTTTCGAGCCTTTGAGTTCCGACAAAGATTTGGAGAGCTGGTCCTGGATCAGGTCGGACTCCCCTGGCAGCTCCAGGGCCAGGATCCGCTGGGCGGCCCCCACGACCGCGGCCTCGCGGCTCGCGCCGCTGGGGGCCGTGAGATCGAAGCGGTAGGGGTTCACCTTGTCGCCAAAGGCGGCCACGGCATCGAGCATGGCGGTGGAGAGCATGGCCATCAGCCGGGTGCCGGTGGTGGGTGGCACCCCGGGCTTGCCATTGCTACCGGCCGATTGGATCGCGTTGAGGGCACAGCTGATCCAGGTGAGGATCCCATCGCTGCCGCGACCATTGACCAGCTCCACGCTTTGATTGTTGGCCGGGTTGACGTCCACCACCCCGCCAGCTGACTCGACGCGGGCGATCAGGTAGTAGGAGCCATCGGCCACGGCCTGGTCGGCGGTGGCGAAAGCGACCAGCAGCGCCTTGTTGTCGTTGGCCTCGAGCCTCACCTGGCGGCGCACCAGGACGATGTCATCGCTGTCGAAACGACGATCGGTGGAGAGATAGAGGGATACCCACACCGTTTCAGGTGCAGCAGCTTTCCCGGCTGCCAGCGAGCACATGTCCAGGTCCAGGAGGTCTGCCCGGGAGTTCGTCCCATCGCTGGCCCGCAGCCACAGCAAGGCCAAGCCGGCGCCGCCGCTGGCCTTGATGGAAGGGGCACAGAGAACATCGACATCTACTGAGAAATCAGCCATGGTGATAGTTACGCAAGAAAAGACGTTCTGGCGGGGTCAATGCGACAGATCAAGACCTAGATAGGCTTTGCTGTTTCAAAACAATCAGCCCATCGAAAGATGCCGCTCACTGCATCTAAACAGCGGCCAATACATTATATAATGGCAAATGCCTCATTGGGCAATTAATGGCATGGCCTTCCCCAAAGGACCTGTAGCAAGAAATTCCTGAAGCAAGCATCTGCAGCTCCTTGCATGGTAACTCATGTGCAGCAGATTCACAGCACATACGGCAGGTTAGGCGCCTCAAAAATTTTGCAATTTGCGAACAACAGTTCGCTTACATGACTTGTGCCTATCGAGCAAAAATGCGTTCTACTGGCACCAAGCAGCTCCGCCTCGCCGTTCAGCACGCGACTGCGGCCGCCATGCTTCATAGTATTTAATATCCAGAACCTGCGGTGCGCTGCTCCGCCCCCAGGTCCCTCCCCACCGCGCCCCATGACCCTCGCCTCCGGCCGCAAGCAGGTCTCCAGTGCCGATGGCGGAGGAGGTTTTCAGGCAACACCGGCGCAGCCAACCGAACCCACCCCGCGCTACGACCGCGCCGACTGGGCCAGTGGCTTCCGCAACGTGGGCCAGGAGCTGAGCAACGTTCCGCTCAAAGCCAGCAAGGGCACCATCCCCGCCGACCTCAAGGGCAGCCTCTACCGCAATGGTCCCGGCCGGCTGGAGCGCGGCGGCCACTGGGTGCATCACCCCTTTGATGGCGACGGCATGATCACGGCCCTGCGCTTCGAAGCTGGCGGCCTGAGCCTCACCAACCGCTTCGTGCGCACCGAGGGCTGGCTGGCCGAGGAGAAGGCCGGCAAGCCCCTCTATCGCGGCGTGTTCGGCACCCAGAAGCCCGGCGGCCTGCTCGCCAATGCCTTCGACGTGCGCCTCAAGAACATCGCCAACACCCATGTGGTGAAGCTCGGCGATCAACTGCTGGCCCTGTGGGAGGCCAGTTCCCCCCACGCCCTCGACCCCGACACCCTCGACACCAAGGGGATCTCCCTGCTGGATGGCGTGCTCAAGCCCGGCGAGGCCTTCAGCGCCCACCCCCGCTTCGATCCCGGCCACCACGGCGCCGAGCGCATGGTGACCTTCGGGGTGAAGAGCGGCCCGCGCAGCACGATCCGGCTGATGGAGTTCGCCGTCGCCGACGACCCCGCCACTGGTGTCAAGGCCGGCCAATTGTTAAGCGAGCGCTCCGACAGCTTTGGCGGCTTCGCCTTCCTGCACGACTTCGCCATCACCCCCAACTGGGCGGTGTTCCTGCAGAACGCGATCGCCTTCAACCCGCTGCCCTTCCTGCTGGGCCAGAAGGGCGCCGCCCAGTGCCTGGCCTCCAAGCCCGGCGGTCAGGCCCAGTTTTGGTTGATCCCGCGGGATTCGGGCGCCTTTGCGGGCCAACCGCCGCGGATTGTGCCGGCGCCCGAGGGCTTCGTGTTTCACCACCTCAATGCCTGGGAGGAGGCGATCGACTCCCCAGTTACCAGCAGCAACCCCCAGGGAGCAGCGGCTTCGTCCACCCCCTCCCCGATCGTGGTGGAGAGCATCTTCTACGCCGATTTCCCGACGATCGGCCCCGATACCGACTTCCGCACGATCGACTTCGACCTGATCCCCGAGGGCCTGCTCGAGCGTTGCACGATCGACCTCAACGCTGGGACCGTGCGCAGCGAGCGGCTGAGCGAGCGCTGCTGCGAGTTCGCCATGGTGAATCCGCGCCGCGAGGGATTGTTCAGCCGCTATGGCTGGATGGCTGTGGCGGAGCGCGAAACCGGCAACGATCCGCTCCAGGCGATCAAGAAGCTGGATCTGGTCAACGGCGAGCGCAAGGTGTGGAGCGCAGCCCCGCGGGGCTTCGTGAGCGAACCGGTGATGGTGCCCCGTTCCATGCCCGTCGGCAGCCCGGAACCCGCCGAGGACGACGGCTGGGTGCTGTGCATGGTGTGGAACGGCGCCCGCTGCGCCAGCGATCTGGTGATCCTCGATGCCGCCTCGATGGAGGAGCTGGCGGTAGTGGAGCTGCCCCTGGCGATCCCCTATGGGCTGCACGGGAGTTTTGTGGAGGGTTGAGGGGGTTTTGGTGGGGTTCAGCCCGCCCAGATCTCCTCAAGATCCACCGCCAGCCCTGGGAAGTGGGGATCTGCATTAAGGCGGCTGGCCGCTTCGAGCCGCCGGGGCGGGGCCGGGGGATCGGCCAGGGGTTCCCAGATCTCCACCGCCCGCTCCGCCGGAATCAACAGCCAGCCGAGCCGGGCGCCGTTGCGCTCATAGGAGGCCATCTTCTGGCGCAGGGCGCTGAGACCCCGGGGGCCTTCGTCGCTGGGACTCGCCAGCTCCACCACCAGATCGGGGCAAACGGCTGCTGCGGACTCAGCAGCCCAGGGCAGGCCGGTGTGGAGGAGGGCGGCGCTTCGGGACTGGCTGGGGCGAGCATGGGCCCAACATCTTTGAGACCAGTGGCAGTGTGGCGGTACAAGCAAGTCCCGGTTCAGGCTTCATCCACCTCAGCGAGCACGGCGGCCACCAGCCCATCGCTGAGGTAGTAGCCCTCCTCCCTCAGGGCCGCCATCAACGGCGCGCAGGCAGGAATCAGCTGTTGCTGCTTTGCCACGACCAGCACCGCAGCGGTGCCGAGGATGGGGAGCCCCCGGCTTCTGGCCTCCGCCCTGCCGCAGCGGTCGTCCACGATCACCAACACCTGGGCGCCAGCGGCCTGCCAATGCAGCGCAAGGGCGAACGTGGTGCGCTCGCCTGAGTCCACGCCGGGATTGAGCGGCTCGAGATCGGGGACTTCCGTTGAGTCGGCGATGCTGAGCCACCCAGCTGCTCGGGCCTCGGCGATGGCAGAGCCACCGGGCCTGCGATCGGCGCGGACATCAGGGTCGTCATCGATGCCGATCTCGGCCGCCACCACGGCGGTGATGGTCACGCCGCAGAACAAGGCGCGCAGCAGATCAAGGCAGCCGATCCGCGCCAGCCCGATCAACGGGCCCGCATCGGCGATCACCACCCGCATCGTGCCCAGCTGCGAAGCCTCAGGCGCCGCCATGCAGCCAGCGGCGCGCAGCGGCCAGATCGTCCTGGAGGTCGGTCGCATCCCCTTCCAGCACAGGAATCTTCAGGGCCGCGAGGATTTCTAGGAAGCGCGGCAGCGGCAGATCCGCCACCCGGGCGGCGCTGGCCACGGAGATCGATCCGGAGCGGAACAGCGAAAGGGCAAGCCCCGACCGCACCGCCGCCGGATCCGGCAGGCCGAGACGATCGAGCGCCACCACCAGCGCTGTGGGCTGCTGATGGCTGGTCACCAGAGCCATCGCGTCTTGCTCAGCGGCCCGCAGCACCGTCGACGGATTGCTCTTGAGCTGGCGGATTGAAAAAGCCTTCATGGTGTTCCTACACCTTGAGACCCTAGCGAGGGAGAACAGCGCCAGCAACGCCGATCTCAACCAGCTGGGCTCCGTGGATCGCGATTCCTCGGGCGACTTGATGCGCTGATGCTAAGATGCACTAAAGCTGAGGCTGACCATGCGAACCACGCTGGACATCGAAGACGATGTGTTAACAGCCGCCAAGGAATTAGCGCGCCGACAGGGCGTTTCGGCCGGGCAAGTGGTTTCGAAGCTGTTGCGCTCTGCCTTGACCGGCGGGGTATCGGCCCAGCGCACTGGTGCTGCGGTTGTGGCTGGATTCCGTCCCTTTGCGGCCAGCGATCAACACCTGGTTAGCAATGAACAAATTGATCAGTTGCGCGATCTCGAAGGCATCTGATGCGGGCCCTGCTGGATGTGAATGTGATCATTGCCCTGCTCGACAGTGGGCATGTGATGCATGCCTCCGCCAGCACCTGGCTGGAGCGAAATCTCGACGAGGGCTGGGCAACCTGCCCCCTGACGCAAACCGGTGTGGTGCGGATCATGGCTCAGCCCGCCTATACCAACACGCAACCTGCCCAGCAGGTGGCGGCCCGTCTGGCCGAGGCCTGCGGCCATCCCAGCCATGCCTTCTGGCCCCAGCAGATCAGCCTGCTCCAGGAAGGTCTGATTCGCTGGGAGCGAATACTAAGTCCTCGCCAGATCACCGATGCCTATCTGCTAGCTCTGGCCGTGGCCCATGGCGGCCGGCTGGTGAGCTTTGATCAACGGCTTGATCCCCTGCAGGTGCCCGGCGCCAAGGCGGGCCATCTCTGGGTGATTTCAGCCGGCGGCGCGGCTGCCGGCTGAATCGGTGCGGCTCAGCCAACGCCATGGACTCCGTCCGGCATTTCCCCCAGCCAGCGGGTGTCGTTCAGCAAAGCCTCCGCCAGCCTGGGATTCCACCGCGGCAGGCTGCGCCATTCCTCCAGGCTGTACACCAGCAGATCGCAGGCCAGCGGCAACGCTCGGGTATCCCAGCGGCGCAGCCGATCCCAGATCGGCTCGTCGCAGTGCTGCAGGATCAGCAGCAGGTCGAGATCGCTGCCCACGCCGGCTGTGCCGCGGCCATAGGAGCCGAAAACACCCACCGCCACCAGGTCAGGATGGCAACGTTGTTGTTTAACGGCCCAACTCCCCGCCTGCTCCAGCACCTCAGCGGCGGCTGGCCAGCGCCGCACGGATCCACTAAGTGATGGCACGGGCATGAAGGAGGGCCTGCTCGCTCTGCAGTCTGCCGAAATGCTCCCCCGGTGTGCCCTCCGGATAGCTATCGGGATAGCGGGTGGGGATATAGAAACCATCCAGGAGCCGCAGCCGGTCTTCGAGGCCTTCGGGCGGCGCCGGCTGCCAATCCTGCTGCGGCAGGACCGCCCAGAGCCGGGTGAGGGTGTGGCCCCAGGCCTGCTGGCCAAGGGCCAGATTCAGCCCCTTCAGCGCCTTCTCAACCGCCTGATGGGCGGCGAAACAGGCCCATTCATGGCGGTCGGCCTGCATCGACTGCTCCGCCTGCTCCAGATCCCGCAGGGCCTGATCCACCCAGTCCGCCGATCGATCGGCCAAGGCCAGCACGGCGAATGCTCAAATCTAGGCAGATTTCCTGCCCTGGCTTCTCGCTGAGCGGCTGCCGGCCCCGCCCGCTCACGTCACCCTGAGCAGGGTTCGGCATAGCGGTGACGCTGATCCAGCCAGCCAGGACAGAGCCTAATCACGGTGGCCCCTGCCGATGGAGCCGCACCAGGATGATTCAGCTGAAAGGGGATGGGAGGACACCCGCGAGCACGGGTAGCTTTGAGGCGCCCCCGCAAAAAAGGCACCCACCGAAAGCCCGAAAAGGCTTTTGCACATGCCAGTCTCTTCACCGACCTCAGGAGCATGAATTTTTTTTTGGGGGGCATCATTACTGCAAATTTATCTCCCCATGCAGTGATCACGTCGCTTCGCGCTTTCGCCAATCGCCGCAAACGCTTGACACCGTTGCTGGCCGCACCGGCTGCCTTATTGCTGAGCCAGGGGGAGGCCAAGGCGGTTCTGACCTACAACATTTTTGAATCGGCAGGCAATGTTGTTGTTGAGACGAATGGCAGCCTCAATTTAACCGGCGCAGAGGCACTTGGCAAATCAATTGGCTGTGAGAATCCAGGGCTAATTAATTCAAATATTGCAGTTATTTGCACTGGACCTGACATTTTCTCATCAGTGCAGACATTCAAAATCTCCGGTCCCACTTCCTTCAACCGACCCGTTTCGGCTGCTTCGTCCATCTCCTCTGGAATATTCACAATTCTTTGGGGCTCCGTCGCCGGTATTGGACTTGCTTCGTCTTACCTTTCCAATGCTCCCATTGTCAGTAACAGCACGTTTAACGGCGCAACCCTCGCAAGTCTCGGCTTCACCACAACAGGCCTGATCGGCACCTGGACCCTTAACGGCACCAGTGAGTCAATCCAGGTGATCCTTGGCGCACCTGCACCGCCAGCAGCAGCAGTCCCCGGCCCCCTGCCCTTGCTCGGTGCCGGCGCTGCCTTCGGCTGGAGCCGCCGCCTGCGCAAGCGCATCGCCGCTCCTTTGATCACACCGCCCCAGGCCTGATTGCAGCCTGGAATTCCTTCACGGCCCTGCCATCGGCGGGGCTTTTTTGTGGCCGCCGTGGGCGGTGATTTCCTTCCCTGCGCTCTAGCCCCTTAGTTTCGCCATGCCCCCCAGCTCCGAACCATCCCGCACAGGCACTCCCGTGCTCCTCTCCGCCCCGGGCCTGAGCGTGGTGGCGCTGGTGCTCTTTGTGCTCTTCGGCTCGCTGGTGGCCCCAGCCCTGTTCCCGTTGCAGCTGCTCGATCCCGCCTGGCAGTTGCGTCTGGCGGGCACCCTCATCAATACCGCCGCCTTCCCCCTGCCCGGCTTGGCCCTGCTGCAGATCGCCGCCGAGCTCGGCCCCCACGATCCACAGCTGAAAAACCGCGCTCGCCTCTGCGCCCAGCTGGCCGTGGCCGCCGCCCTCGGCTTCCTGCTGCTTCTCCCCCTGCAGACCATCGCCGGCCTGCAGACCAGCCGCACGGTCAACAACGCCCAGGCCGCCCGCATCCAGGGCGCCGAGGCCAAACTCAAGGCCCTGCGGCAGGTCGTGGCCGGCGCCGCCAGCACCGCCGATCTCAACCAGCAACTTCAAAACCTCCAGGGGCCCGTGCTCGGTCCCGCCGACATCGCCCAGCCCCTGCCCTTGCTTAAGGCCCAGGTGGGCGCCGTGCTCGATCAGGCCGCCCTGCAGATCAACCGTGAGCGCGAGGTCAGCCAGCCCCGCACACCCCTGCTGCTGCTGCTGCCCGAGCTGCTCCGCAACGCCCTCGCCAGCCTGGCGTTGGCCCTCGGCTTTGCCGCCCTGGCCCGGCGGCCTGGCGAACCCCGCACTCTGCTTCAGGAGCTACAGAGCGCCTGGCGGCGGTCCCGCTTCGGTGGCTCTGGACGGCGCTCCTCCGGCTCCGGTTCTGACTATCTGCGCGAGCTGGGTCGTGGGGATCGGGAGGCCTGAGGGGATGGCCGTCCGTGAGGACATCGCTCGATACAGGGGGAATCAGGTCAGCCGTATTACAATCAACCCAATAGTCGTACAACGTCGGGGCTGGGGGCCATGCCACTCACCGTCAGGCTGGACAGCGAAACCGAACGCTGCCTCCAGGAGCTGCTGGCTGCCACAGGCCAGGACAAGAGCACCCTGATCCGCCAGCTCATCCGCGATCGCTGGCAACAGCGCCGGCCCGCCCCCTCGATCACCGAGCAGTTGGGCGGCCACCCCGATCCCTTCCTCGACACCCTGCCAGCGGGCAGCGCTGAACGCCAGGAACGGCGCCGGCTGCTCACCGAGCACCTCCAGGCTCGCCGGCTGGAGCGCCGCTGATGCGAAGGATCCTGATCGATTCAGGAATCCTGCTCAGCTACTACCAGCAGCAGGAGCCCCTGCATCAAGCGGTGGTGGCCTTCTTTGATCAGAACGCCGCCCAACTGATCACCTCGCCGATCTGCATCGCGGAGGTGCTCTGGTTGCTAGGGGATCCCAGGGATCGCCGGGTTCTCGCCGCTCAAAATCACCTGCTTGGAGCAGTGAGCTGCGGCGGGATCCATGCAATCAACCTGGTTCCGGAGGATTATGCCCGCATCGCCGAACTCAACCAGCGCTACGCCGATCTGCCCGGTGATTTCGCCGATCTCACCCTGGTGACCCTCTCAGAGCGACTGGACATCGCCGAGATCCTTTCTCTGGACAGTGACTTTGATGTCTATCGGCGCTTCCGGCGGGAGCCTTTTTGCCGGGTTGCCCTGCGTTAAGCCAAGGGGAACAGCGGCATCGTTCTCGCACCAGGCCCATCGCTTCGCCTCCCCCCTTCAGCCACCCACCTCAACCCGGCACCCCCTCCGCCACCACCGGATTGAGGAGCGTGCCGATCCCCTCGATCGTGATCGCCACCTGATCGCCGGGCTTCAGCCAGCGGGGCGGATTGGCGGCCATGCCCACGCCCTCGGGGGTGCCGGTGAGGATCACGGTGCCCGGCAGCAGGGTGGTGCTGCCGGAAAGAAAGGCAATGATCTCGGCCACCGAAAAGATCATGTCGCTGGTGTGGCCATCCTGCACCCGCTCACCGTTGAGGTCGGTGCTGATCGCCAGGGCATTGGGATCGGGTAGCTCGGCGGCGCTCACCAGCACCGGCCCGAGCGGCGCGAAAGTGTCGAAGCTCTTGCCGCGGCACCACTGGCCGCCGCCGAGTTCGGGGCGCTTCTGCCAGTCGCGGGCGCTCACATCGTTGGCGCAGGTGTAACCGAGCACGGCCCCTAGCGCCTCATCCACCCCCACGTTCTTGCAGCGCCGGCCGATCACCACCGCCAACTCCGCCTCGTAGTCCACCTGGTGGCTGGCCAGGGCAGTGGGTAGCTCGATCGGCGCCTCCGGATCCTGCACCGCCCCTGGAGACTTCATGAACAGCACCGGCCGCTGCGGGATGGCGGCGCCGGTCTCGGCGGCGTGGCGGCGGTAGTTGAGGCCGATGCAGAGCAGGGCCCGCGGCTCCAGTGGCGCCAGCAAGCGAGCCACCTGGGCCGCCTCGCCGCTGGGGCGCTGGCCAGAGAAGAGATCCCCCACGAGGCGCTCACGACTGCTATCGCCATGGAGCAGGCCGTGGTGCACCACGCCCTCGGGATCGGCGTAGCGGAAGATCGGCATGGGTGGGATTGATCTCCAATCAGCCTAACGAGGGTCCCAGGGCGGCTCTGATCCAAGCATCCATTCGCTGCGGGGCACCGTTTCATGGCACCAAGCCGAGCCGCTCAATGATCTGGCGGCGAAAGAGCAGGGCTTCTGCCTCGATCGCCGCATTATTGAGGGTCTTGAGCTGTCGCTGCCGCAGCAACACCTGGCCCTCCACCAGCACGTCACAGACATCACTGGCCTTGCTGGTATAGACCAGAGCCGAGTAGATGCTGCTGAGCGGGATCTGATTGATCGCCTCCATCTCCAGCACCACCAGATCAGCCCGTTTCCCCACCTCCAGCGAGCCGATCTGCGCATCGAGATGCAAGGCCCTGGCACCGCGGATCGTGGCCATCTCGAAGGCCTCCAGAGCGGAAACCATCGTGGGATCGCCACTGATCAGCTTGTGCAACTTGGCAGCGGTGTCGATCTCCTCCCAGATGCTTAGATCGTTATTGGATCCCGACCCATCGGTACCGAGCCCCACCGCCAGATCACGGGCCAGCATCCCGGGCAGCGGTGCCACCCCCGAAGCCAGTTTCATGTTGGACTGCGGATTGTGCACCACCCCAACGCCGTGGTCGCGGAGCAGATCGAGTTCGTGGGCTTCGGCCCACACCACATGGGCCGCCACCATGCGGTCGCTCAGCAGCCCGATCCTGGCAAGGTGCTCCACAGGCCGTGCTCCCTTGAGCCGCAGGCTCTCCTGAACCTCATGGTTGGTTTCTGATAGATGGATGATCAGGGGGCTGGCCCGATCAACCGCGAAGGCCTGCGCTTCGATCAGATGATCATCCGCCACGGTGTAAGGGGCATGGGGAGCGATCGCCGGCGTAATCAAGGGGTGCCCCTGCCAGCGATCCACGAAGCGCGCGAGGCAGGCCATGGCGGCGGCATGGTCGGCGGCATCGGGAGCAGGGAAGTCGATCAGGACCTGACCCAGCAGCCCCCGCAACCCTGCGGCCGCCAGCTCCTCGGCCACCGCCATCTCGTAGTAGTACATATCGCAAACGGTGGTGATGCCGCCGCGGATCAGCTCGGCGACGCCCAGGCGAGTGCCGCAACGCACGAAGGCCTCATCCACATTCATCGCCTCAGCGGGGAAGATGGTGTGCTGCAGCCAGTCATCGAGATCCTGATCGTCGGCCAGGCCGCGGAACAGGGTCATCGGCAGATGGGCATGGCCATTGATCAAGCCGGGGATCACCGTGCGACCGACCGCATCGATGCGCTCATCGGCTCTGTAGGACGCTTCCACCTGCTCCCGCTTGCCAACCGCCACGATCTGCCCTGCGGCGATCGCCACGGCCCCATCGGCAATCACACGACGCTGTTCATCCATCGTGACCACCAGGCCACCGGCGACAATTGTGTCGACGCGGAGAAGCTGGTTCAGGGGGGTGAGAGAAGGCATAGTCAGTGAGGGCATATTCAGTCGCGCAACAACAGGGATTCAGATTATGGCTGCTGAACAGACCAAGCCAGCCCCTACGAGACGATCAACGAAGCCTGGATCGGCCATTAACTGGATCGGCCATTAAATCGAGTACGAGATAATAACCAGGAAGAATCAGCCACGCGAAACACCCAAAGGGCATCACGAAGGGGCACTCAGCCGCCCACCACCAAGGCATCGACAATCTCATAGCGCTCAAAGTTCTCCCCCAGACTGAGCAGCGAACGTTCGCCGCGCTTCTGCACCATCAGCTTCTCGGATTGATCCGAAGCAACCGCCTTGCCATTCACGAAGAGAAACTGACGCTTCTGCCCCTCGGGGTTCGTCACCACCACCGTGGCGCTGTTGTTGGTCCTGCGGATCACGGAGGCTTTACACCGGGAAACCCTCACGCTGCTCCCAGAGATGCAGGGCACCTCCGCCGAGGCGTGATAGGGAGTGCCGGGAATGAGGGCATCGCGGGATGGGGGAATCGGGGCAAGAGGAACGCCATCGATCCCCATGCGCAGGCTGTAGCTGCTCGATTCAAGGCGCCGCGCCGCCGGACGCATCAGGTACACCCTCACCCGGACGTCGCCATCGCTCGGCAGGAGGCCACGGAAGCTGTTGCCGGCGCTGCTGCCGATGAATAGGGCGTTGTCAGTCCCGGCCGCCAGCACGTTGAAATAGTTCTGCAGATTGGAACCCTTGAGCTCCACCGTCAGCGTCTGACCGGCACCGGCCCGCAGGATGTAGTCGACGGTCTGATCGCCCTTGAGCTGGCCTTTGACAAGGCTGGAATCGGCTCCGGCGCCAAACGTGATCCTTCGGCTCTCAATCGCGGACTGGGCAATGCCATCGCCAGCCTGGAGGCTGATGGCCAGGAGGCCAGCGGCAGCGGAGACGAGTGGAGCGCGCATCACTGAATGGTCATTTCCGCTGGCCCATGCATAGTTTTGTGAGATCTATTTCAGGTTGATCTTGATGGTGCCAAGGGTTCCGCTGAACCGCGCCGGTACGTCGTAGGAGGTCAACGGGGGTGATGTGTCGTCGCCGAAGTCGAAGGCTTCATCTTGGCATGGTTGTCGATTGCGCGACTGGAAGGAAGCAAAAAATCAGCTCAGGCAATCAGCAGCTGGTAAGCGTCATTGATCCGCCGGAAGGATTCGGCGTCGCCCCCCATGTCCGGGTGGTGGACCTTCACCAGACGCCGATGGGCCGCCTTCACGGCGGCCTGGGAGGCGCCCCAGGCGAGCTCCAGGATGGCCAGGGCTTCGTCCCGCTGCCGATCCGGAGCAGCATGGCGGCCGTTCTGGGAGCTCCGGCCCTCACCCGCCCCGGCGCCAGGGTCTGCGCCCGACCCCGACGAACTCCGTGAACCACCCGAACCGGCGCTCCAGGCCCGCTTCGAACCGTCATCCCGGGATCCGCCCGATCCACCAGCGCGGGCATCAGCATTCGCGCCACCTGCCCCGGTGTACCCCCAGCTCCGGCCGCCCGGACGGCGAACATCCTGCTGGCGCCTCCAGGCCTGCTGCCGCTCTTCCTGCTCCCGCCTGACTTGGGCCTCCTGCCGCACCTGCGCCTCCAACCGCGCGACCGCCACCAGCAGCTCCTCCACCACCGCCTGGGGATCGGCACTGAGACGATCGGCGGCCCGGGGACCATGCAGGGCAAAGGCCGCCCGCACCGCCGCCTTCGCCCGGCTGGCGGGGCCGGCCAGGGCCCAGCGCAGTTCGGCGCCGAGGCCGGGTGAGCGGCGATCAAGGGCCTCCTCCAGCTCCAGGGCGGGATTGTGGGAACGGCTGCGGAGGTCGTCGAGGAGGGCCTGGAGGCCCAGTTCCAGGCTGCCACCGGCGGCCGGATCCCCCTCAAGGCGCGAACCGAGGCGCAACTCCCGCCAGCGGGGATGGCTGCTGAGCGCCTCGGCCCACTGCCGCACCAGCTGGGGGGTGATCCCCGGCGCCGCCCCGGTGGTGACCTCTGGGCCGGAACGCCAGGAGCGCACCCGCTCGCCGCGGGGGGCTGCCTGCCGCCATCGCGGCTCTGGGGTCGGCTGGGGCGCGGTGAACTCCTGGTCGTCGCGCCTGGCGCGAGCCCCCTGGCCGGAGTGGGAGCGCCCGGAAAAGCCGCCTGCCGCCTGGGCTTGGGCCCCAGCTTCGGCGGAACGGCCCCTCTGCAGCAGGGCCAGCTCCTCCCGCAGCCGCCGCACCTGCTGGTGGAGGGCCTCGTTTTCGAGCAGCACGGCATCGAGGTTGGTGGTCACGGCGCGACCACCGGGCCCATGCATCCAGCTCCTGCGCTCACGCCCCATGCCTTGCCATCGGCCCTGTCTACGGCTCGCATTCTCGCCGCGACCCTGGACTTTCGCAGCGCGGGATCCCCGGCCGCCTTGGACGGAGAGCCGCCCGGGGTATCCGCCGGACGAGGCGGCCGCACACTGCTGCATGTCAGTGCTGAATGTCAGTGCTGCATTCAGTGCAACTGAAATCGCCACCACAGGGGATGCCTAGGGTGAATTTGTGATTCCAAAGTCAACGCCATGTCCAACCCAGCTGATGCCAAGGCCAAAGAAGTGGAAGGCAAACTCGAATCGGCCGCAGGTGAGCTGACCGGTGATGCCGGCCACCAGATCAAAGGCAAGGCGAAGCAGGTTCAGGCTTCGGCCATGAACGCTGTCGAAAACCTGAAGGAAGGGGCCAAATCGGTGGCTCATGCCATCGGTAATGCCGTTGACAATGCCGCCGAGAATGTGGCCAAAGACCACAGCTGATCCCGCGGGCCAACGGCGATTCAGCCCCTTTCTTCACCCAAACCCAGGAGCATCCCCGTGCTTGAAATCCTAGCCGTCGTTCTGATCGTGCTCTGGCTGCTGGGCCTGCTCACCTCTTACACCCTCGGAGGACTGATTCATCTTCTCCTGGTGATCGCGGTGATTGCCATCCTCCTGCGCCTGATCAGCGGACGTCGCGTCTAGGGGGCGCCATGTTCAGCCCGGGCGGGGATCCCCCCGCCCTCCCCTGCCAAACCCGCCCGGAGTGCCCTTGAATACAGCACATTGCTACGGCCTCCATCACCACGTCTCCAACCCCGCTGGTGCTGGTGCACGGCATGCTCGACAGCTCGCGGGTGTTCAACCGGCTGCGGCAGCTCCTGGGCCAGCCGCAACGCCGCCTGCTGGTGCCCGACCTTCCCCTGCGCTGCGGGATCACGCCGATCGCCGAGTCCGCCGCCCTGTTGGGCGAGCAGATCGAAGCCGCCTTCGGCGCCGACCAAACGATCGACCTCTGCGGCTTTTCGATGGGTGGGGTGATCGCCCGCACTTGGATTCAGCTGCGGGGGGGGCACCGGCGCACAAGGCGGTTCACCAGTGTCGCCAGTCCGCACCAAGGCACCCTCACCGCCAACCCCTGGCCAAGCCGGCTGCTGGCCGGCATCGCCGATCTCAAACAGGGCAGTGCCCTTTTGCAACAACTCAATGGCGACCTCTCCAGCCTGGAGGCGGTCGAGTGCTGCAGTTTTTATTCCGACCTCGATCTGGTGGTGGTTCCCGGCAGGCGCGCCGTGCTGCCGGTGGGGGAGCAACGGATGCTGCCGGTCTGGGCCCATCCCCAGGTGCTGCGCGATCGCCTTTCGCTCGAACCGCTGGCCGCGGAGTTGATGCGGCCCTGAGGCCATGGGCTTGGTAACTCTGGGCCTCCTGAACCTTTCCCTGCTTGTGCGCTGGGGGCTGGGCTGGCTGCTCTGTCTGCGGATGCCAGCCTTGGCGGCGGGGGTGGTGCGGGGCCACCCCTCGGTGGCGGTGTTGATTCCGGCCCGCAATGAGGAAAGCACCCTGCCCCACCTGCTGCGCGCCCTGGAGGCTCAGAGCTTTCGGCCCCTTGAGGTGATCGTGATCGACGACCACTCCAGCGACCGCACCGCCGCGATCGCCACCCAGACCAGTCCCCACCTGGAGGTGCGCCTGGTAAGGCCGCCACCCTTGCCCGAGGGCTGGTGCGGCAAGACCTGGGCCTTGCACAACGGCGTGGCCGCCAGCAGGGCCGAGGTGCTGGTGTTTCTCGATGCCGATACCGAACCCGCCCCGGATTTTCTGGCCTCCCTTTTGGCCTGCCATCAGGAGCTGGGCGGGCTGGTTTCGGTGCAGCCCTACCACCGCACCGAACGGGCCTACGAGCAGCTTTCCGTGCTGTTCAACCTGGTGGGGATGATGGCGGTGCCGCTTGGCCCCCGCGGCGAGGTGCGCAAGTGGCGCCTGGTGGCGGTGCTGCTCTGGCTGTCGGGCCTGTTCTGGGCAGCCTGGTGCCTGCCGGCCTCGTTGCTGGACTGGCCGATGCTGGGGGACCGCGGCCTGGCGGCCAACCTGCTGTTGTATGGCTGCTTTGCGGCGCAATTGCTCGTGATCACCCGGCGGGTGGGCAGCTTCGGCTGGATCAACCTGATCTTTCCGGTGCCGGTGTTGTTTTTCCTCGGGGTGTTTGTGCTGGCCATCGCCAACCTGGAGCGGGGCACGGTGCGGTGGAAGGGGCGCACGTTGTCGACCAGGCCATGAGTGCCCTCCCCCTGCTCTCGCCCCCCCTGACCAGTGCCCTGGGCTGGCTTGGCTGGAGCCTGCTGGTGGGCGGCCTGGCCAATCGGCTGCCTCTGGCCATGCTGGCCAAGGATTCGTGGCTCACCCGCCCGCGCCCCTGGGGGGAGCGGATCCAGGCCTACGAACGGGGCCTGGGAATCCGCCGCTGGAAGCCGTGGCTGCCCGATGCCGGCAGCTTTCTGCCCGGCGGCATGGCTAAGGCCGCCCTGGCTCGCCGGGATCGGGCCTGCCTGGAACAACTGCTGATCGAAACCCGCCGGGCCGAGCTGGTGCATCTGGCCCTGTGGCCGTTCTGGCTGCTCACGGCCCTGTGGCTGCCGCCCCAGGGGGTGCTGATCAACCTGGTGTTCGCCACGCTGTTCAACCTGCCCTGCCTGTGGGTGCAGCGCTACAACCGCCTACGCCTGCGCAAGATCCTGGGGGAGGAGCAGCCTGCAGCCCGCCACCGCCAGCCCCTTGCAGGGCCCAGCACCGGGGCCCCCGGCTGAAACGGCCGCGGCCAGCCCCGCCGCTGCTGTTCAGCCTCTGGCTGTTCAGCCTCTGCAGTTCAAGGGCCCAGCACCATCGCCCCAACCTCCACCTCCACCCCCAGGCCCGGATCTTCGGCATGGCGGGCCACCACCAGCCGGTGCGGGCCTGCCTCCAGCCGGAAGGCATCGGCGCCCGCATCGAAATAGGCCAGACGTTGCAGCGGAATCGCCAGCTCCAGCCGTTGGGCCTGGCCAGGCTCCAGCGGAAGCCGCCCGAACCCCACCAAGGTGCGCACCGGCCGCTCCACCTCCCGCCCCGGCGGCTCCAGGTACACCTGCACCACCTCCGCAGCCGCCATCGGCCCGCTGTTGGTGACCGTGAGCAAAACCCGCAGGATCCCCACTTGGGGGAGAAGCTCGGCCTGGAGCTCCCCATGGACAAAGGTGCTGTAGGAGAGGCCGAAGCCGAAGGGGAAGGCGGCGGCCTGGCCCTGGCGCTGCAGCCGCCGGTAGCCGTGCCAGAGGTCGTAGACCACCGACTCGGCCCGGGGCTCGAACACCGGCAGGTGCTCGGCGCTGGTGGGCACCGCAAAGGGCATCCGGCCCGAGGGCGACACCCTCCCCAGCAGCACATCGGCCAGGGCCTCCCCACCCTGCTGGCCGGGGTACCAGAGCAGCAGGATGGCGTTCACCCGGTGCCGCCAGCGCTCAGTGAGGATCGCGCCACCGCCCATCAGCACCACCACGGTGCGGGGGTTGGCGGCGGCCACCGCCAGGATCAGGGCCTCCTGGGCCGGGTCTAAGGACAACTCAGTGCGATCACCGGCGGCGAAGTCGCCGCCGGTGCGCGCCGAAGCCAAGCGGGTGATCGAGGCCACCGTCTCGGCCACCGGCCGCCAGAAGGGCCGCAGCCGCTGGCTGCCAAACCAGCGCTGCAGGGGGTCAGGAGCGGGCATCTCCCGCAGGATCGGCGCCAGGTCGCCGGGGTGGATGTGCTCCCCCTCCTGGCGCCAGTCGAGGCCCACCACCACCACGGCGGCATCGCAGGCTGCCGCCAACCGGGCCGCGGCAGCCGGATCGTGGCCCTCGCTGTAGCGCAGCTGGAGCTGGGGGGCAGCGGCGCGAATCCCCGCAAGGGGGGTGACCACCACCCCCGGCTCCGGGCGGGTGTCGGAGGAGCCCCGATCGCCGAGATTCGCTCCAGCGGCCAGGGCACCGATCACCGCCAGCGAACCCCGATCCGGCAGCGGCA
The DNA here is from genome assembly GCA_026389265.1 of Cyanobacteriota bacterium. Taxonomy (GTDB): domain Bacteria; phylum Cyanobacteriota; class Cyanobacteriia; order PCC-6307; family Cyanobiaceae; genus Cyanobium. The sequence continues at coordinate 16,870 of JAPLIE010000106.1, read as the reverse complement.
GCATCGCTTCGGCATTTTTGAGCAACACGATCGCCTTGGTGGCCGCCTCGCGGGCCAGGCTGCGGTGGGCGGCGCAGCCCCGCAGGGCGGCCGGGTAATCGCCGGAGGGCACCGCCAACTGGGCCCGCAGCAGACGCAGCACGGCATCATCGAGGCGCTCGATCGGCAGGGTGCCCGCCGCCAGGGCTTCAGGCAGGCAGCCCTCGAAGATCATCGGGAAGGGCATCTCCAGATCGAGCCCGGCCTGCAGAGCAGCCAGGCCATCGCGCAACCCAAAGATGAAATCGCTCACCACAAAGCCGCCGAAGCCCCAGCGGTTTTTGAGGATGGTGGTGAGCAGCTCCTGGTTCTGAGCACACCAGTCGCCATTCACGCTGTTGTAGGCGGTCATCACCGAGCCGGCTCCGGCGGCCACACAGTCGCGGAAGTGGGGCAGGTAGAGCTCATGGAGCACCCTGCGGCTCACCTGGATATCCACCAGAAAGCGGGAACTATCGATTGAATTAAGAGCGAAATGCTTGATGCAGGCGATGGTGTTGCGCTGCAGGCCGCGGCTGCAGGCCGCGCCCATGGCCCCGAGCAGCACGGGATCCTCTCCGTAGGTTTCCTGGGCCCGACCCCAGCCGGGGTGGCGCAGCAGGTTCACGCACACCGCCGCCACCCAGTTGGCACCAAACGAACGGGCCTCCCGGGCGATCGCCTCGCCGATCCGCTCCTCCAGGTCGATGTCCCAGCTGGCTCCTCGGGCGATCGGCACCGGAAAGGTGGTGGCGCCCCCCTCCAGCACCACCCCGCGCGGACCATCCACGAACTGCAGCCCCTCCAGGCCGTGGCTGGGCAGCACCCCGGCCGGCCAGGGATGGCGGTGGGAGGCATCGGCAACGGCGATGTCGACCATGCCGGCCCAGAAGGGGGTGGCACCACACAGGTGCGCGAGCTTCTCGGCCGGGGTGAGGGAGGCCAGCAGCTGGCGGGCGCGCGTTTCGGGCGAACCGGTGGGGGCAGGGGCAAGCACGGCGTCGCAACTACGGAGCTGGCTGGGCGGCTGGCGTTCGCTCACCACCCATCCATCCGTGCTAGAGGGAAAATGCTGACCCGGACGACCCCCAGGGATCTTTCCTCATGCCCTGGTTCGTGAAGACGGAAACCATCCAGGCGGCCCCGGCCGAGGTGAGGCGCTACCTGGCAGCCCACCGGGCCTGGGTGGCCGAACTGCGCGCCCAAGGCATCAGGATCAGCAGCGGCTACCTGGTGGATGGCGAGGGTCGGCCCGGAGGTGGTGGCCTGCTGCTGCTGGAGGCGACCGACCACGCCAGTGCCGAGGCACTGATCCGCCAGGATCCGATGCTGCGCAGCGGCTGCGTGACCTGGAGCCTGCACGGCTGGATCAGCGCGGTGGGGGATCTGAATCTGGCCTGAGGACCCCCTCTGAACCCTCTTGGTCAGCGGGCTCCCCGGTGGCTCATCCGCGCAGGTGGCGGGCCAGGCTGGCCGGGGAGAAGTGGAAACCCTCGGCCAGGGCGATGGCCACCACGGCGCTGGAATCATCGGCCGCATCCACCCGGAGCTTGAGGGAGGGATCCGCCTCAACCTTCACAAAGAAAGCGGTGAGTTGTGCTTTGGACACGCTGCATTGTTCTTGTTACAACCAAACCCTAGGGTTATTTTTGAAACCCTGTGCGTTGGTTTCTGCGTGGCCCGCTAGGCAGCCAGGCGGCAAGGATGCCGCAGCATCCAGGCGGAAAAGGATGCCGCAGCATTCAAAGTTAGGCCGAAGACTCGGCGAAAAATGTGAAGGGAAAGGGGGCCAGATTGAGGTCAGTTGTGATGCAACAAGGCCTTCAATCCGATCTGCTGAAGAATGCCATGACCGCTCACCAACTCCAGCAGCACCCCGACCGCGAAGCCCAGCATCGCCAGGCGACCATTGAGCAATTCGGCCCGCTGATGGAAGCCCCAACCCTGGTTCTTGGCCACGATCCGCATCTGGGGCTCAAGGGGCCTTGGATCATCCAGACCCCCTTCATCGGAACACCAGCCTTGGCCTTCCGATTCGGAAAAGCTGCGCCGGCCCATCGTGGTTTCACTGTTGTTGTTCATCGCTCACCTCCGATAAAGCCATCCTGTTGCGGACCGTCCGGGCCGAGCGCCTAAGCGGGCCGCCCTTCCGCGGCAGATCCGCCCGGCCGACGCAGCAGAACCGAGCCCAGGGCCACGGTGCAAGCCGGTTTCAGGCCAGCCGTTTTCAGGCCAGCAACTGCCACAGCCCGGGCTCAAGCAGGGCGAAAGCCCGGCCCCGGTGGCCGATCCGGCCCTTGGTGGCCTTGTCCATCTCGGCGAAGGTCTGCCCCAGCTCCGGCACCAGGAACACCGGGTCATAGCCGAAGCCGCCCGCACCGCGCGGCGCCTCCAGGATCACGCCAAGGCAGTGGCCCTCCACCTCAAGCCGGATCGCGCCGCTCGGATCGGCCAACGCCAAGGCGGCGGTGAAGCGAGCGCTGCGGTCAGCGATGACCGGGTTGGCGGTGGTGAGCGCATCATCGCCGGGCGGAAACGGATCACGCGCCCGAGCTCCAGCCACAGCAGCCTCGCCCAAGCCGAGCCTGGCCGCTTCCAGCTCGCGCAGCAGCCGGGCGATGCGCTCCGGATCGCTGGCGGCATAGCGGGCCGACTGGACCCCCGGCGCCCCTGCGAGGGCGGCCACTGCCAGGCCGGAATCGTCGGCCAGGGCCCAGCAGCCGCTGGCCAGGGCCACGGCGGTGGCCTTGAGGCGGGCGTTCTCGGCAAAGGTGGCACCCGTTTCCTCCACCTCCAGCCCCTCCGGCTGGGCCCGGATCTCCAGGGGCAGATCCGCCAGGAGGGCGGCGAATTCGCGGATCTTGCCGGCGTTGCCGCTGGCGATCACCAGGGGTATGGGGGAGCGCGCCATCAGATGCCCTCCGCCAGCTCCCGTGCCCAACCGAGCACCTGGGCCACCCGCTCCGCCGTGGGCGCCTCGCAGTAGAGCCGCAGCAAAGGCTCTGTGCCGGAAAAGCGCAGCATCAGCCAGTGGCTCGGCCCGAGCCGCAGCTTCACCCCGTCGGTGGTGATCACCTCCCGCACCGGCACTCCGGCCACCTCGATGGGGGGCGCTTCTGCCAGACGGGCCTCCAGCCGGGAGCGGGCCGCCATGTCGGGCAGGCGCAGGTCGAGGCGGTCGTAGGCAGCGGCGCCGCCGCAACGGGTCTGGAGGGCATCGATGCGCTGGCCCAGGGGCACCCCGCCTTCCACCAGGGCCTCGATCAGCAGCAGGGCCGCAAAGGGGGCATCGCGTTCGGGCAGGTGCATGCCGAAGCCCACGCCGCCCGATTCCTCGCCGCCCACCAGCACCTCGCCGGCGAGCATCTCGGCGGCGATGTACTTGAAGCCCACCGGCATCTCGATCACCTCGCGGCCGAGGTTTTCGGCCACCAGCGCCATCAGGTCGGAGCCGCTCACGGTTTTGATCACCGTGCCCGGCAGGGCCCTGGCCCGGGCCAGGTGATCGATGAACAACGGCATCAGCAACTGGGTGCTGCAGAAGCGGCCGTGCTCATCCACCGCGGCGATGCGGTCGCCATCGCCATCGAACACGATCCCCATCGCCGGCTGGCCGGCGGCGGTGCTGGAGCGCACCGCGGCGATCAGCTCCCCCAGATAGGGCGCCAGGGGTTCGGGCGGATGGCCGCCGAAGAGGGGATCCCGCTGGGCGCGGATCTCCCGGATCACGCCGCTCTCCACAGCCCCTTGGCCCAGCAGCGCCGGCAGCACCCCGGCCGCCGACCCGTGCATTGGATCCACGATCACCCGCAACCCGAGCCGCTTCAGCCCCGCCGCCAGGGCACCGGTGTCCACCTTGGCCTTCAGGCCCGCCACATAGGCGCCTAGAGCATCAAATGGCGGGGTGTCGCCCGGGATCGGCACCGTGATTCCCCCGGCGGCCAGGCGATGCTCCACCCGCTGGGTGAAATCCCCCTCCACGGAGCCACCGAAGGGCCCCTTGATCTTCAGGCCCAGCCATTCGGGCGGATTGTGGCTGGCGGTGATCACCAGAGCCCCCAGGGCGCCGCGTTCCACCACCGCCCAGCTGGAGGCGGGGGTGGGGGTGGGGCTATCGGAGAGCACCGGCTCCAGATCGGCGCCGCGCACGGCTGCCGCGATCGCCGCCGCCAGCTCCGGCGCCAGGAAGCGGCGGTCGTAGCCGAGCACCACCTCGCGGCTGCTGAGCCCCTCCGGTGCCGAGGCCTCCAGCTCCCGGGCGGCGGCGGCCGCTACCGGCAGCAGCCGCTCCACGGTGATGTCCACCCCGAGGATGCCGCGCCAGCCATCGGTGCCGAAGGCGATCGGGCTGGCCTCCAGGGGCAGGGGTGCAGAGGCCATGGGCTACGGGAACGGATCGCTGCCGCCGGTCGTAGCAGGAGCGAAAGGCACAGTGATCGTTACGGGTGCCGGCCTGTGGGCAGACCACCGGAGGCAGAAGCCCGCACCGCTGCCTGGCCGCGCCATGGCCGTTCCCACGCCCCATGCCAGAACCTCCCAGCATCACGTCCAGCTCAAGGCCGCCGACCACCGCCAGAGCCAGGGTGCAGCGGGTAGAAACACTGCAGCTCAGCGATCCCGCGGCCCTCGTCCCGCGGCTGTGGAAGCCGATCCTGAGATCAACAGCTGGGGGCTGAGCTTTCCTGCGGCGGCGGCTATCGCGGCCCGAAGGGCCACCGCGAACCGGCCAGCCGCCCCGCCCGCCTAGCCTGCAGCGATGCAGGAGCCTTCCGGCGTCTCCCCCCACCCCCGAGACTCCGGCACGGCGGCGACCGCCCGGCCGCCTGGCAGCGACGCGCCCTGGGACCCGCGCAACGCCGCGAGGCCCGCTGCCGAGAGCCGAGCAACCGTGGCTGCCCCCCTCACCGACCGGCTGTTGCGCAGCTGGCTGCGCTGCCGCCGCAGGGCCTGGCTCGATCGCCACGGCCCTGCGGAGGAACGGCGCTGGAGCGCCCACCGAGCCCTCACCCTGCAGGATCAGCTGCACAGTTTTCAAAGCCTGCTGCCCACCCGGCCGAGCCATGGCGAAGCGGCCTGCCGCGCCGGATCCGAAGGGGTGGTGGGGCTGCGGTTGCGTGGGGCCGGGCCGGGGGGGATTCGCCTGGAAGCCCATCCGCCCCTGCTGCTTCGCATCGATAGCCCCAGCCGCTGGGGGACCCATGCCTACCAGCCGGTTCTGGTGCGCCAGGGCCGCCATCTCACCCGAGAGCACCGCCTGGTGCTGGCCTTTTGGGGTCGGCTGCTGGCCGCCGAGCAGGGGGCACCGGTGCCCCAGGCATTGGTGCTGGCCGGCACGGGCAGCCAGTTGCAGCAGGAGGTTTTCAAGCTGGCCAGCGGCCTGCAGCAGCAGCTGGAGGAGGTGCTGCCCCGCCTGGCCCAGGAGCTGGAGGCGGGCCGCCAGCCACCGCCGCTGGTGAACGACCGCAAAAAATGCACCCTCTGCTGCTGGCGAAGCCTCTGCGACCGGGAGGCCAGCGCCGAGGGCCACCTCAGTGAGGTGAGCGGCATCGGCGGCAAGCGGCGCGACCTACTGCTCAGCCTCGGGGTGACGAGCCTGGAGCAGCTGGCGACCGCCGACCCGGAAAGCCTGGCCAGCGCCCTGGAAGAGCACGGCGAGCAGCACCGCGATGTGGCCGCCGAGCTGGTGGCCCAGGCCCGGGTGCAGGCCAGCGGCGAACCCCGTCGCCGCGCTCCGGGGGATCCCCTGCCCGAACTGGCCGCCGCCCCCGGGGTGCTCCTCTACGACATCGAATCCGACCCCGACGCCCGCGACGATTTTCTGCACGGCCTGCTGCGGCTGGAGCGCCGGGAGAACGGCTGGCCCGATGCCTCAGGCGCGGCCCAGGCCCCCTACCACCCCCTGCTCGCCCTCCAAGAGCATGGTGAGGAGCGGCTGTGGCAGCGCCTGAGCGGCCTGCTGGAGCGCTACCCCGACTGGCCCCTGCTCCACTACGGCGAAACCGAGGCGATCAGCCTGCTGCGCCTGGCGGAACGGCAAGGGGCCACGGAGGCCGAGCGGGCTCGCCTACGGCGGCGGCTGATCGACGTGCACCAGCGGCTCAAACGCCACTGGCTGCTGCCGGTGAACAGCTATGGCCTCAAGGCGGTGGCTACCTGGCTGGGATTCCGCTGGAGCCAGCGGGGCGTGGACGGGGCCCGTTGCCTGCTGTGGTGGCGTCAGTGGCGACAGGACCGCCACCGCGCCGGTGTGCCGCCCGGGCGGGCGGCCCAGCCCCTGAAGCGGATCTTCCGCTACAACCGCGACGACAGCCTGGCCACCTGGGCGGTGGCGCGCTGGCTGCTGGAAACGCCGGACCCGGGGGTGACCGGGCTGGCGGACGCCCCGACGCCGCGACCCTGATCCCCCGGGCACGATGCTCCGGCAGCCGCACGGCCCAGCCCAGGCGCCCCGTTCGGCCCCCCGAGCGTTGGCTCAGCCGCCCCCGGCTCCCACCGGCGGCGCCACGAAGCGCTCCGGCCGGGACAGCCGCAGTTGCAGGCCCCCGGCTCCTGGCGCCTCCGCCTCACTTGCTGCGTCAGTGGCATCCGCCGCACAGAGGAGCTGCTCCTGGTCCAGGGCGGCGCGCCGCACCAGGGCAAGCCCGATCCAGCCTTCCCCCCCCGGTAGGGCGAGGGCGCTGGTCACCTGACCGGCCCGCTGGCCCTCGGCGTCCCGCAGGGTGCTGCCCGGCTCCGGGGCCGCTGCCCCCGTCCCAGGGGAGGCCGGCGTGAACCAGCGCCGCAACTGCTGCTTCACGCCGTCGTAGGTGGCCAGCCGGGCCAGGGTCTCCTGGCCCACGTAGCAGCCCTTGGCGAGACTCACCCGATCGGCGAGACCGAGCTCGAAGGGATTGGTTTCCTCATTGATCTCCGCACCGGCGGCCGGCAGGCCCAGGGCGATGCGGCGCATCTGGGTCTCCGGCTCCGGGAGCGGCGCCAGGGCGGCGAGATCCGCCGGCACGGCAGCCCCCGCCGGCACCACCGTCGCCAGCCCCAGGCGCCAACCCTCGCCGGCCTCCAGGGGCTCCCAGGTGGCTGGCGCCGAGGCGGCAACCGGCTGCTCCAGCCCCACCGGCTCCAGCCAGAGGGCCTCCTGGAGGGGGCCGAGCTTCACGGCATCGGCGGGGAAGAGCACCCGATCCAGGGCGGTGCGCACCGCCGCCGCATCACCGGCGGTGATCAGCAGCCAGGCGCCGCCGCCATCCACGAGCACCTCCGCCAGGGCCCTCAGCCGCCCCGTGGGACTGATGCAGCAGGTGCGGCGCCAGGCGCCGGCTGGAGCCAGCACCAGATCCTGGCTGCTCTGGCCGTGCAGAAAGCGCAGGGTGTCGGGGCCCTCCAGGCGCAGCAGGCTCACGGGTTGCTCCAGCCGGCACGGCCCGGCGGGCAGGGCATCCGACCAGCTCCAGGGGTGGGGCAGCGGGGGGGAGGGGGACAAGGTCATCAGCGGGGGTGATTGAGCGGCGAGTGAGCTGCGGCGGGCCGATCAGGAGGCCACGGCTGGACGGGTGGCGGCAGCACGGGCCACCTCCTCCAGCAGATAGAGGCTGCACAGCTCCAGGCCAGCGGCTGCCAGCGCTTCAGCACCGCCCTCCTGGCGATCCACGATCGCCACCACCCGGTCCACCCGGTAGCCCGCCTCCCGCAGCTGGATCACGGCCTTGAGGGCCGAACCGCCGCTGGTCACCACATCCTCCAGCACGGTGATGCGATCGCCCGGCTGCGGCAGCGGGCCCTCCAGCCAGGCCCCGGTGCCATGGCCCTTGGCCTCCTTGCGCACGATCAGGGCATCGAGGCAACGCCCAGCCAGGGCGGCCTGCAGGGCCACGGCACTCACGAGGGGATCGGCCCCGAGGGTGAGGCCGGCCACCGCCACCGCCTCGGGCTCGACCAGCTCCAGCAGGTCGCTCCCCAGCAGCGCCAGGCCCACCCCACTGAGGCTCACCGGCTTGCAGTTCACGTAGTGATCGCTCTGGCGCCCGGAGGCCAGGGTGAAGTTGCCGTGGCGGTAGGCAAGCTGCGCCAGCAGCTGGAGCAGCTGGTCCCGCCTGGCGGAGGGGCTTTCGGGAAGGGAAGACATGCCGAGAGATGAACGGTTGAAGCGAGCCACTCCATGGTGCCCACCGTCAGTGGAGCTAGCCTTGACGTCAATACTCGAATCCTTTAGTCCCGCCGCGGAGCCACCCCATGCCCGACACCGGAGTCCTCCAGTCCGCCGCCAGCGACGGCTCCCACGCCCATCCCGCCGCGTCCGATGCACCGGTTCTCCGCCTGCTTCTGGCCGGCGCCGGCCTGATCGCGGCCTTAGCCCCCGCCACGCCGGCCTTGGCGGGTCCGGTGGTCTGCACCACCACCCTGGAAGCGCCGGTGGCCAATGCCGCCCCGGTGGAGATGACCCGCTGCGGCCGCGTCCAGACCGTGCCGGAACTGGTGACCCGGCGCTTCTACAGCTACACAGCGCCGTTCGAGCGCGGCGTGAGCCTCACCAACCAGATCACCGATTTCTTCGGGATCGCCATGGGCGGCGGCGACGGCAGCCGGGTGATGGGCCTGGGCTTCCCCGACCAGACCATCGTGTGGGACGGCCTAGCCGTGCAGAACACCACGGCGGTGCTGATGGAAACCCAGAGCTCTCCGCTGCCGCTACGCACCGGTGACATCAGCCCCTGCTTCACCACCAGCCTGGCCGACACCTCCTGCAGCGGCGCCCGGCTGGCGCCGAAGCTCAGCTCCTACGGCTACGGCGTTCCCGGGGTCAATCCCTACGGCCGGTCCTTCTACAGCGGCTCCGCCGCCAGTGAGGCCGGCGGCACGGTCCGGGGGCTCTGGTGAGCGGCTGCGGAGCTGCGGGCCCGGTTCACCGCAGCGATCTGGTGGAATGATGAGCCCCCGGAGCCAGTGCGCTGCCGGGTGAGGGGGTCTAGCAATCTGGTGAATGCAGCGGGCTCATAATCCGCCTGAGGCGAGTTCGATCCTCGCGACCCCCATGGATGGCAGGTCTGAGACTCACGTCCCCGCTATGGCGGCCGTGCTTGCTAGGCAGCTGTTCAGGCCCTCTCTAGGCGAGGCAGGCCTGAACGGACCCTAGTGAAGATGTTTTCATGTTATACATGCACAAATTCGCTTCACTCCGCCGCTATTCGGCATCTTTTGCATGACACTCAAGATCTCACAAAGCTTGACCAGCCAGGCCAAAAGATTTGCAATCACATCCCTCGCAGCGCCGGCAATGCTGCTGCTCTGTCAAGGCCGGGCGGATGCCATCCTCAATTACTACATCTTTGAAGATGGCGGTAATTTGAAGATTGTTACCACCGGCTCCCTCAATCTAGGGGGACTTGCTTCACAAGCTGGATCGACCTGCACCGGCACTAGTCCCGGCGGGACCCTGACCCCCGGATCTGCCCTTATATGCTCCGGGGTTGAAACGAGCTCCACAGACCCTTACAAAAAATACGTGGTGGAGCCTGTCAATCCTGGTACTACTTCATTCACCGCTGGCAGCGACTCCCTTGATGGAGCCGACAGCACCACGGGAACCAGAAACTGGCTCTGGGGTGGCCAAGCTCTCGATCCTTCCTTCTACATCGTTGCCCCCTACACCGACGGCGCCCCAATCAATTCCAGCGCTACTTTCATCGGCAAAAGTCTAACGGATGTGGGCCTCGATATGACAACATCTGGTACCAACATCGGCAGCTGGACCTTCTTTAACGACACCAACCCCAACAACGTGATCAACGTGTTCGTCGGCGATCCCCCCAACGCCCCTGTTCCGGCTCCCCCGCTCCTGATTGGCGCAGCCGGGGCCTATGGCTGGAGCCGGCGCCTGCGCCGCCGCATCGGCTCGGCCGGCAACCGTTGATCTCAGCCCTGCCCCTAGGCTCCAGGTTTGCCGCTGCCAGGCATTGTTGGTGCCCATTGCCTGATCCGACCTAACCCGATGGTTCCCCTCCCCGACCCTCGCCAGGGCCCACTCCCGCTGCTGCTGGCCTGCCGCAATCTCAGCGTGGTCTGCCTGGTGCTCTTTGTGCTGTTCGGCACCATCGTGCTGGGCAATGTCTTCCCCCTGGCCATCGCCTCGCCGCTCTGGCAGTTGCGGGTGAGTCTGGCGTTGATCAATGCGGCCCCCATCCCCCTGGCCGCCCTGGCCCTCCTCCACCTCGCCGCCGAACTCGACCCCGAAGATCCGGTGCGGCAGCGACGCCGCCAGATCTCCGCCAGGCTGGCCGTGGGTGCCGTGCTGGGTCTGCTGCTGCTGGTGCCCCTTCAGACCGCGGCCGGCCTGCGCCAATCCCAACTCAGCAGCAACGCCCAGACCGCCCGCATCGAGCAGGCCGAGCGCAAACTGGCCGCCCTGCGCCGGGCCATTGCCCTTGCCCCCAACAATGGTGAGCTCAACAGCCAACTTCAGAAACTGCGCGGTCCGGTGCTCAGTCCGGCCGATCTGGATCAACCTCTCGCCCTGCTCAGAAGCCAGGTGGGCGCTGCCCTCGATCAGGGGGAAACCCAGATTGCCCGCGAGACCATGGCCGCTCCGACCCCTGGCAGGCTCGGTTTCCTCCCCGACCTGCTTCGCAATAGCGTGGCCTGCCTGGCTGAATCGATCGGCTTTGCCGCTCTCGCCTTCCGCCCCGGTCAGTCGGTGTCGCTGCTCGATGAATGGCAGGATCTCTGGCTGAGCAGAGGCGAGGGGCGGGCCAGGCGCCGTCAACGGCGCCCCCAGATGCAGGCGGAAATCGACTACTTCGACAACCTCAGTCGCACCCAGTCCGGGCCCGCGGACCCGGAGAGAGACTGAGGTCGTTCCCAGGGGCCGGCGGCCCGGGAATCAACGGGGATCAATCCTCGTCGTCGCTGCTGCCGGCGGGCACCAGACGGATTTGCTTGCGGCCGAGCTTGATTTCAAATTCATCTCCCGGCCTGAGACCCAGCAGAGCTGTGTAGGCCTTGCCCACCAGCAGGTTGCCATTGCCCTGCACCGTGGCCACATAGCTCAGCTTGCGACCCCGCCCGGCGGCGGCCGTCTTGCCGCCACCTTCGCCGAGACTCACGCCCTTGGCTTCGAGCAGGGCCTCATAGAAGGCGGTGAAGTTGAGCCGTTCGGCACCATCCTTCTTGGTGCTCACGTAGCCGCAGCCACGCACCAGATCACTCTTGCTGGACTCGCCGATTTCCTTGACCTTGGCGAGCAGTTCGGAACCAGTCAGCATTGTTTGGCTAGAATAGACGCGGCGAAGATAACGGATCAACAGCGACAGCGCACCCCCCTACTCGGCCGGAATAACCATGCCGCCCCTTCACCAGGCCGTTGATTCAGCCAGCGCCAATGATCCGCGAGCCGTGTTGCTACTAGGCTCAGATGATCATGGCCTCGCGCATGGCTGGCCAGTGGATTGGGCCCAGCGCGGCTAGCGCTTAGCCCTGCAGACCCTGGCGGGACAGCCATACTGCCTGTTCAGCCCCCCCATTTCTTCCACCATGCGGTACCTGGCGCTAGCAATCCTGCTGGCCCTGATGGCCTTCTTCGCCGCCGCCGAATTCGCCGTGATCCGGCTGCGGCCCAGCCGGGTGCAGCAGCTCCAGGACGATGGGGTGCCGGGAGCCCGATCCGTGGCCCGGCTGCAGCAGCGGCTGCGGGGCGTGCTCGTGGCCACCCAGCTGGGGGCGGTGCTCGCTCTGCTGGCGGTGGGCTGGACCGGCCGCGGCCTGGCGGGCCAACTCTCTGCCACCGTGGCGGGGCGGCTCGGGCAGGCCTGGCTGGATTCGGTGGTGTTCCTTGTGCTGGTGCTGCTGGCCACCGTGATGGGTGGCCTGTTGCCGAAGGCCTGGGTGCTGCACCGGCCGGAGGCCTCGGCCCTGAAGCTGGCTCCGCTGCTGGAATCGCTCACCCGCACCCTCTCCCCCCTGCTGCTCCTGATCGAGCGGATCACCGCGGTGGTGCTCGGACTGGTGGGGCTGCCGCGCAACTGGGATGAACTGGTACCGGTGCTCTCGGCCGGCGAACTCGAAACCCTAATCGAGAGCGGCGGGGTCACCGGCCTGATGCCCGATGAGCGGAGCATTCTGGAAGGTGTGTTCTCCCTGCGGGACACCCTGGTGCGGGAGGTGATGGTGCCCCGCTCCGGCATGGTGACCCTCGATCTGGAGGTGCGCTTCGCCGAGATGATGGAGATCGTGCATGCCAGCCAGCACGCTCGCTTCCCGGTGATCGGCGCCTCCCTCGATGATGTGCGGGGCATGCTCGACCTGCGCCGCCTGGCGGAACCGATCGCCCGCGGTGAGCTGAAGCCGGACACCCACCTGGCGCCTTACATGGTGCCAGTGGCCCAGGTGCAGGAGAGCACCTCCCTGGCCGATCTTCTGCCCCTGATCCGCAGCGGCCAGCCCCTGCTGGTGGTGGTGGATGAACACGGCGGCACCGAAGGCCTGGTGACCGTGGCCGACCTCACCAGTGAAATCGTGGGCGACGACGAGGATCCCCTCGAGGCCGCCCATGATCTGATGCCCCTGGTGGACGGCGGTTGGTCGGCAGCGGGGGATCTGGAGATCTTCGAACTCAACCGCCAGCTCGCCCTGCAGCTGCCCGAGGCCGAGGGGCACCACACCCTGGCCGGCTTCCTGCTGGAGCGGTTCCAGCACATTCCGATGCCCGGCGAAACCCTGGGCTGGAAGGGAAACCGCTTCACCGTGCTCACGATGGATGGCCCCCGCATCGAGCGGGTCCAGATCCTGGCTAGTAACGGAGAGGGAGCCTGATCACCGATAATCGCCCCATTCGCGCTCCCCTGCCATGAACCCTGTGCGTGTCGGGGTGATCGGCATCGGCAATATGGGCTGGCACCATGCCCGCGTGCTCAGCCTGCTGCGGGATGCGGAGCTGGTGGGGGTGGCGGATCCGGATGCTGGGCGGGGCGCCCTGGCCGTGGCGCAGTTCAGCTGCCGCTGGTTCCCCGACTACACCGAACTGCTGGGGGAGGTGGAGGCGGTGTGCATCGCCGTGCCCACCCTGCTGCATCACCGAGTCGGCATGGCCGCCCTGCAGGCTGGCGTGCACGTGCTGATCGAGAAGCCGATCGCCGCCACCCAGGAGGAGGCCATCGCCCTGATCCAGGCCGCCGACACCGCCGGCCGGTTGTTGCAGGTGGGCCACATCGAGCGCTTCAACCCGGCCTTCCGCGAACTGCTGAAGGTGGTGGCCGGCGAGGAGATCGTGGTGCTCGAAGCCCGCCGCCACAGCCCCAACCCCGACCGGGCCAACGATGTGTCGGTGGTGCTGGATCTGATGATCCACGACATCGACCTGGTGCTGGAGCTGGCCGGCTCCCCGGTGGTGAGGCTTGCCGCAGCCGGCGGTCGCAGCTCCGATGGTCCGATCGATTACGTGAACGCCACCCTGGCCTTCGCCAATGGCGTGGTGGCCAGCCTCACCGCCAGCAAGATGGCCCATCGCAAGGTGCGGCGGCTCTACACCCACTGCCGCAGCAGCCTGATGGAAACCGATTTCCTCAAGCACAACCTCCGCATCCACCGCCGCTCCACCGGTTCGGTGAGCGCCGACCACGGTGAACTGGTGTACCGCAACGACGGCTTCATTGAAGAGGTGAGCACCACCTCGATCGAACCCCTCTACGCCGAGCTGGAGCACTTCCTCCAGTGCGTGCGGGGCGTGGAGAAGCCGGCGGTGGATGGTCTGCAGGCCTCCCGGGCCCTGTTGCTCGCCGATCTGATTGAGCAATGCGTGGAGCAGCCCAACCTCTGCATGGCCCTAGACGCGCCGATCTGATCAAGATGCCCTGAGGATCACACGACCACCGGCTCGGTGAGCTGCTGCAGGGCCCGCAGCTGCCAGCGGCGGCAGGCGGCCGGAGAGGAGCGGTAGAACTGATCCCAGGCCTCGGCCTTGTGGAGGCCGTAGTCCTTGGCCGGGACAGCCTGATGGCGCTCCTGCCAGCCCACCCGCACGGCGTGACCGATCACCACATCGAGGGCCAGGTCGTCATCGAACTGCACCTGGGGGTTGGCCGCCACGAAGGCCATCAGGGTCAGCAGGCACTCGGTGCAGAGCTGGCGGTATTCCGGGGCCTCGATCTTGCCCAGCAGCTGCTCCACCAGGGAGGCGAAGTTGCGTTCCCCGGGGGTCTTCTCGCTCACCAGCGGAGCGCTCTCCAGCCGGTTGCGCCGTTCGAGCTTGTCGCCGATCACCACGCCGCGGCAGTGGTGCAACAGATCCCAGATGCCGGGATAGAAATCGCGGGGAACCCGCCCTAGGGCCCCAAGCCGCATGCGGTGCTGCAGCCAGCACTCCCCGCCGGGCAGCTCTTCGAGGGGATCGGGAACTTCCCAGCGCACGCGACCACGCAGGTGGAGCTGCTCCTTGCGCAGCAAGGCTGCCCTGGCGTGATCCACATCAGCCAGCACGGTGCGAAGGCGGCGGCGGATCCCATGGGGCGGCTGGCTACAGAGGGCCTCGAAGGCATCGCTGGGGCTGAGGTTCTCCTCGGCCGCCAGTTCGCCCGTGAGCAGCAGCAGCAACTGGCCGAGCTGGAGGGTGAGGGTGCCGCTGAGGAGATCCGGTTCCAGCCGGACTAGGCCATCCACCGCCAGCAGCAGCTCCTGCTGGAGCATCCACTCGCGGCCATCCTCACCGCTGAAGCGGCGGATCATGGCGGCGATCCGCTTGCTGCCGTGGGGTTGGCTGATCAACGACTCGTTCGTGTAGTTGCGGCCCACCACCACCTGCTTCTGACGCACCAGCAGGTCGGTGAGGGCATCCTCGAGCTGGGGGTGCACCAGGCCCATGGAGCCGGCCACCCGCCGCACCACGTTCCAGTCGGCTTCCTCAAGGCCGCGGCGGTACACCTCCTCCAGCAGGGCCATCACCAGCACCATCGGCCGGCCCTCAGGACCCTGCAGGCGGGCGTGGGGACCGAGGCGCCGCGCCAGCAACTCCAGCACCTCCGCCTGTTCCTGCAACGAGGTGCTCCGCCACAGTCGCTCCACCAGGTCGGCTTCGGAGTGATCATCGAGTTCCTGCTCCTGGCGGGCGGTGAGCGGCGCCCGGCTGGTGCTGGGGTGGAGGAGGGTCTGGATGCGTGGCCTCAGGTCACAGGCAACCATCGCCTGGGCCGGCAGCTCCACCCAGCTCGCCTGACTCACCAGCTCCTCGTGGCTGGCGAGCTGCACCGGCACCCCCTCCAGGGTCCCGCTGGCCAGCTGCTGGGCCAAGGCCAGGAAGGCCTCCGGATCGCGCCGGAACGGTCCGGCCGGCACCGGCACCAGCAGCACCGGCAGGCCAGGCCCGCGCCAGTGGCGCTGCAACAGCCGCACCTCGCTGGCCACCGCGTCCAACAGCTGGTGCGGGTCATCGGCGAGATAGAAGGTGTTCTCCTCCAGAACCGCTGGCAGGAAGGCGATCCGGTCGCCGCCATGGCGGTAGAGGCGGGCCGTGGCCATGGTTTCCATCCGCACCGACGGATGGCCGGAGAGGCCGAGGCGCGGGTTGGCCCCCACGAACGCCATCCGCATCGCCAGCTCCCGGGAGCTGGCCAGCCGCAGCGGTGGATCATCGTCGGGAAGGGTGGCGAGCAACGCCAGGGGCACCCCGACGGGGTTGGCTTCGTCGCCGCCCCCGGCCAGCGCCAGCAGGGGATCCTCCGCTGGAAAGCCCGCCTCCCGCAGCGCCAGGGCCACGCCGGAATCGGCGGGGGCCAGGGCCACCAGCACCTCGGAGATCCCTAGGGGGGTGCCCTGACGGCGGCCGGAGGGATCGAGGTCCTCCGGGGTGATCAAGCCATCCAGCAGCAGATCCCCCAACCAGGTGAGGCTCTGGGTCCAGAGCAGGGGCACGTTCTCGTTAGGAATCCGCGCCTGGCTGCCCGGATGGCGCCGTTCGGCCTCCAGGGCCTCGGCGGGCACCAGGTAAAGCTCCGGCAGCAGGGGCACCCCCTCCACCAGCACGCTCAGATCGGCGAGCCGTTGGCGCCAGTGGCGGGCCTCCTCCCAGCGCTCCTCGCAGCAGGCGGTGACCAGCTCAAAGGCGAGGAACAGCGGCCATTCGCACTCGATGTGCTCGAACGCGGCCAGCTCCTCTCGCTCGTAGTGCAGCCGGGTCACATCCTCGTTCACGCACTGGTGGCCGTCGCGGCGGAAGCGCTTGTAGCCGTAGCGGCCCCCCAGTTCGCGGCGGATCGTGTCGCGGGTGCGGGCCACCAGCTTCGGATCCTCCACCGCCCAGGCGGGGTAGCCGATCACCGCCAGGCAGGCGCTGTCGGCCTCCTTGCTGGCCGATTCCCGAGGCAGCAGGCTGCGCAGAGCGCGGCGCAGGCGCACGATCGCGTCGTGGGGAATGGTGAGGCAGCAGCTGCCATCGCCATGGGGGCCGTAGAGATCAAGGCCTTCGAGGGCCTCCAGGGCAGCCTTCACCAGGCCGATCGAACTGGCGTTGCGCTCCGGCAGGCCATGGTTGCCCTTGTCGCCCCGCTCCCAGATGCCGTAGTCGGCCACCCGGTAGGCGCGAGCCACGTAGTACACGAGGTTCTGGATGAAATCGCGCTCGTGGCTGGTCTGCACGATCACCAGCCCGGAGCGGGTGAGCTGGGCGAGCTGCAGCAGGAAGAGGGCGGTGGCGTCGAGCTGGAGGTGACCCCAGCCGTCGTCGGGCACCACGGGCTCGCCGCTGGCGGTGTCGAACTTGGCGTGGATGGCGTCGAGGCGGTGCAGGCTGGTCTTGAAGCGCTCCACCTTGGCGGCCTGGCGCAACATGGCCGAAAGCAGGCCACGCATCAGCTGCAGCACCCGCTGCTCCAGCTCG
>JAPLIE010000129.1 GCA_026389265.1 Cyanobacteriota bacterium | reverse complement strand
CGCTCCAGCTGGGGCAGCAGGGCGCACTGGTCGGGCCTGAGGCGCAGGCTCGCCTGTTCCAGTTGGCCCAGGCCGGTCCAGTCGTCGCCCACCCCCTGCCGCAGCCGGCCCTCCACCAGAAGCTCAGCCGCCTGGCGGGGGGGCGTGCTGCCCCTCTGTGCCCGCCAGGTTTCCCAGGCCTCACCGCGCTGGTCGAGGCGCCAGAGGCGATCGAGGAGGGCATCGCCGCTCGCCAGGGGTTGCCAGTCACCCGAGTGGTCCGATTCTCCCGGCTTTCCATGCCCGCCACCGTTCGCGCCGCCTGTCGGCTGCCCCGCCCCGAGGTGGTCGGCCTCGCCGAGCTGCACCGCCGCCCTCCAGCCGTAGTAACCGCCGGGGCTGTGGCGCCGGAGATCCCGCCAGGTGGCGGTGGCGGCGGTTTCATCGCCCTGTTGCCGCTGGATCATCCCCAGCCAGAAGCGGGAGCGGGCCGCCAGGGGGGCCGGCAGGCGTTCCGCAGGGATCGTCCGCAGCAGGGTGGCCGCGGCGTCCCCGTTGCCGGCCAGGAGCTGCCGCCGCGCCAATTCCCACTGCAGCTCCCAGCTGGCGGGGTCGTCGGGCCAGCGCCGCAGCACCGCCAGAGCACCGGCCGCCTTCGGATCGGCGAGAACGCGCCTGCTGGCCACGGGGGCGCTCACCCTCCAGGCCTCGGGGAGGGACTCCAGGGTCTTCTGCGCCTCCGCTCCATCCTGTTGGGCCAGCAGCCGCACGGCGTCATCGGCCTCGGGTGAGCCCCCGCCCGGCTCACCTTGGCGGGCCACCTCCAGCAGCAGGGCCAGGGCCTGAGGGTGCTGCTCCGG
Organism: Cyanobacteriota bacterium; assembly: GCA_026389265.1. GTDB lineage: Bacteria > Cyanobacteriota > Cyanobacteriia > PCC-6307 > Cyanobiaceae > Cyanobium. Next base: position 931 of record JAPLIE010000129.1, on the reverse strand, counting down.
TTTGCCCTGGAGCAGGGCTCGGCCCAGGTCCAACCGGCCGGCGGGGCTGAGCTGACTGGTGGCCGCCGCCCGGGCCGGATCTCCGTCACCGCCGCCCAGGCAGGCCAGGGCCCCATCGCCATCGCCGAGCTGGGCGATCCCTGCGGCGAGGCTCGCCCGCTGGGCTGCCGTCGGTCGAAGCGGGCCGTAGCGGCAGGCCTGCCGCAGTCGTTCGTCGGCCCCTGGCCAGCGGGCGCCCCAGCGGGCCAGATGCAAGGCGCCGGCCAGCCGGTCCGCGGGAGCGGGGCCTGCCTCCAGGGCGGCGGCCAGGGCGGCCGGATGGGCCGGGAAGCGCTGCATCAATTCGGCCCGCAGGGCCGGCCGACGGCGGCCCAGGGCGTAGAGAGCATCAGCCGAGGTGGGGGATCCGCGAAACCGGTGCAGCAGCGTCTCCCACAGCTGGCGGGCCTGATCGTGTTCCCCCAGGGCGGCGGCGTTCTGGGCGGCATTCTTAAGCGCCACCGCCGCTACCGGATCCCGGCCCCATCCCAGGCCCCGCAGGAGATCCCTCTGCAGTTGTGGGTCGTCGGGGAACCGCTGGGCCAGCAGCAGGCTGGCGTCCCGCCGCAGGCCAGGATCCGCTGCCCAACGCCGTAAACGCTCCAGCTGGCCTGAGGGCGTGGCGGGAGTAAGGGGCGGGAGCCTCTGCAGCAGGGCCCTTCCCCCAACAAGGGCAACGCCGGTTCCGAGGCAGGAGGCGGCAAGGAGCAGGGAGAGACGGGTCAAGGCCGGAGGGCACCACAGTTGGCATTCTGGGCAATGCCCCCGACACCAACCCGGTGCGCCTGCCCCTTCTGCCGCGCCCTTCCCTGCCGGACCGGTTCCGCCCGGCTGCCGCCCTGCCCGCGGCGCTGCGCCCCCTGCTGCTCGACCTCCCCGGCGCGGGCCAGCG
>JAPLIE010000208.1 GCA_026389265.1 Cyanobacteriota bacterium | reverse complement strand
AGATCCCGGAACCCCAGATCGGCCCGGCGGGCAATCAGCTCCTGCCGGGATGAGATGTAGCGCTGGCGGAATTCATCGCGCTGGAAGGCACTGGCGGCCCCCTGCTTCACCAGGTAGTTGTAACGCTGGAAGTTGAGCCGGTTGGTTTCGACCTCCGCCTGCAGTTTGGCCACCTCAGCCCGGCCCTGGGCCTGATCGAGCACCAGCAGCAGCTGTCCCCGCCGCACCCGGTCCCCCTGCTGCACCAGCAGGCTCTGGATGCGGCCCGTCGCCTGGGCCGCCAGGTTCACCTCCCCGATCGACTCCAGCGTGCTGATCGTGTCGACGCTGTCGCGGAAGGAGCTGAGCTGCACCGGTGCCACCTGCACCGGCAGGATCCGCGGCGGCGGCTTGCCCGCCTGGCAGCCCGTGATCAGCAGACCGAGCAGGACGCTGCCGGCAGCGCCGGCCACGGATCCCCTGGGGGCGGAGCCGATCAAGGTGGCGGGAGGCCGCCGCCACAGGGCTCTGGAGGCTGGGGCGGGCAATCGCAACTCAAAGCCTGGTCGGTGGGCCCGATGATGGCATCCACGGCCGGCACCATGGAGTGCTGCCCCGAATGGCCCCTGGCCGCGATTGTCCATCGAGCGCCCCCCTTCCCCCCCAAGCGTCAGCGCCACCTGTGAGCGATCTGTTCAGCCACCGCCGCGAGCAGACCCTGAGCCGGATCGCACCGCTGGCGGATCGGCTACGGCCCCGCAGCCTCGACGACTTCGTCGGCCAGGAGGCGATCCTGGGTCCCGGCCGGCTGCTGCGCCGGGCGATCACCGCCGATCGAGTCGGCAACCTGATCCTGCATGGCCCGCCGGGCACAGGCAAGACCACCCTGGCCCGGATCATCGCCGGCAGCACCCGAGCCTCCTTTCGCAGCCTCAACGCCGTGCTGGCGGGGGTCAAGGATCTGCGCAGCGAGGTGGACGCCGCCCGGGAGCGCCTGGAGCACCACGGCCTGCGCACGATCCTGTTCATCGATGAGGTGCACCGCTTCAACGCCGCCCAGCAGGATGCGCTGCTGCCCTGGGTGGAGAACGGCACCCTCACCCTGATTGGCGCCACCACCGAAAACCCCTATTTCGAAGTCAACAAGGCGCTGGTGAGCCGGGCGAGGCTGTTCCGGCTGCAACCGCTTGAGCCAGATGATCTGCGCCAGCTGATCGATCGCGCCCTCAGCGATCCCGAGCACGGCTACGGCCAGCGCCGGGTGCGGATGCTGCCGGAGGCCGCCGACCATCTGCTGAACGTGGCCGGCGGCGATGCCCGCAGCCTGCTCAACGCCCTGGAACTGGCGGTCGAGACCACCCCCCTCGATGGGGCCGGAGAGATCGTGATCGACCTGGCGATCGCCGAGGAATCGATCCAGCAGCGGGCGGTGCTCTACGACAAGCAGGGCGATGCCCACTTCGACACGATCAGCGCCTTCATCAAGTCGCTGCGGGGCTCCGACCCCGATGCCGCCCTCTTCTGGCTGGCCCGGATGGTGGAGGCCGGCGAGAACCCCCGCTTCATCTTCCGCCGCATGCTGATTGCCGCCGGCGAGGACGTGGGCCTGGCCGATCCCCAGGCGATGGTGGTGGTGGAGGCCTGCGCCGCCGCCTTCGACCGGATCGGGCTGCCGGAGTGGCGCCGCCTTCGGCGATGGGGTGGGCTACCGCTACCCCCATGCCTACGCCGAGCACTGGGTGGCCCAGCAGTATCTGCCGGGTTCGCTGCAGGGGCAGGTGTTCTGGCAGCCGGGCCCCCTGGGCTGGGAGGGGGAGCGCCGGGAGCGGCTGCAGCAGCGCCGCGCCGCCCAGCTGGCCGCCGCCGCCGAAACGGCCCTCGATCGCCCCGACCTGCTCAGCAGCGCCCCGCAGGATCCCCTCCTGGAGCGTTGGCTGCAGCGCCAGGCGGTCGCCGAAGGGGAACGGCTCGACCAGCTGCGCCGCCGCTTCTGGAAAGAGGCCCCGATCGGCCGGCTCGACCGGGTGCTGGTGCTGGAGGCCCACTCCCTGCTCTGGGCCCTCGATCCGCTCCAGGCCGCCCGCGAGGGGGAGGTGGTGATCACCGTGGCGGCCGCGGAGGAACGGCAGCGGCTGGAGGCCCAGCTGCAGGTGCTCGATGCCCTGCAACGCCCCCGGCTGCTGGAGGTCGCCCCGGAGGATCCGGCCGGGCTGACCCATGCCCTGGAGGAGGGACTGCGATTCGAATGGATCGCCGCCCGCCAGCCCTTCCGCAGGCTCGGGACCGATCAGCGGCAATCGTGGCTGGAGCAGCTCACAGGCCTTGCGGCACCGGGCGCCCGGGGGCGTTGGCTGTTCAGCCAGCCGCTGCTCGGCCCGGCTGGCAGCCTGCTGGCCGCCCTGGCCGGTGGGCGCCAGGCCCAGCCACCCGAGCCGGCCCGCCGGCTGCTGGAGGCGGCGGTTCCCCTGGAGCAGGCCTGGCTCGGCGGGACGGCGAGGAGCGGCGAAGGCGCAGGAGTTGAGCGGAGCGAGGCCGTGCGCCTGGTGTTGGAGGAATTGGGCTGGCAGGTCAGCGAGGACGCCTGGGAGGAGACCCTGGAACTGCGCCTTGATGCGGCACTGCTGGAGCGCTGGTTTGGAGCGGGGGCGACCTACCGGCGGCAGCTAAAGGAGGGGCTGAACGCTCAACGCGCGTCAGAGCTGGAAAGCCTGTTTCGCGGCCAGCTCGGGATCGTCCTGCCCCAACCCATGGGCCATCGGTTGTTGCGCAGCCAGCTGGAGAGCCAGGAGCCGCGGGGGGCGTCGAAGGCCACCTCCCGCAGGCTCAGGGAGCGGAAGCGGAAGGCAGAGCCCCCTCCGATGCCGTGACCTGCCGGGCCTGGATGCAGGCCGGCAGGAAGGCGTACCAGGAGAGCAGGGAGGTGCACTGAGCGGTGCCACTGCGGCAGTGGCCGGGGGCGCAGATCGGCTGGGCGCCGCTGTGGCCGTTGCCGTTGTCCGCCAGGCGGAAGGCGGTGGGCAGGGCCCGCAGGATGCCCGCCGAGGAGATTGAGCCATCGACGGCGTCGCTGAGGATCGCCGAGCGCAGGGCCGGCACCGCGGTGCTGGTCATCCTGTCGTAGGGCCCGTAGCTGGTGGTGGCCCGCCGCAGGAAGCGTTCACCAGCCTCGGAATTCAGAAAGCGACTCACCGCCAGGAAATCCACGGTGTAAGACTTGGCTAGGGCGGCCCGCAGCTGATCCACCGGCCAGCCGGAGGCGGCCAGGCCCGCCGCCAGGCCCCGATCGGTCACCTCGCCGGTGCGCAGAAAGATGTCAAAGGAGTCCTGGCTGGTCGACCAGACCGCACCGCCGGTGTTCCAGCGGATCGGGGCGCCGGCCCCAGACGCCGCGGCCGGAGACGCGGGGCTCAGCAGGATGAACGCCACCCCGATCAGAGGGACCAGCCCCTTGGAGATCCACCTGGTTCGCGCGGTAGCGGCGGGTGGAGGCCCCGCGGCGCCTCGGCATGCGGCCTGCAGCTGGGCGTCGAGTGAACGCGGCGGCACGGTGGAAACTCGGTCTGCCAAAAAGGTACTCAGGGGTGGCACAACCCATCCGAGCGGCCCGGAGCTCCCATGGGTGAACCCAGCCAGCTGCAGCCCCGTTTCGGCCAACCACCCCATAACAGCCAAGGGGCTGAGGTCGCACCAGCGATCACGCTCTCCCATCGCCAGCACCCGGCAAGCATCCGAGCAACGGATCCACCACCCTGGGCCCCCGATCCGCTCCCCATCAACACCCTGGGCTCCTCCTAGGCTCGATGTGCCTGAAAACCTTGGAGCCATGGGCCTTGCGATCGGCGATGCCGCCCCCGACTTCACCCTGCCCGACCAGGACGGCAAGCCGCTGACCCTCTCATCGCTGCGGGGCCAGCGGGTGGTGATCTACTTCTATCCGAAGGATGACACCCCCGGCTGCACCAAGGAGGCCTGCAACTTCCGCGACCGCTGGAGCGACCTGGAAAGCCAGGGCATCCGGGTGTTGGGCATCAGCAAGGACAACGCCGCCAGCCACGGCAAGTTCATCGCCAAATACACCCTGCCCTTCACCTTGCTCACCGACGCCGAACCCTGCCCGGTAGCCACGGCCTACGACAGCTACGGACTCAAGAAGTTCATGGGCAAGGAGTCCATGGGCATGCTCCGCCAGACCTTTGTGGTCGACGCCGAGGGCAAGCTTGAGCTCGTGTACGAGAAGGTGAAGGCCGAAACCATGGCCGATCAGATCCTCAGCGACCTCGGGCTGGGCTGATCGGCCGCAGGCCGCAGCGCGGCCAGGGCCTCCAGGCAGAGGTGGGGCCGCTGCTCCACCGCCAGGGCAGGCTCCAGCAGGACGGCGAGGGCGGCGCCATCCCCACCGGTGAGCAGCAGCCGGCAGTCGGGCTCCTCCTGAAGGGCCTCCTGCGCCGCCAGTGCGATGGCCGCCGCCAAGCCCCGCAGCACCCCGGAGCGCATCGCCTGGGCGGTGTCATGGGGCCAGGGGGCCGGCAGAGCATCCGCCAGCATGCCATCCGCCGCCAAGGCCTCCACCGGCACGGCGGGTGCGTCGAGGGTGGGCAGCTGGGCCGTTCCCCCGGCCATCGCCCGCAGCTGCAGGGCCGCACCGGCCAGGAGGCGTCCGCCGGCGAACCGTCCCTCCCGGTCCACCCGGGTGAAACTCAACACCGTGCCGGCATCGGCCACCAGCACCGGGCCAGCCACCAGCCGCCAACCCCACCAGCCCGCCAGGGCCCGATCGATCCCCAGCCAGGGCGGGGCCGCCGCCAGGGGCACCTCAGCCAGCTGGAGCCGGGCCTCGGGCGGCAGGCGAGCGCTCTCAGGCACCGCTCCCACTGCTGCCCAGCCGAGCAGGCGGCCGCAGGCCCGGGCCCGCGGGTCCGCCCCCATGGCACCCGAGCCGGAAACGAAGGGTGATCCGGGCGACTCGGCGCCCCCCCCGGCCCACGGCGATCGCTCGCCGCCCACGGGTTGGTCATGCCAAACCCGCAGGGGTGCATCGGCAGCGAGCGGCGGAACGGCCCAGTGCCAGCGGCTGTTGCCGATCAGCAGCCAGCGCGCCTCTGGCGCCGGCGGCTCCCCCTGAACCTCAGATGCCCTCACCCATCAGCCCGGGCAGGTGGATGCCGCACTCCTGCTTGAGCCCTGCGAAGCGGGTGGCCCGGCCACTGGTGGTGCCATCGTCGGGGGCGCTGGTGTGCCAGTCGCCCACGGTGGAATAGCCCTGCTCGAACAACGGATGCTGGGGAAGGCCGTGCTGCTTCATGTAATAGAACACGTCCTTCCGGCTCCAGCTGAGCAGCGGCCGCAGCGACCACAGGCCCCGCACCGCCTGGAGGGGGGCCATGGCGCGGCGGTGGTCGGTCTGGCTGCCACGCACGCCGCTGGCCCAGCAACTCACGCCCAGATCCTGGAAGGCCCGGTCGAGGGGTTCCACCTTGCGCAGACGGTTGTAGAGCTCGAGATCCTCCAAGGTGCCGCTCTCCCACAACCGCCCGTGCAGGGCCTCCATCCGGGCTGAACTCATCGAGGCCTGCACCGGCCGCAGGTCGAAGCCGAGCTGCTCCTGAAGTTGTTGGGCATAGCGATAGGTCTCGGGCGGGAGGTAGCCCGTGTCCACCCAGATCACCGGAACCTGCACACCGCTGCGCTGGGCGAGCTGATGCACCATATGCAGCAGCACGGCCGACTGGATGCCGAAGCTGGTGGTGAGGGCCAAGCCCGCACCGAAGGTCCGGTAGGCCCAGTCCAGCCGGGCCGGAGCATCGAGAGTCTCGAGCTGCGCAGAGCTTGCGGCCGCGTCCACCACCCCACCGCGCCCATCGAGGGGAAGGGAAGCAGCAGCCACAACCGCCTCCCCCGCAGCGGCACCGCCCGAATCGGGGGGGGAAGCCAGGGAAACAGGTGGTGATGCTGCATTCACGGGCGCGACGGCATCGAAACCAGCTGAAGCTGAAGCGTTGATGGGGAACCTTCCCGTGGAGACGAGACTCGGCATAGCGGCATCATCACCCTTGGGGGCTGACCCTGGGTAGGGTTCCATTCATGGATCCCTTGGGCCCTACTCCTGCCGACGGCGCTCCAGGCCGCATCGATGGATCTGTCGCCGGCCCCGATCAGCCTCGTCCGGCCCGTCCGGTCGAGCCAGCGGAAGCCGATCCGGGCGTGGCCGCTGGGGTGGTCATCGTGGGTGGCGGCTTCGGGGGTTTGTACACCGCCCTGGCCCTGGCGGCCGAACGTCACCACCCACCGGTGCTGCTGGTGGAGCCCCAAGAGCATTTTCTCTTCCTGCCGCTCCTCTACGAACTGCTCAGCGGTGAACTGCGGAGCTGGGAAATCGCCCCCCGCTACGACAGCCTTCTCGCCGGCCGGGGAGTTGCGTGGCTGCAGGACCGGGTGCAGCGGGTCGATCTGACGGCCCGTTGCCTCCACACCGAGGCGGGGCGGCGCATTCCCTGGCAGCGCCTGGTGCTGGCCACCGGGGCAAGCACCGACACGTTCGGCATCCCCGGGGCGGACAGCCACAGCCTCAGCTTCCGCAGCCTCGCCGATGTGCAACGGCTGCAGGATCTGTTGCACCACCTCGCCGGCTCGGGCCATCCCCTGCAGCGCCTCGCGGTGGTGGGGGGCGGCCCGAGCGGGGTGGAACTGGCCTGCAAACTCGCCGACCTGACGGCGGGCAAGGCGGTGGTGGAACTGATCGAACAGGGCGACACCCTCCTCCCCAGCTCCCGCTCCTTCAACCATGAGCAGGCCCAGCTCAGCCTGCAACGCCGCGACGTGCGGGTCCGCACCCGCACCCAGGTGGTGGAGGTGGGCAGCGACCGGCTGTTGGTGCGACGGATGCCCGAGGGGGAGCAGGAACTGGTGCCCGTGCAGGGGGTGATCTGGACCGCCGGGCAGCGCTGCCGCCCCCCCCGGATCAGTCCAGAGGTGAGCGCCGATGCTCGCGGCCGGCTGCCCTGTGGGCCGGATCTGCGGCTGCGGGGCCACGATTCCGTCTTCGTGGTCGGCGATCTCGCCGCCGTTCCCCAGGCCGATCCCACCCCGAATCTGTCCCTGCCGACCACTGCCCAGGTGGCCTTCCAGCAGGCACCGGTGGTGGCGGCCAACCTGCTTCGTTCGCTGCGGGGAGAGCCCCTGCAGGAGTTTCACTGGAACGACCTCGGCGAAATGCTGAGCCTGGGCAAGGGGGAGGCGGCCGTCACCGGAGCCGGCATCACCCTGGCCGGGCCCGCAGCATTCCAGGTGCGCCGCCTGGCCTATCTCGCCCGGCTGCCGAGGCTTTCGATCCAGGTCAAGGCGGTCGCCGGCTGGCTGGCGGCCCTGAGCCCATGACCCCCGACGCAGCCGGTGCGGCATGAAACAGGCTGTGGTAGCAGGCAGAACGGCGGGCCTCCGGCCGGCTGAGCGGCGCCGGCTCGATCAGATCTGCCACCGACGCCATCCCGCCGATGCGGTGGCCGACCTTCTCACCCTGCAGCGCCTGGCGGCCGAGGCGGAACGGCTCGAGGAACCCCTCACCCTGGTGGTGGACGGTCGGGGACTGTGCCGCCTGCTGTGGATCGGGGATCTGGAGGCCTCGGGCCGCCTGCTCGAGAAACTTCCCGGATCCAGCCGCCGCCAGGGCAGCGACCTGCGTCTGCTGACCTGCGCGGGCTCGGCCCGCCAGCCCCCGCTCCGACCGGGGGCCCGCGAAGCCGTGGTCGGGCTGGATCTGGCCCCCCGGCTCTGGCTGCGCTTTTCACGCCAAGCGGCGGCGGGGGGGCATTGGCCGGCCTCCTTGCTCATACCGCAGCCCAGCGGGGAGGAGGCCTGGCACCAAGAGCTGGAGGGGGATCTGGCTGCGCTCTGCAACCTGGATCCTGCCCCTCTGGGCGATTCAGGTCTGGAGATCTCATCCCGCCAGGGCGCCTCCGGGCTCCATAGAGACACGGCCGCCGCCACTCCCCACCAGGCGGCTGGAAGCACGGCGCCCGGCCGCGCCGAGCGGGTGCTCCTGCTGGTGCTCATCAGCGGCGAAGCGGGCCGAGATGGTCGTCGCCTCGCCGAGCTCGAGGGGCTCGTGCGCAGCGCTGGCGGCGAGCCGGTGGGTGTAGTCGGCCAGCGCCGCTCCAGTGGCGCAGCCCCCACCCTGTGGGGCGAAGGGAAGCTGCGGGAGGCCGCCCTCGAGGCACGGCGCCTTGAAGCCTCCCTGGTGGTCACCGATCGGGAACTCACGCCGGTTCAGGCTCGCAACCTGGAGCGAATCGTCGATCTGCCCGTGAGCGACCGCAGCGAATTGATCCTCGACATCTTTGCCCAGCGGGCCGCCAGCGCCGCCGGCCGGCTGCAGGTGGAACTGGCCCAGCTGCGCTACCGCCTACCCCGCCTCAGCGGCCGCGGCCTGAGCCTCTCGCGGCAGGGGGGCGGCATCGGCACCCGCGGGCCCGGCGAAACCCAGCTTGAGAAGGATCGCCGCGCCATCGCCCGGCGCATCGAAAGGCTTCAGCGCGACGTGCGCGAACTTGGCGAGCATCGGGCCCGGCTGCGCCAGGGCCGCCGCGGCCAGCGGCGCCTGGCCCTCGTGGGCTACACCAACGCCGGCAAGAGCTCCCTGCTCAATGCCCTCAGCGGCGCCAGGGCGGGCGAAGGGGTGCTGGCGGAGAACCGGCTCTTCGCCACCCTTGACCCCACCACCCGGCGGGTGCACCTAAGCCCGAACGACGGGTCCTTCCCAGCCGCCAACGATCCAGACGAGGGGGCTATCAATGGAGGCAGGCCCCACGGCTCCGGTGACGAAGAATCCGTTCCGGAGCTTCCCCTGTTGGTCACCGACACGGTGGGCTTCATCGAAGACCTCCCGCCCCAGCTGGTGGAGGCCTTCCGCTCCACCCTGGAGGAGGCCCTTGAGGCCGATGGCCTCCTGCTGGTGGTGGACCTCAGCGATCCGGCCTGGCCGGAGCAGCTGACGAGCGTGAACGCCCTGCTCGATCGGCTCGGGGCGACGCCACCGCGCCTGATGATCGGCAACCAGATCGACCGCTGCCCCGCCGGCGAGCTGGATCGGGCCCAGGCCTTGGCGCCGGGAATGCTGTTCATCTCCGCCACAGCGGATCTGGGTCTGCAGAACCTACGCCGCCATCTGAGCCACTGGCCCGCCTCCGCTGTCGACCCGGCCGCCCCGGCGGACCGGAGCACAAGCAGAACCGCGGCCGGCAGCCCGAGGGGGCCTGTGCCAACATCAGAAGGTTGATCCATCCCTGCCATGGCGCTGCAACTCGGCGATACCGTCCCCGATTTCACCCAGGACTCCCAGCTCGGCCCCATCAATCTCTACGACTTCGGGGCCGATCACTGGGTGGTGCTCTTCTCGCACCCCGCCGACTACACGCCCGTCTGCACCACCGAGCTCGGCGAGGTGGCCCGCCTACGCCCCGAGTGGGAGAAGCGCAACGTCAAAACCATCGCCCTGAGCGTGGATTCGGCCGAGAGCCACAAGGGCTGGATTTGTGACATCAACGAAATCCAGAAGACCACGGTTGATTATCCGATCCTCGCCGACGCCGATAAAAAGGTGAGCGATCTTTACGGCATGATCCACCCCAACGCCCTCAACAACCTCACGGTGCGCTCGGTGTTCATCATCGACCCCAACAAGAAACTGCGGCTCCAGATCACCTACCCCGCCAGCACCGGCCGCAACTTTGCTGAAATCCTGCGCGTGATCGATTCGCTGCAGCTCACCGATCACCACTCCGTGGCCACCCCGGTGAACTGGAAGGACGGCGAGGACTGTGTGGTTGTGCCCTCGATCTCCACCGAGGACGCCCGCGCCAAGTTCCCCAAGGGCATCACCGAGATCCGCCCTTATCTGCGCACCACACCCCAGCCCAACCGCTGATCCGCCCGCCAACATCACCATGGACGGCCCTGTGAATGCCTGGTGGCCCTGGAAACCCCAGGAGCGCCTGGGCAGCTACGCGGTGATCGGGGTGGGGCGCTTCGGAGGAGCGGTGTGTAGCGAGCTACTGCGGGCCGGGGCGGAGGTCCTGGCCATCGACAGCAGCCAGCGGGCCATCGATGAACTCCGGCAACTCGATCCTGCTCTGGAGGCTCGAGTGGTGGACTGCACCGACGAGGAGGCCCTCAGGGCTTCCGGGGCCCTGGATGTAGACACGGTGGTGGTGGCGATCAGCGAACCCATTGAGGCCAGCATCACCGCCACCCTGATCATGAAGGACAGCCAGGGCAGCCGGGTGCGCCAGGTGATCGCCAGGGCCACCAGCGACCTGCACGAAAAGATGCTGCAGCGGGTCGGAGCCGACCGGGTGGTGTTCCCCTCCCGCATGCAGGGCCAGCGCCTCGGCCGCGAACTGGTGCGGCCCAACCTGCTGGAGCGGCTGCGCCTCGACGACCGCAACAGCATCGAGGAAATCACCGTGCCCAGCAGTTTCGTGGGGCGCTCCCTACGGGATCTCAACCTACGTCGCAACTGCAGCGTCACCGTGCTGGCGGCCGGTCCTGCCAACAGGCTCACCTTCAACCCCCCGGCGTCGTACACCCTGGCGACCGGGGAACTGTTGGTGGTGATGGGCAGCTGCGACGCCCTCGAAGCCCTCCCCAGCGGCTGAGGATGCGGGTTCTCGGCCTGATGAGCGGCACCAGTGCCGATGGGGTCGACGCCGTGCTGGCTGAGCTGAGCGGTGCGCCCCACCATCCCCGCTGGCGCCTGCTAGCGAGCGCGGCCATCGCCTATCCACCCGACCTGCGCCGCCACCTGGTAGCCCTAGGCCAAGGAGAGCCGCTGGCTTCCGCCGAGATTCTCGAACTGGCCGAGGCCCTCACCGAACAGCAGGCCGAGGCCGCCCGGGCCTGTGATCCCCACGGGCAGGCGGAACTGGTGGGCTGCCACGGCCAGACCGTCTGGCACCGCCCCCCCACCGCGGGCAGACGGGGAGCGAGCTGGCAGCTGCTGCAGGGTCCCCTGCTGGCGGAGCTGCTCGCCACGCCGGTGGTCTTCGATTTTCGCAGCGCCGACCTGGCCCTCGGCGGCCAGGGAGCCCCCCTGGTGCCGGCCACCGATGCGGCGCTACTGGGGGGCATCGGTGGCTGGCGGGCGGTGCTGAACCTGGGGGGCATTGCCAACCTCACCCTGCTGCCACCGGCCAGCGGCCCGGATCGGAACGCACCGGTGCGCGGCTGGGACTGCGGCCCAGCCAACACCCTGCTGGATCTGGCCGTGAGCCAGTTCAGCGGCGGCCGCCTCAGCTTCGATGCCGAAGGGGCCTGGGCCCGGCAGGGAAGGATCCACGAGGCGCTGGTGAACCGATGGCTGCAGGAGCCCTACTTCCGGCAAGCCCCCCCAAAGTCCACAGGGCGGGAAAGCTTCGGCGGCCCGGATCTGGAGCGGCGCCTGCGGGAGTTGGCCGCCCTCACCCCACACGACCGCCTCGCCGCCGATGCCCTCGCCACCCTCAGCGCCTTCGCGGCGGCGGCGGTGGCGGCGGATCTCAACCACCAGCCACGCCCCCTGGAGGTGCTGGTGGCCGGTGGCGGCTGCCGCAACGGCGTGCTGATGGAGCAACTTCGCCGCCGCTGCCGCGGTCTGGCGGTGAGGCCCCTGCAGGAGCTGGGCATCGCCGACTGCCAGCGGGAGGCCCTGGCCTTCGCCCTGCTGGCCTGGTGGCACCAGCGCGGCCATCCGGGTTCCCTGCCCTCGGTCACCGGGGCTCGGCAGGCTGCGGTGCTGGGCGTGCGGGTCGAGCCGGCCGGCGGCGCGAGCCGTGGAGCTTCCGGTAGCCGTCGATCCAGGAAAGCCAGCGGCGCCTGATCGGTCCCCCGCATCCGCAGGAGCATCGCGGCCATCGGCCGCCGGAGTCATCAACCCCCGAGAGGCTGCTGAAAACGCGGCTGGCTGCCCAACGCCTGCGGCGCAGCTCCATCACCCCCCGGGGGGACGCAACCTCAGGCGACGGGGCACCCCCCGCAGACGACGGGGTCCCTGGGCTTCATTCCGCTCCAGTTCTGCCCGGAAGCGATCGGCGGCGGCATCGGAGCCGGGAACCGGGCCCGATCCGGAGCCATCCACCCCGGACCCGGAGGTAGCCGGTGGGGATGGTGGCGCAGGCGCCGGAGTCGGCGGTGCAACGGCCGGTGATGGAACGGTCGGCTCTGAAGCGGTTGGCGGTGGAGCGAGTGCTGCCGGATGGGTTGCTGCGGGAGCTGGCTGGCCAGGGCTGGGGGGGCTGGACGCAGCAATGGGGGAGAAGGGCGGCGGGCTGGCTCCTTCGCCTGGAGCTGCTGCCGTCGCGCCGTTCTGCAGGCGCATCAGTTCCAAGCGCTCCACGCCCTGCTGGATGAGCACCTTGGCCATGTTGCTCACGGTGCGGGATTCGTCCTCGGCCAACAGGGCGAGGCGCTGGCATAGGTCCTCGGGCATCACCACCTGAATCCGGGGTGACTTGGGCCGGCCACTCGAGGAGGTCTGACGGGTGGGCACGACCCAGGGAGCCTGCGGGTTACGAAAAAGTGTACTAAGGCTGGCAAGGGTAGTATCCAGGGGTAGTATCCAACAGTAGGCTTGTGGAGCAGATCCCTCCTCTGGGGATCCATGCCTCCTGGATCACTCCCCTCTCCGGCCCCACGGCCCGTGCGAACCATGGCCAGAACCAGGCAGACCCCGCCCCCCGTCGTCGAACCCCAGCTCCCCGCGACTGCCGCAGCCCCGCGGACGAGCCGCAGCCGCAGGGCTGGCACCGGACCAGCAGCCGCAGCAGCTGCCAGCCAACATCGCCGCTCCGCCGCCGACGCCAGTGACGTGCTGGTCTCCGCAGTGATCAGCACCTATCTGCTCACCCATCTCCACCACGTGTTGCAGCGGGCGGAGTACGGCGCCCAACAGGAGGGTCGCCAGGCCCTCGCCGCGAACTACGCCCAGCTGCGCAAGGTGCTCTGCCTGGATGCCCGCACCATGGAGGATGCCTCGGCCAGCGGCATGGAAGACGAAGGCCACAGCAACGCCGCCTGAACGCCGCCATCTCGAGCGGCTCCTCGACCGGCTCCGCTGAACGATCTAGGGTCACTCCAACCGATTCCCTGAGATGAGCGCGGAGACCCACCCCTCACCGGGCACCCTGCAAGCAGCCGAGCTCTACGGCCGCATCAGCCAGGACGCCGACCTCACCCAGTCGCTGTTCCGGCAGGCCCTCCAGGACCCCAGCGGGGCCCTGGCCAGGATCGTGGCCATCGGCGCCGAGCAAGGTCTGACAGTCAGCACTGACGACGTGAAGGCCCACCTCGCCAGCCTGGACGATGGCGCCACCAAGCAGTGGCTGCTCAAGGCCCGCGGCGGTCTCTGAACCCATCGGCCGGGGCCTGCAGCGGCGCCGCCGGCATGCCCACCATGCCGGCGCGGCGGGCCGGCAAGCGATGCTCCGCACCGCCCCCCCGGGCCCAGCTGAAGAACAGCCAATAACTCACCAGGGCCAGGCCCGCCGCCACCACCAGGGCTGCCACCTGCTCGAGCCGTCGAATCATGGCGTTCGGGGCCAGTGGGGATTCCTGCAGTCTGCCGGAACGGTTCCTGGGCCGCGCCGAGGGATGATGCAGTTTCATCGCCCTACCGCCCGCAGTGCTGCGCCTCGAAAGGATCGGCAAGATCTACCCCACGGGGGAGGTGCTGCGCGATGTCACCTGGGAGGTGAAGGCCGGCGACCGCATTGGCCTGGTGGGGGTGAACGGGGCTGGCAAGTCCACCCAGATGCGGATCATCGCCGGCCTGGAGGAACCCAGCAGCGGCCAGGTGGTGAAGCAGGGGGCGCCCCGCATCGTTTATCTGCAGCAGGAATTCGATGTGGACCCGCTCCGCACGGTGCGGCAGGAACTCTTCCAGGCTTTCGGCGAGGCCGCCGAGGTCCTCAACCTTCAGAGCGAGGTGGAGGAGGCCATGGGCGGCGAGGCGGCCGC
>JAPLIE010000105.1 GCA_026389265.1 Cyanobacteriota bacterium | reverse complement strand
AGCCGCCCAGCGCCAGATAGGCGGTGGGGAAGAGCAGCAGCCCGGACCAACCAACAAAAACGAAACGGTCGCGCTTGAGCCAGTCGTCGAGGACGTCAAACCATCCCCGCTGGGGCAAGCGCCCTGCAGCGATCGTCATGGGTGAAGCGGTGCGGGAAACCCGCGAGGCTGTGGGTTACTGGGTGATGGTAACAACGTTGCCGCTGGTAGCGCGGCCGCACGACATGGGCTGAAACCCCGTGGTTTCGGGCTTTTAGGTATTTCTTCTGATTGCTCCCCCGGAGGGTGCCCAGGCCGGGGCAGGATGGCCGTCGCGTCTGATCCGATTCCCAGCGATGGCATCCAGTGGCCTGGCTTCCGGCGATTCCCCCCAGCCTGGTGAGGGCAGCCTCAAACCATCTCCAGACGGGGCTTCTAACGATGACGATGAGGTGATGGACCAGGCCGTTGTGGGTTCCCGCCGCCTCTCCAACTTGTTGGTGGCTTCGGCAGTAAGCATCGGCGGCATCGGCTTCCTGCTCACCAGTGTCTCCAGTCGCCTGGGCCGCAACCTCTTGCCTATCGGCCATGCGGCCGAGCTCACCTGGGTTCCCCAAGGGCTGGTGATGGGTCTGTACGGGATTGCCGCAATTCTTCTGGCGACCTACCTCTGGACGGTGATCCTCATCGACGTGGGTGCAGGGAGCAATCGTTTCGATCGAGCCAGGGGCCAGGCGTTGATCAGCCGTCGGGGCTTCCGCCAACTGATTGAGGTGGCCATTCCCCTCGCCGAGATCCAGGCTGTGAAAGTGGAGGTGCGCGATGGACTCAGCCCCCAGCGGCGTCTGGCCCTGCGGGTGCGAAGCCGGCGTGATCTCCCTCTCACACGTGTGGGTGAGCCCATGCCCTTGGCGGACTTGGAGCGCAGCGGCGCTGAGCTGGCCCGCTTCCTAGGTGTTCCCCTTGAAGGCGTCTGAATTCAATTTTTAAAGAGCTCGTTTGATCACCATTTCTCGATGCCCACCATTCTTCCCCAAGTCGGCCGGGCTCTGGCCGGTTTCTGGTTGCTGCTTCTCCCCCTGGCCCTCGGGGCCTGTGCCGCCGATTCCGGAGGCCAGAGCCTCGGCTGCGGCGCATCCAGCGTGCCCTGCCTGAGCGGAACCGCCCTGGTCGCTCTGCAGACCAGCAAGGGTGAGGTGCGCATCCGTCTCGATGGGCGGGACGCCCCCCTCACGGCCGGCAATTTCGTGGATCTCGTGAACAGGGGCACTTACATCGGCACGGTCTTCCATCGGGTGGTGCGGGAACCCGTTCCCTTCGTGGTTCAGGGGGGGGATCCCCAAAGTTCCGACCCCAAAACATCCGTCAGTCAGTACGGCACAGGAAGCTTTGTGGATCCCGCCACGGGCGAGGCCCGCTTCATTCCCCTAGAGCTCTCGTTTAAATCTGAGCCGCTGTTGCGCTACGGCGAACCGGTTACCTCACCCACCCAGTCCCGTAGCCTCCGCTTAACCCATGAACGTGGGGCCGTGGCCATGGCCCGCTCCGCCGATCCGAATTCGGCCAGTGCCCAGTTCTATGTCGCCCTGGAGGCCCTGCCGGAGCTTGATGGTCGTTATGCCGTGTTCGGACGGGTGGTCGAGGGGATGGATGTGGTGGACCGCATCCAGCAGGGCGACCGGCTCACCTCGGCGCGACTGGTCGAGGGCGGGACGCTCGTGAAGGGGAACCCCAACCGTTGATCGCTTCCAACGCCCCGGAGGCAGACTCCGTGCCGGGCGCAGCGTTGCCCTCAGGCTGGCACCCTTTTTTCGGAGCTGGTGGCCTTCAGCCACTCGGTGTTGACTCCCGAGGCCCTTTCCAGAGCCACTTTGCCGGTTCTAGCGATCTCAAGAATCCCGAACCGCTCCAGCAGCCGTTCCAAGGCCACCAGTTTGCCCGGATCTCCCACCACCTCAAGGGTGAGGGCATCGTCGGCCACATCCACCACCTTGGCCCGGAACACCTGCACCAGATCGAAGATCGCGCTGCGGTTCTCGGCCGGAGCCGCCACCTTCAGCAGCATCAGTTCTCTCTCAACGGCGGGGATGGTGGAGAGGTCGATCACCCCGAGCACGTTCACGAGCTTGTTGAGCTGCTTACTCATCTGCTCGAGGGTGCGGTCGTCGCCCTCCACCACCATCGTGAGTCGCGACACGCCACGGTGTTCGGCAGGACCAACGGCCAAACTCTCAATATTGAAACCGCGGCGAGCGAAAAGGCCCGAAATGCGGCTGAGGGCACCCGATTCGTCTTCGACCAGCACCGAGAGGGTGTGCTTCATGGATTCACGTCGGGGGTGTCAGGGAACCGGCTTCCATCCCAGGCCCAACGGTACGCCGCGACGTTCGCTTTCGTCGCCCTGATCGAGCATCGCGACGCTCACGGGATCCCCTGGCGAGCCCTCTTACAGCGAGGCCAGCCAGGGAATCAGCACCCGATGAAAGGCATCAGGCCTTTCATCGTGAGGGCAGTGGCCCGCTTGATCGATCACCTCCAGCGCGAGGTCCGGCCGGAGGCGGCGGCATTGCAGGCCCACATCCAGCGGAACCAGGCGGTCATCACCACCCCAGAGCAGCAGGCAGGGATGCCGGAGCCGTCGCAGCAGGGCGGGCGCAGTGGCGCCATGGGGGCGCAGCGCCATGGCGATGCTCATGGCCCGCAGCGCCGGCACCGCCCCAGCCCGGCGGGCCGGTCGGGCGATCAGTCGGTGGAGTTCGTCGTCGCCGATCACCGGATCCCTGTAGGCCGCCTGGATGCCCAGATCAAGCAGGGGTGAGTGGGCCAGTAGGGGAACCAATAATTCTAAGGGGAGCAGTCTGCAGAGCCAGGTCACGATGAATCGCTGCAGTCGGCGTCGCCAGGGTCGCCGCGGCGGGGCACCGGCGGGAGCCTGGGGGTCCGCGAGCAGGAGGGTGGGGTCAGGTAGGGGGGCGGCCACCACCGCCCGCACGGCCTGGGGGAAGAACACGCCGCAGGTGAGGGCCACCAGCCCCCCCAAGGAATGGCCCACCAGCACGGCCGGCCCCTGCACCACCTCCCGCAGGAAGGCCTCCAGCTGCCTGGCCCAGAGTCGGTTGTCGAGTCGGAGCGGCGCCTGGCTGGAGGCCCCGAAGCCCAGCAGGTCGAGGCCGTACACACACCAGCCGGCGTCCGCCAGGACCGCCGCATTGCGGCGCCAGTGGCCGCTGCCGGCCCCGAATCCATGGAGCAGCACCAGGGGCGGCTGGTGGAGGGCACCGAGGCGTCGCCAGTGGCAGGCGTGGCCGCGCCAGTGCCAGGTGGCATGACGGCCCCATTCGCTGCCATGCCGCGGCTCCGCAGCCCCCGGCAGGGAGGAAGGGGAGGCAGGCTGGGAGAAGGCACGCGGCACCGGCGGCACGCATCACGACGGATTCCACTCACTATTGCGAAGCTCGCGCGGTGGTGGAGACCGGCGCCGGTTTCTTCCGCCCCGCTTCGCGCCCCTCCCGGGACCTGGGCGTGCTGCTGGCCCGCAGCCTGGCGGCCACCCGACCGGTGCGGGTGCTGGATCTGATGGCGGGATGCGGCATCCGCAGCCTCCGGTACGGCCTGGAGGGTTCGGTTGAGGCGGTGTGGGCCAACGATGCCGATGCGGACCGGTTGCCGCTGTTGCACACCAACCTGGCTCCTTTGGCAGGCCGGATCGGTGTGGTGGCCACAGCCCGCACCGCCGAGAACCTGCTGGCCGAGCTGGCGCTTCGGCGGGATCACCACGAACTGGTGGATCTTGATGCCTTCGGGGCCCCCGTGGATCTGCTGCCCGCAGCTCTGGAGGCGGTGTCCCTGGGAGGGGCTCTCTACCTGGCTAGCACCGATGGCCGTTCCGCCACCGGCCACGACCGGCGGGCTGCGGTGCGGCGGTTTGGCGCCGCCGCCCGGGCCCATCCGGCCAGCTGGGAGCTAGCGCTGCGCCTGCAGCTTGGGGTGGTGGCCCGGACGGCCTGGGCCCAGGGGCGGGGGATCCGGCCCCTGTTCAGCTTCAGCGAGGGGCGCACCTTCCGAACGGCGGTCGGGGTCGAGCGGTTGCCTGGCCCCCGGGAGGAAAGCCTGCTTGGCCTTCTGGCCCACTGTCACGGCTGCGGTGACCAGCAGGTGCAGAGCCTGATGGCGCTCGGGCGCTGGCAAGCCTGCCTGTGTGGCTCCAGTGGTTCCCTGGCGGTGAGCGGTCCGCTTTGGATTGGGCCCCTGCAGGATGCCGCCGTTCTGGCCTCAATGGCCTCCCAGGCGGAACAATCCCCCCACACCCTCGGGGCAGACGGGGCGCGATTGCTGGCCCGGTTGCAGGGTGATACGGGTTATCCGGCCCGCTGCTGGCCCACCGATCAGATCGCCCGCCGCCTCGGGGGGGGACCACCGCGGCTGGCCGATCTGGTGGCTGCCCTACGGGCCGCGGGCCATGGCGCCAGTGCCAGCGGTGTCATGGCAGCCCAGGTCCGCAGCGATGCCCCCTGGCCCGTGCTGTTGGAGATCTGCCGGCGGCTTGCCGCTTGAAGCGGAGAGCTTCTCCGCTTGGCCTGGAAGCGTCTGCAGGCGGATGGGATCTACTCCGCCGGTGTGCTTTCCCGCTAGGCCCATTTCCCCGGGCACGGCTGGCTCGGCCACGGCCTGTTGCGCGTTACCGCAAGGTCGTGATGCTTGCTACGGCCGGTGCCTGCTAAACAGGTAAGCCGTTGCACCCTTTCGGGCCATGGCCTCTGAAATCTTCGGCACCGCTGCTCTGTTCTGGGTGCTGATCCCCGTGGGTCTGGCTGGTGGTGCCTTGCTGCTCAAGCTCCTGAAGGATTGAGGCTCCACGCCCCCTGGCTGAAGTGCTCCCCCCTGCCCGTCGCCGCGTCCGCAGCCTGCGCACCCCTAGGCTCAGCCGGCTGTGAAGAATTGCAGGAGAGCGGCGGATGCAGGTTCTGATCGTCGGCGCCACAGGCACCCTCGGCCGTCAGATCGCCCGTCGCGCCCTCGAGACCGGCCATGAGGTGCGCTGCATGGTGCGCTCCCCCCGCAGGGCCTCGTTCCTGCAGGAATGGGGATGTGAGCTCACCCGTGGTGACCTGCTCGAACCCGACAGCCTCGATTACGCCCTGGAAGGCCAGGCGGCGGTGATCGACGCGGCCACCGCCCGTGCCACCGACAGCGGCAGCACCTATTCGGTGGACTGGACCGGCAAACAGAACCTTTTCGCCGCCTGCCGGCGAGCCGGGGTGCGGCGGGTGGTGTTCCATTCGCTTCTCGACGCCGAACGGCATCCCACTGTGCCGCTGATGAACATCAAGGCCTGCACCGAACAGTGGCTGGAGGCCTCCGACCTCGACTACACGATCCTTCGGGGGGCCGCCTTCATGCAGGGTCTGATCAGCCAGTTCGCCATCCCGGTGCTGGAGAACCAGACCGTGTGGGTGAGCGGGGTGCCCACACCGATCGCCTACATGAACAGCCAGGACGCGGCCCGCTTTGCCGTGGCGGCCCTGACCCGTCCGGAAACGGTGCGTGGATCCTTCCCGATGGTCGGTCCCCGGGCTTGGATCACCGGCGAAATCACCCAGCTCTGTGAGAAGTACAGCGGCAAGTCCGCCCGGGTGTTTCGGGTGCCCCCTCAGTTGCTGGGCCTCATGCAGGGGGTGGCCGGCTTCTTTGAGGCCAGCCTCAATGTGGCCGAGCGCCTCTCCTTTGCCGAGGTGGTGGGTGGTGGTCGCCCACTTAATGCCGCGATGGAGGCCAGTTATGCCGCCTTCGGCCTGGATCCCGCCGAAACCACCACCTTGGAGAGTTATCTCAAGGAGTACTACGACACCATCCTGCGGCGGTTGCGCGAGATGGATGCTGATCTCGACAAGGACGCCAAAAAGAAACTTCCCTTCTGATCAGGTCTGTCAGTTCGTCTGTACTATTAAGTCGTTTTGTTGCAGGGTTTTCCGGCCATGGCCATTGCCCAGATCAAGAATCTTCAACGACGCCTCGGTCTGCTTGAGCAGGAGGCCGTGAGCGAGGTGAGCCGAGCCTGTGGCCATGATCTCTGGCAGAGCCTTGGGTTCGATGCCCTCGATGTGATCGAGGATGCCGATCGCCGCGCCCGGGCGAACTACTACTACGGGCAACTCCAGGCCGTGCGCGAGCTCAGCGACGCCCTGGCCTGAACCGGGGCCGGGGTACCGGGCCGGAGCCGGACCCCGTTCGAGGCTCTCCCTCCATCAGCGCCTCAAGCCGCTGTTGCTCGTCCCGGCTCACGTAACGCCATTGGCCCGCTGCCATCCCCTCGAGCGTGAGGGGATGGCCTCCATCCATCAGATCGATGGCCGCGCGCACGAGCCGGAGGGTGGGGAGTCCCACGGCAGCCGTCATCCTGCGCACTTGGCGGTTGCGTCCCTCCCGCAGCTGGATCTCGAGCCAGGCCGTCGGGATCGAGCGTCGTTGCCGGATCGGTGGCTGCCGTTCCCCCAGGTGGGGGTCCTGGATGATTCGGGCGCGGGCCGGCAGGGTTCGCCGCCCCTGGATGTCCGGTCCCCGGCGCAGATCGTTCAGGCTGGAGTCGCTGGGTTCCCCCTCCACCTGGACCCAGTAGGTGCGCCAATGGCCCCAGCGGGGGTCGGTGAGTCGGTGCTGCAGCCGGCCATCGCCGGTGAGCAGCAGCAGGCCTTCGCTGTCGGCATCGAGGCGGCCCGCCGGGTACACCTCCCGTTGCTCGATCCAGTCGGCCAGGCAGCCCCAGGCACTGCCGGGCTCACGGCTGAACTGGCTGAGCACGCCGTAGGGCTTGTGGAATAGGAGGCTGGGTGGCGGGGCGCCCGCAGACCGATCCTTCAGCTTCCGCTGCGGGAGCGCCACAGGTTCACCACGCCGATGGAGATGAGCAGCAGGCCCAGATCCATGGATACCGGAGGCAGAAGCATGGCTGGGCAGCGGAATCGATGTGGCGACCCTAGAGCCCTCCCCTGGAGTCCGTGCAGCCGCCACCGGCACCTAAGCTATTCAATGGCACCTAAATTGGCCCCAGCAACCGCAGCATGATCGAAACGTCCGGCGTGATCGAGAAGGAACAGGGCAACGGCTTCTACCTGGTGACCCTGGAGCAGCCAGCTGGCCACCAGTGCCTCTGCCGCGCCGCCGGCAAGCTCACCAAGTTCCGGATCAAGCTGCTCGCCGGTGACAAGGTGCTGGTGGAGATCAGCCCCTATGACCTCACCCGGGGCAGGATCACCTATCGGGAGCGCAACGCCGGGGCTACTGGGCCGCGGCCAGCCGGCAACCGGCCCGGAGGGCCCAGGCGCCGCTGAAGCCGCTCGCTCGGAGCCTGCAAGCCCACCACGGCAGGACGACACCTTTGTTGGGTGGGTGCTGCGGGGACCGGCCACAGGCTCCTTGAGTAAGCAGGGCAGGCACCTTGAGGGTGTCATCCCCTGTGGATTGGGGCTCCACCCTTCCGGGCCTGGATACTCCAGGCCGCTGGGATCAATTCTCCGGCCAGGATCAGCTCTCCATCAATGGCTCATCGGGCGCTCTTTGCTAAGGCCTGGGGGGTGAGGGCCTCGATGGCGTCGCGGAACTCCCGGCGCTGCTTCACACCTCGCCATTGCTGCTTCATCTCCTTGGCAAAGAAGAGTTGCACCGTCGGGGTCCCGCTCACCCCAGCCTGCTGGGCGATCTCGGGATCGGCCTCGATGTCGATCTCCACGCCCTGGGCACGGCCTTCGAGTTCCTGGAGCACGCGTTTGAGTTGGGGCTTGAGCACGTGGCAGGGGCCACAACTCGGGGAGGTGTAGACCACCAGAAGCGGCTTCGGGCTGTCGTGGTAAAGCTTGCGCAGGGCGTAGGCCCCCTTCTGCCAGAGGGCCTCGGGGTTGTAATTGTCGGCATCGCTCTCGAGGGTACGCACCGGTTCGCCCGCAGGAGCTGGCTCCACCTCCTCCCGTCGCACTGTGACCGCCAGTCCGTGGTGGCTGAGCCAGCGTTCGGCGGCGAGGGCCGCCTGGCAGCCACTGGCTGCGGCGGTGATGCCTTGGCGCCATTCCGCATCCGCCACATCCCCGGCGGCGAACACTCCGTCCAGCTCCGTTTCGGGCCGGCCGGGCCTGGTGAGCAGATACCCCCGCTCATCCAGGGGGATCTGGCCCTGCAGCAGGCTGGTGTTGGGGGTGTGGCCGATGGCGTAGAAAAGCCCCCGCACTGGCAAGTTCTCGGTGCCTCCTCCGATCCGGTCCCGCAGGATGATCGCGGCCAGCCAGTCGGCATCCCCTGCCGCTCCTCCTCCTGCCACATCCACCAGTTCGCGGTTCCAATGCACGCTGATTGCCGGATTGGCCAGCACCCGATCAGCCATGGCGGCACTGGCCCTGAGCCGATCACTGCGCACGATCAGATGCACATGGCTTCCGTACTTGGTGAGGTAGACGGCTTCCTCGCAGGCGGAATCTCCGCCCCCCACCACCGCCAGTTCCTCGCGGCGAAATTGGGGGGTGGCGCCGTCACAGATGGCGCAGGCGCTGATCCCGCGGCTCCAGAAGCGCTTCTCCTGGGGCAGGTCAAGTCGGTTAGCACTGGCGCCTGTTGCCAGGATCAGGGTCTGGGCGTGGATGGTCTGGGCTTCGCTGGTGTGGATGCGGAAGGGACGCGCACTGAGATCAACCTGTTCGGCATCGGCCTCCACCAGATGGGTCCCCCAGCGGACGGCCTGGGCCTTCATGCGGTCCATCAACTCCGGCCCCAGGATGCCGTCGGGGAAGCCGGGATAGTTCTCGACGTGGGTGGTGGTCATCAGCTGTCCCCCGGGGATGCCACCGGCCTGGAAACCGGTGATCAGCAAGGGTTTGAGATTGGCCCGGGCCGCATAGATGGCGGCGGTGTAGCCCGCCGGCCCCGATCCGATGATCACCACGTTCTCAACCGACGTCCGCTGGGGGCCATCGGTTTCAACGGACTGGGAAGGGGCCTCATCCATGACGTCAAGGCGGAACAACTATGAGTTAACCCTAGGGAGGTAGCGCTGGCTCTGGGTTGATTTCCCCTCGGTGGAGGCACCGGTGCCTCCACCGAAAGCCCGCAACAAAAGCTAGAAGGGCTAAAACAGCGGATTTTATTTAGATTTCAAGCAGGCCGTCGGTCTCGGGGCGGCCCTGCAAGGGGAAGCTGGACGGAACCATGAGCACGGTCTCGCGCAGTAGCTCCGGGTTGTCTTCCATGCATAGCAGCCATTCCCGGAATTCTTCGTTCAGGGCGTAGCTCTCTTCGAACCGCTCCTGACCATCTAAGGCTGCACGACGAGCCATAGCCCAGCACACGGCAACGGTGAGTCTGCGATGCACAGCCGCGTCCATCACTGATCGTCGAGTGCAAGTACTTTCTTTGCGTCCCCGGCATTCGTTGGTGTTGGTTGACACAACGTCGTAAATCGAGCCGCCGGGAGCTGGTGCTTCGATCCGGCAGGCCTGGCCAGGAAGGCAGGCAATTCTGGGCCGCCCAGATGGATCACGGCTCCCGCCCCATCGGCCAGGGCGGTCAGCGGTTGCGCACCGCCTGCTCCCGAGCCGCCCATGTCCGGGGAGGCTGCGGCCGCCTCGGAGCGAATCACATAGGGCTCACTGCGGGCCCAGGTGCGGGCATGGGCGATCAGGAGCGGATCCGCTGGGGCAAACACATAGGAAGGATCTCGGGGGATGCCCTCCGCGCCCATGCGGTCATCCTCCAGGCGCACGGCCCTGGTGATCGCCTGAACGAAACGGCTCCGGGTCACCACGGTGCTCAGGTAGACCACCACCCGGAGCCGCGGCGCATCAAACCCCTCCGCACACATATCAACGCTCACCAACCAGCGGCCGATCCCACCGCGGAAGGAAGCGAGCCGGTTTGCGGCCTGAGGATCAAGGGAGTGGACCAGAACCGGCTCCTCGCCTTCCTCCCGCAGCCACTCGGCAATTTGCCGGGCATGGTGAATATCGCGGGCAATCACCAGGCCCCCCGCTCCGCTATGGAGGCCTCTCACCTGCTCCAGCCGGCCGCGGGCCTGGATCAGCAGGCGCTGGGCGATGCCACCCCCATCGCCCGGGCGGATCGCCCTGCGCAGGTTGCGGGCCCGCCAGCTCTCCCGGGCTTCCTGTGACAGGGGTGAGGTTTGTCGTTCAGTCCCGGCGAGGCCACGGCCATGCTCCACCCAGCCGTCCTGAAAGCGGAACTCCAGGGGGCGCACGTCACCGGCCTGGATCAGCCGATGGGGTTCCACGCACAGATCAGGAACGATCCGCTCCACGATCGTTCCCGATTCCCGCATCCGGATCCTGCGGGCCGCACAGAAGGCCAGGGCATCGGCGCGGAAGGGGGTGCCGGAGAGACCCAGCCTCAACCGGGCTGGACTGGTGAGTTCGCTGAACACCTGGCCCCAGCCCATGGCTTCGGGTTCCTCCGGATCGAGACCGAGGTGGTGCACCTCATCGGCGATGGCCAGCCAGGGTTCCCCAGCAAGCCGCTCCGGCAGATCCCGCAGCATCCGCTCGCGGTGACATGCCGCTCCCTGATAGCTGAGCAGCCAGCCATCCGGATCCGCACCGACCTGCCCAGGCTCTGGGCGCCCATCCCACTCCCGGATCATCAGGCCCAGCCGCTGGGCCGCCGCCAGCCACTGGCGGGCGATGGAGCTGCGGTGGCAGAACACCACTAGATGCTCCAGGAGTCCCTCTCGCTGCATCCGCTGGAAACCCATCAGGGCCCCGAGGGTCTTGCCAGCCCCAGGGCCGGCATGCACCAGTACATCTCTGTGGGCCGGATCGCTCTCGTGCAGACGCACCCTCAGCAGCTGGATCAGCTGCCGTTGCCAATCCCGGGGCTGCAACGCCGGCTGTCCAGCCGTGGCCGGAGCCTTGCCACGGCAAATCAGTTCAAAGGAGGGTGAGGCCATCGACCGATTCTGGGCTCGGATAGACCGGTGCCGTCATTGTTTCCACCGGCCGTTGGCAAGGGCCGGTGGGTTTGAGTATTCCTTCCCATTTGTTTCCTGGTCGGCGTCTCTAGCTTCCGGCCAGACCCCTCTCCTCTTGGGCGTTTGGTCCTGCAGCCATGGCCCTGCCCCGTGACCCCATCGATCACCCCAGCCTCCATCTGGAGCGTTGCTGGTTCCTAGACTGCGATATCGATCCGATGATTCTGCGGCTGCGGCTGCTGCGCCGAAGAGGCTGTTTTCCCCAGGTGCGTTGCCTGGAGCAGGAGCTGCTTCCTTTGATCTGAGGTCTTGATGCTGCGGTCTTGTTTCTGATCATTGGATTGGGCTGATCTGCGGTGCCCCGTCCGATTGACGGGGCACCGCAGTCGTCAGCGCTGGGCTTCAGCGTGGTTCATCAGCAGGTGTTCCACCTCCGCCCGGGTCACCGCGTGGTCGACGTGGTGACTGTGGCAAACATTCTCGGGTCATTCGAGGGCGGTCAGGGCCATCGGAGCTAGGCACAGAAGTCGTTGAGTTAGCAAACCCCACCGATACCCCCGCTGTTCCTAAGAAAAGGATCGGGATTGCCGGCGGCAGCTCCCTCTGGCCGCAGTCCTGCATGGGGGAGTCCGCACATAGGAGGAGAGCAGCTTGTCGACCAGCTCCCGGCGGCCCTAACTGGAAGAAAGGTTTGGAGGACCGCGCCCTTGGTGAGATTGCTGATTCCCCGGGAATTCGCTCCGGGTGAGCATCGGGTGGCCGCTACCCCCGAAACCGTTCGCCGCCTGAGCGGCCGCGGTGCTGAGGTGCATGTCGAGCAGGGCGCCGGCGCTGCCGCAGGTTTCCTGGATGCCGAGTTTGAAGCGGCCGGCGCCCAGCTCCATCCCGCCCAGGATCTGCCTTGGTCCGCGGTCGAGGGCCTGCTCTGCGTAGCCCCTCCGGCGCCGGAGGCCCTGGAGCAGCTCAGTCCGGGCACCCTCGTGGTGGGCCTGTTGGCCCCCTATGGCGCCACCGGGCTCACTGAGACCCTCAATGGCTGCCGGGCCTCGGCCATCGCCTTGGAGCTGCTGCCCCGGATCAGCCGCGCCCAGGCCATGGATGTGCTCTCTTCTCAGGCCAACATCGCCGGCTACAAGGCGGTGCTGCTGGCAGCGGCCGCTCTGGACCGCTACGTACCCATGCTGATGACGGCGGCCGGCACGATTCAGCCTTCCCGGGTGCTGATCCTCGGAGCCGGCGTGGCCGGTTTGCAGGCCCTGGCCACGGCCCGCCGCCTGGGCGGAGTGGTGTACGTGTCGGATGTGCGGCCTGCCGTGAAGGAACAGGTGGAATCCCTCGGGGGCCGTTTCATCAATCCCCCCGAACTGGAGGACCGGCCGGCGGAAGCGGGTGGGTACGCGAAGGAGGCCTCCGAGGCCTTCCTTGAAGCCCAGCGCATTCAGCTGGCCGAGCAGCTGGCTCTGGCCGACATGGTGATCTGCACCGCCCAGGTCCCTGGTCGCACGGCTCCCCGGCTCATCAGCGAGGCCATGCTCGATGGCATGCGCCCGGGTTCGGTGGTGGTGGATCTGGCGGTGGCCCATGGAGGCAACTGCTTCGGCACCGTTCCGGGCGCCACCGTGGAGCGCAAAGGCGTGAAGCTGATCGGGGCCGAGGCCTTGCCCAGCAGCGTGGCCAACCACGCCAGCGCCCTCTATGCCCGCAATGTGGCGGCCCTGATCGAGCACCTGCTGGGCGAGGAGGGCTTCCGCCTTGACCCCTCCGATCCGATTCTTGAGGGCTGCCTGCTCACCCACGAGGGCGTTTGCCGCCGTCGCGATGTGGTCTACGGCGCCGAACAGGCCATCGCTGCCCCTGGTGCCCCAACGTCTCCGGCCGCTGAGCCTGTCCTCACGGGGGGCGTCCAGCCCTCCAATCCGTCCGCCCCGACCCCCAGTCTGCGATGAGCTCCCTTTCCAATTCCCTCTGGGTGCTACTGCTCGGCAGCCTCCTCGGACTTGAACTGATCGGCAAAGTGCCACCTACCCTGCACACCCCGCTGATGTCGGGGGCCAATGCCATTAGTGGCATCACCATGCTCGCCTCGCTCACCCTGCTCAGCCAAGCCGGTGGCAACACCGCCCTGCTGGCGATCGGGGCCCTCTCCCTGGGCTTCGCCCTCTACAACGTGGTGGGTGGCTTCCTGGTGACGGACCGAATGCTGGCGATGTTCCGTCGTCGCTGATCCACTGACAAAAGGCTCTGTAGCCCATTTTTAGGGCGGCACATGCGCTGCTGTCCCATCTGCTTCAACTGCTTCCCCCTTCTCAAGAGTGTTTGCGCTGGGCTCCGTTGATTCGCGGCGATCTCCAGTTTCTTGGCCAGCCCACCCGTTTGCTCGGGACTTTTCGGTCCGCTGATTGGTCTGGCAACCCTGACGGCCAGCGCAATCACCCTGCATCTCATTCCACTAGACCCCCGCGGTTGATCCGCTCTTGCCGTGAACTTCCTCTCAATTGATCTGTTCACCGATGCCATCGACCTGGTGGCGGTGCTGCTGCTGGCTCTGGGCCTCAAGGGCCTGTCTAAGGTGCGCTCCGCCCGCACCGCCAATGGTCTTGCGGCCCTGGCGATGGGCCTGGCCGTGGTGGGTCTGCTGATTCAGTTGCAGCCTTCGCCGATCACCTGGCTCTGGATCGCCGCTGGTTCAGCATTGGGTGGATTGGCTGGTGTGGTCACCGCCCAGAGGGTGCCGATGACCGCCATGCCGGAGGTGGTGGCCCTCTTCAATGGCTGTGGCGGCATGGCCTCGTTGCTCGTGGCCGTGGGGGTGGCCCTGTTCGCCTCTCAGGATTCCGGGATGGTGGAGCTGGTGTCGATCGCGATCTCGGTGTTCGTGGGGGCGATCACCTTCAGTGGCTCGATCGTGGCCATGGCCAAGCTGCAGGGCTGGCTGGATACCCCCGCCTGGACCCAGAGCTCCCTGCGCCACGCCGTGAACATCGGCCTGGCTCTGCTCTGTCTGCTCGCTGCGGTGCAGATCCCGGCCCATCCGGCCGGCTGGCCCCTCTGGCTACTGGTGGGTGCCTCCAGCCTGCTGGGCATCGGCGTGACCCTGCCGATCGGCGGCGCCGATATGCCGGTGGTGATCTCGCTGCTCAACTCCTATTCCGGCGTGGCTGCCGCTGCCGCAGGCTTCGTGGTGGGCAGCCAGCTGCTGATCGTGGCCGGCGCCATGGTGGGCGCGGCGGGCCTGATCCTTACCCAGGTGATGTGCACCGCCATGAACCGCTCCTTGGTGAGCGTGTTGTTCGGCGGAGCGCTCGGGGCGACGGGTGGTTCGGTCGGCGGTGGCGGAAGCGAGGCCGGCTACACCCGCATCACCAGCTGCAGCCCCGAGGAGTGCGCCATGGCCCTGGAGCAGGCCGAGCGGGTGGTGTTCGTGCCGGGCTACGGCTTGGCCGTGGCCCAGGCCCAGCACGCCCTGCGGGAGCTGGCCAAGTTGCTGGAAGCCCACGGGGTAGAGGTGAGCTACGCCATTCACCCGGTGGCTGGCCGCATGCCCGGCCACATGAATGTGTTGCTGGCCGAGGCCGACGTGCCCTATGAGCAGCTGGTGGAGATGGACCTGATCAACCCCGAGTTCCCCCGCACCGATGTGGTGATCGTGCTCGGCGCCAACGATGTGGTGAACCCCGATGCCAAGAGTGATCCCTCCAGCCCCCTGTACGGCATGCCCGTGCTGGAGGTGGACCAGGCCCGCCAGGTGTTCGTGGTGAAGCGCAGCCTCGGCGCCGGCTACGCCGGCATCGCCAATGCCCTGTTCGAACTCCCCCAAACCGCCATGGTGTTTGGGGATGCCAAGGCGGTGCTCAACGGACTGCTGAGCGAGCTGCGCAGCCTCGGGGTGGGCAAGGTGGCGGCTGGGGCGAAGGAGAAGGTGGGGGTCTGAGGCTGATTGGATCAGTCCTACCAGGGGTTCTGGCCTGGGAATCTGATCCAGGGCGATCACTTTGGTTCAGCTGAGCCGCTTACCTGCCGAATTGGTTTCGACCCACCACCCAGGTTTCGATCGGCACCCCGCTGATCACATGCTCCTTGATGATCCGTTCGACCCGCTCGGCGCTCACGCCGCCGTAGATCACCCCATCGGGCCAGATCAGCAGGATGGGGCCTTCGGCGCAGATGCGCAGGCAGTCGGCCTTGGTGCGCAGCACGATGCCCTGCTCGCGGGCTGGGTTCTCCAGGCCCAGCTCCCGCACCAACTGCTTTAGACGGGCCCAACTGGCGGCGCCGAGCTCCGGATCGGGGCAGCAGAGGGCCTTGGTGGGGGTGGCGCAGAGCAGCAGGTGGTGGCTGACGCGGACCACTCAGCGCCCCTGGCTGTCGATCGCCTGCTCCAGACGTGCCGCCAGATCCTGGCTGGCCTGGGGGTGGCCCTTCACTTGGAGCTCGCCGCTGGCGGGCCAGAAGTTGATGTGCTCGCCGCTCTCGGTGCTGAAGCTCTGAAGGGGGCCTTCATCGATCCAGTGGCCTTGGAGGTGGAGGAGGCTGACCAGAGCCCTGAGATCCTCTAACGATCCTTTGAACGACATGGCGGGGCGAGGGATGCTGGCTTTGGGAATGCTTTGGCTGGGGAGATGCGGGGTGCGGAACGCTTCAGGCCGGCAGGGCGGCCGGGGTGGCGGCCTGCAAAGCGGCGGCGGCTTCGAGCACAGCCTGGCGGGCCCATGCATCGACCGCCAGCACATCGGCCAGCGACGGGCTGGTGGTGAGGTCGGCGCGGTGGCGGTCGCAGACCCGCTCGATCAGGCGCGGGATAGCGAGGAAGGGGATGCGCTCCTCCAGGAACAGCGCCACGGCCTGTTCGTTGGCCGCATTCAGGGCCGCCGGCATGGTGCCGCCCGCCCGGCCGGCGGCATAGGCCAGTTCCATGCAGGGGTATTTATCGCGGTCGGGGGCGCGGAAGGTGAGCTGGCCCACCGCGGTGAGATCGAGGCGGCGCCAGGGGGTGGGGAGCCGTTCGGGCCAGCTGAGGCAGTAGAGGATCGGCAGCTTCATGTCCGGCCAGCCCAGCTGGGCGAGCACCGAGGAATCGGCCAGCTCCACCATCGAATGGATGATCGACTGGGGGTGGATCACAATCTCGATGTGGTCGTAATCGAGGCCGAACAGGTAGTGGGCCTCGATCACCTCCAAGCCCTTGTTCATCAGCGTGGCTGAATCCACGGTGATCTTGCGGCCCATGCTCCAGTTGGGGTGGCTGGTGGCATCGGCCACGGTGGCCTTGGCCAGGTCGGCGGCGGGCCAATCGCGGAAGGCGCCGCCGCTGGCGGTGAGCTGGATGCGGCGCAGACCGGGGGTGGGAACGCCGGTTGAAAGGCGGGCGGTGTCGGCCCAGGGGGTGCCCTGCAGGCACTGGAACAGGGCGGAGTGCTCTGAATCGGCGGGGAGCAACCGGCTGCCGCTGGCCTCTAGGGCCGGCAGTACCACGGGCCCTGCAGCGATCAGGGTCTCCTTGTTGGCCAGAGCGATGTCCTTGCCAGCCTCGATCGCGGCCAGGGTGGGCAGCAGGCCGGCGCAGCCCACGATGCCGCTCACCACCAGATCGGCGCTGCTCCAAGCGGCGGCGGCACAGAGGCCGTCGCTCCCCCCCAGCAGTTCCGGCAGCTGGGCGGGCCGTAGGGCCGGCTCGAGGGCTTCGAGGCGTTCGCGCAGCTCAGCGAGCTTTTCGGGCTGTGCCAGGGCCACCGCCTCGGGCTGGTGGCGCACGATCTGCTCCACCAGCAGGTCGAGGTTGTTGCCGGCCGTGAGGGCCACCACCTTGAAGCGCTCGGGGAACTCTTCGACAATCTCCAGGGTCTGGGTGCCGATTGAGCCTGTTGACCCCAGCACGGACAGGGCTTTCACGGCGGGGCTCGCAGACTTGCGGCACCAGTTTCTCACCGCATTCGGGCACCTTGCCCGGCTCTGCGGTGGCGGCGGGGTTGCGCCTCAGCCCGGTCCCAGAGCACCAGGTTAACCGGCAGCTCCCTTGGGGCTTCTGCAAGGCTGGCGCGATCCCATAGCCCGATCCGATGGCCGCCCTCCCACCCTGGCTGCAGCGCTGGAACTTCATCGACCGGGCACGGCTGGAACGCCAGCTCTGGGATGTCTTCGAGGCTGGCGGTGATCTCGATGCCCAGGTGGCGGAATGCCGTTCTGCCGTGGCGGCGGGGGACCGGGGCCGTGCCTTTCAGCTGGAGGTCTGGGAGACCACACTCAGGCGCATCCGCAAGATCGAGACCTTGATGCGGGACAAGCAGGCGCCGCCGGGAGCTTGAGGCCGGCATGGTGTGTCGGGATCCGTGTAGAAAAACCCCTGCTGGAGTGCCATTCCAGGGGGATTTTGCAAAGCACTTGAGAAGAGATCTAATTGAATACGCCTGCAAGTCTCGTCGAAAGGCTAATTGAATCGCGCCCAGACGGCACATCGGGTGTATGCCAAAGGACACAATGCGCCCATGCCGGGCATTGGCCAAGGATTGTCGCTTCAGTCCAACCGAGATGGGGCAACGAACTGCCCCAAGCCGAAGATGTCAGGAAGTCGATGTTAATCTAAGGAGGCAGGATCAAAGCTGACGATCTGATTGAGTTGCCCGCCATTGGCAGTTGTTATGCCGGCGGGTTTATCATAAATGGCAACATTGTATGTTGCTAGAAGTTCATCGCGTAAGCGGTCGGCCAGGTCATAATTCTTTTCAATCTTGGCCTTGTATCTATTGGCCAAAATACCCCAGACGGCCTGCTCTGTAGCCAGGTCATTGGGGCGTTCATTCTTAACTATTCTGCGAGTAAATCCAAGAACTTCGGTGGCCAGCTCGACCAGCAGGCGCCATCGAGGTTCCAGATCCGCTTTCTCTTGCTCAGAGGGTTCTTCGCCGTTTTGAACTCTGTTCGCCAGTCCTCGTAAAGGTTTTGCCAGGTCGAACAACTCGACCAGCGCCGCCGACGTATTCAAGTCATCGTTCATGGCATCAATGAAGCGGTGACGGCTCACCTTCAGTTGATCCGGTAGTGCTGGTGAGGATGGACCTGAAGGCGAATCACACCAATCCAGGTCGACTCCTACATCCAGAGCAGTCTGAATCTCTTTCCAACCGACCGCTGCTGCTTTCAGCGCCTTTGCGGTGAAGTCAAGCGGGGTGCGGTAGTGGGCCTGTAACACAAACAGCCGCAGGGTCATCGGGCTGACGCCCGATTCGAGCAGGGCGCGGATGGTGGTGAAGTTGCCGAGCGATTTGCTCATCTTCTCCCCGCCCACATTCACCATGCCGTTGTGCAGCCACCAGCGCGCCAGTTCTTTTCCGGTGGCCGCTTCCGACTGGGCGATCTCGTTTTCGTGGTGGGGAAAGATCAGATCGGCGCCGCCAAGATGGATGTCGATCGTGTCGCCCAACTCCTCGCGCACCATCGCCGAGCATTCGATGTGCCAGCCGGGACGGCCC
>JAPLIE010000080.1 GCA_026389265.1 Cyanobacteriota bacterium | reverse complement strand
CGATGCCAGGTAAAACTTTCCCCACCACCTCTGATATCGATCATGAGGTGGAAACGTGTCGAGAGGACACGATCAAAAGACCACCCTTAGGGGTGGTTTTTTTGTGCCCGTAGGCCTGAGATGCTGTGGCAGTGAGTTGAGTTCCTGTGTCGAGTTGTTGAGCCGAGCTGATGGGCAACGGATGGCGTATTGGTGGACGATCGCGGAGGTTACCGGGCCCACGGGGAATGGAGGCTGAGACCTGCTTTTGTGGCTTGATCCTTTGCGGTTGCTTTGGTGCACCTCTGGCAACGGCAGCGTTCCCTAAGGATGTTCTGGCATGCTTATTTGCTTTGGCTGCGCACAGACTGCATTGATCTGAGCGCGGCATTCGCATACCACACTCTCCAATCCTTTTTCCCGGCCTTGCTGATCGGTCTTTCGATGGCATCCCGTTGGCTGGGGCGCGATCGTGACCTGCTGGAGCAGCTTCTCCATCTGATCGGTCAGATCATTCCGATCTCCTTCCAGCCTGTCGTTGAGGAAACGCTCACCCGCTTCCTCCGCCAGGGAATCGGCGCTGGTTTGCTCGGCTTTCTGCTCTTGGCCTTCAGTGCCAACAACATCTATCTCTCCCTTCAGCGGGGAGCTGATCGACTTTGGTGGAACCGTACCGTGGACTTTGAGGTCCTGACCGCGCGCCAGGTGGTGGTTCGATTCATCACCATGAGGCTGAAAGCGTTGCTGTTGCTCTTGTTTGTGGGTCCTTTGATCGTTCTTGATCAATGGATCAGCAATATTCGATTTATTGGCTTTGGCTTTGTTCGCTCTTGGATCGATCCACTCCTGCCGGCATTTCTGCGGGACGGTATCTCGGTTTCCTTCGGTCTTGATATCTCGATTTCCCTGGTGATCGCCATCTTGGTGACCCTGGCGTTGCTCTGGTGGCTCCCCTCGCGCCGCATTCCCCTGGCTCCCCTTGTGCCGGCGGCTTTCCTCGCCGGATCGGGTATCACCCTTCTCAATCTCCTGTTGCGACGGAGCCTCTTGGCTCTCGGTCTCCGCTTTCAGGCCTATGTGGTTGTGGGCTGCATTCTTCTCTTCACCCTTTGGATCTGGTTTTTGGGTGCGATCCTCTACTACGGCCATTGCTTTGCTGTTGTCCGCAGTCGCAGCTCGCACGGGAGGCGATCCACACCCCTAGCTTCCCCCTGACCTTGACCTGCCGGGTGAGGATGGAAACACTGCCTATCCCAGCCTGCTGTGCTGCCATTCCTTCCCCAGAACCGGCCGATCTGGACCGGTGTGCTCACCGTCTGCACCGTCGTCGGCGCCCTAGTGATCACCCTCGCGGTGTCCTTAGCCCTAATCCCCTTGGTGGTCGGCGTCGGCGCCCTCTTGGTCTGGCTTGCCCTTGCCCTCATCCTCGGTTGGGCAGGCATTGAACTGCTGGCGGCACTGGAGCGGTGGTTTGAGAATGATCCCCGCTTCCAACAATGAACCGTTCCCTCCCTTGGGGTTGGATCCTCCTGGCAGGTCTCCTCCTCTTGATCCCCGGGCCCGCCGGACGGCTCCTGCTGGACATCCTTGGCGGGCTCACCCTCACCCTGCTGCTGCTGCCCCTGCTTCTGGGTGCGGCGGCTCTGATCGGCTGGCGTCTACTGAGTCGCCGGATCGTGACCTGTTCGGTCTGCGGCGCCCCCAGCATCGGCATGAGCCAATGCCCTTCCTGTGGAGCACCGATGTCAACTTCCGGCGCTTCAGATGTTGAAGGCGAAGTGGATGCAAGCTCGGCCACGATCACGGTCGATGCCGTGGCTGTGGACCGACCTCCAGCTGCGGACCTCGACAGCAGTGTCTGAGCTCAATTAGCCGATTTCCCCCAGGCCCTGAGGCTCCAGCTCAGCGAGGCGACGCTCACGCAGGTACAGGAACAGCGGTGCCCCAAAGGCAAAGGCGATCGTGACGCAGCTGAGCAGAACCCAGCCAAGGCCCCGCAATCGCAGCCTCCGGCTCTCGCTCACCATCCAGATTGTGACCGCCGTGGCACCGATCGCCAGGTCCCGCGATAGGGACTGAGCGGCGGGGTTCCCATTCGCCAGTCGCACGAACAGGCCGATATCAAAGGCCTGGCCGTAGGTCTGGATGAACTCAAGATTCGCCAGCCACGGCAGCACTCCCCCGGCAATCGCCAGGGCCAGGTAAACCCAGCTGAGTGGGGTGGGCATCGGCGGACCGCCGCCCTTGGTCGTTGTTGAATCTCCAGCCTCACTGCGGGCCGGATTGTTCGAGCGGGGTTCAGGGGACATGGAGGGGGATTCCGGATTAAATCACGGCGCGAAAGGTTCCGGTTCGTTGGCCGGTTCCTGGGGATTCCATTGCATCACCTCCTGCTCCACTTGCTCCAACACCGCCTCGCAGCGATCTGCATAGCGCAGGGCACGCCGATAGAGATCTGCCATTGCCTCCACATCCAGCTCGCTGCTCTGAAGCTCACTGAGGGTGAGATCCAGAGCGGTCCGAGCTTGGCGGAAATTCAGGTCGTCGATGCCATCTCCCGAATCATCCGGCAGTGCAGGAAAAGACGGCGGCTCGGCCTGGGGCTCGGGAGATCCCTGGCCAGCGCGCTGACCTGTGGCTCGGGGGCGGGGCATGGTGGTGGTCGGATCGGAACAAGAGGAAATCGGGACTCAAAGGGCGGGCGGATGGGGGTGAAATCGTCGTCTTCAGGGAGCCCTCTCCTGCCTTGGAAGCGTTGGTGTCTGGGGGGCCCGAGGTTCCAGCGCTTCGATTCGGGCTCGCAGGAACCCATCGGCGAGCTCAATGCATAACAACTCGTTCGGGGCCACCGCGTCGATCGAGCGCACCACCGGTCCTCCCTCGCGACGAATCAGGGCGAACCCTCGGCGCAGCAGCTGATCGGGCGAGAGGGCTGTCAGCAGCTGCCGCTGGTACTGCAGGGAAAGTCGCTGTTGGGCGATCCATAACGCGGGATGCAACCGCTCCATGCGTTCCCGCTGGCGCCGCAGGGACTCAGTTAGGGCCTGGATCCTCAGGCTAAGCAGCTGCTGCAGGTGATGGCGGGTTTGCCGCAAGGTCTGGGCGGCGCTGCGCCGGTCCGGCAGCAGGGCTACCAGGGCGGCGGTTGGGGTGGCGGCGCGGTAGTCCGCCACCAGATCTGCGATGGTGGTGTCGTCCTCATGGCCGAGCCCGCAGACCACCGGCACCGGAAAGGCGGCCAGGCTGCGGGCCAGGGCTTCGCCATCAAACACGCTGAGGTCTTCGCGGCTGCCGCCCCCCCGGGCCAGCACCAGGGCCTCGATTCCGAGGGTGTGAGCTCGGCTGGCCAGCCGCTCGAGCGCCTCCCGGATCGTTGCCTCCACCGCTCCCTGAACGGGAATCGGCACCACGAGCAGTGCGGTCGCCGGCCAGCGTTCGTGGGCCGTGCGGAGCATGTCGGCCAGGGCCGAACTGGGCACGCTGGTGAGCAGGGCGATACGGGTGGGAAAGCGGGGGAGGGGGCGTTTGCGTGCGGGCTCGAACAGCCCCTCCGGCTCCAGCAGGACATGCACCCGCTCGAACTGACGCAACACGGCCGTGAGGCTCGGCCTGAGGTCCAGCACCTGGACCGTGAGGGTGGCCCGGGTGATCCAGAAGTTGAGCCTGCCCACCACCACCACCCCATCGCCCTCCTCTGGCACGAAGGCCAGCTGGCGGAGCTGGGAGGCCCAGATCACCGCATTGATCGACGCCTCCCCATCACTCAGGCTGAGCCAAAGATGGCCTTTCTTGAGCTGGGGGCGGCTCACCGTTCCCTCCACCAGAAAGCGAGGGGCGAAGCCACGATCCAGCAGGTTGCCGATCGCCCCATTCAGTTCTCCGACCGTGTAGCGCGGCAGACCCTTGCCGCTTCGCTCAGGGTTCGGGAGGGGGGCCGCCATGGTCATTCGCGGAGCTGGCGATAGAGCTTCCACCAGTACAGCCCCAGCGGAATCGTGATCAGCAGCACCACCTGACCCAGCGGATGGTCGATCCGGGTGAGGGCGGCCCCGCCAATCAGCGTCACGATGCTCAGCTGGCGGGCACCATCGCGGCGATTGCCGGGGAAGCCGAGGCCGGGGGAGGGCATGGACGGGATCCAGGGAGACGCGGGGACGATGGATCACGCTAGACCCGCAAACTCCACCCTTTCCTTTTTCGGGTCCGCATCGCTTCCGCTGACCCGGAACAGCTGGGGCCTGCGAGAGAATGGTTGTGTCCCACAAGTAGCCGTGGCCCTTCTGATCCCATCGCCCAGCCCCCCAACGCGCTCCTCCCAGGAAACCGCATCGCTGAGCGGGGGCATCCGCGGCAGGGGAGCGGGGATCCTGGAGATGCACGGCCAGCCCCCCTTCGGCTGCGCTCGCCCCCCCTTCCATGCCTCCTGAGCGCAGCCCCCGCGAGCTCCTGCAGGCCCAGCTGGCGGCGACGCTGCCCCATGCCCCGGACCTGGTGCTGGTGACCGATCTGGATGGCACCCTGCTGGGGGGCAGCGATCCCTGGCGCCGGCGCTTCTATGGCTGGCTCCAGGCCGAGCGACAGCGGGTGCTGCATGTGTTCTGCACGGGCCGTGATCTGGCTTCGGTGGCGCGGCTGCTGCGGGAGGAGCGGGAGCTGGGCCTTGGTTCTCCCCATCTGGTGATCGGGGATGTGGGCAGCACCGTGGCCTGCGGCCATACCCTCGAACCTCTGCCCCTGGCCACCGATCCGATCGAGGCCCGCTGGGCCGGACTGCCGGAGCGTCTGCTGCGGCTCCACCCTGCTGGATCTGCTCGATTGGCTGGAGGTGGACCACGCCCGCGTGGTGACGGCCGGCGACACCCTCAATGACCTGGCCATGTTCGAAACCGGCCTGCAGAGCGTGATGGTGGGCAATGCCGAAGCGGGTCTGCTGGCGGCCCTGCCCCGCCTGCCCCGCACCTATCGGGCCCGCGGCCATGGTTGTGAGGGGATCGTGGAGGGCCTGCGCCATTTCGGTTTCGGCCATCTGTTCGAGGCGGTGTTTTAAGCGCTGCCAGGCGGCCTGCCGTTGGAGATCTTCCGTTCCAGCCCCGCCTTGGTGAGGGCGGTAGCCACCGCTTGGCGCGGATCCTCCGGCCAGGGGTGCTTGGGGTAACGGCCGCGCAGCTCCCGTCGAACCTCGGCGTAGCCGCTGCTCCAGAAGCCAGCCAGGTCGCGGGTGAGCGCGGCGGGCCTTCCCGCCGGGGAGAGCAGCTGCACCGTGACCGGGAGCCGGCCATCCAGCAGGGTGGGGCTCATCGCGGCGCCGAACATCTCCTGCAGCTTCACCGCCAGTACCGGCTCCTCACCGCCGTAGTCGAGGGCCACCCGCCGACCCGAGGGCACCGCGAGGGTTTCCGGAAACCAGCGCTCCAGCTGTTGCCGCTCCGCCCAGTCCAGCTCTCCCCAAAGGGCATCGATCAGATCGAGCTGCCGCAGGTCCTGGCGGCTGTGCAGGCCGGCCAGCCGCTCCCCTAGCCAGGCCGCCGGATCGTCCTCCAGGCATTCGAGGCGACGGTCTGGCCAGGGTGGGCCCAGCCAGCGGTGGGCCAGGCCTAGGCGCTGTTGCAGGGATCGGCTGCGGGGGCACCAGGGCAATGCCGCCAGACCGAGCTGTCGCAGTCCCTCCGCCATGGCCGCCTGCACCTCCTCACCTCGCGCTTCGGGCCAGGGGGTGCGGGCCAGCACCAGGGCCCCCAGCCGCAGACTGCGCTCACAGCGCACCCGCTCGGCCTGGGGATCCCAGCGGGCCTCCAGCGCCTCCTGCCCTTCCGCAGCCGCCAGTTCCTCCAGATCGGCCCTCTCCAGCCGCACCGCCAGCCGCACCCTGGCCTCGGCCCCCTCCCCATCGGCGATGGCGATGGCCAGGCCTTCGGCATCCGCCAGAGGATCGTCGGGGTGCAGCACCGCACCGCGCCCGCCACGCATCAGAAAGCGCCCATCGCCCCGGCCGCGGCTCAGGGCGATCCGCTCCGGGTAGGCCCAGCCCAGCAGCCGGGCCGCCATGACCTCCTCTGAAGCGGCGGAGCGCCCCTCGGCGGCCGTGGGCTTAGGGGAACCCGCCGGAGTGGAGGGGCGCGGCTTGGAGGAGGGGGGCCGCGCATCCATGGCGCCATTCGGGCGCGAGGACGCCAGCACCTGCCGCTTCAGTTCGCCCTGAAGTTTCTGCAGCTCGCGCCGCTGGGAGGAGCGTCCGGGGGCCAGGCGATCGGCCGGCTCGCCAGCTCGGGCCCGCAACCAGTCGAGTCGGCGTAGCAGATCACTGCCCGCATCGCGGGGATTGAGCGGGTCGCGCTCGCTGAGCAGCACGGCCAGCTCACAGCCCAGGTCGAGGCTGCCGCACGCCTGGGCCCGCAGCAGCAGGTGGGCCAGCCGGGGGGAGAGCCCAAGGCCCGCCATCGTCCGGCCCGCCGGCGTGATCCGGCCGCCGCCATCCAAAGCGCCGAGTTGCTCCAGCAGCTCGCGGGCCTCCTGCAGGGCCGTTCGGGGGGGCGGATCGATCCAGGGCAGATCCTCCCCGAGGGCATCGCCCCATTCGGCGAGCTGCAGCACGATCGGCAGGGGATCGCACACCAGCAGCTCCGGTGGATCGAAGCCAGGCCGCCGCTGCTCCTCTCCCGGTGCCCAGAGCCGCAGGCAGCGGCCCGGTCCCAACCGGCCGGCCCGGCCCCGGCGCTGTTCGGCGCTGGCCAGGCTGGCGGGGAGGGTGACCAGTCGGTCGAGGCCGGTGGCGGGATCAAAGCGGTTGCGGCGGCTCTGGCCCGCATCGATCACCAGCGTGACCCCGGCGATCGTGAGCGAGCTTTCGGCGATCGAGGTGGCCAGCACCACCTTGCCGGCGGCCGTGGGTGCCGGGCCGATCGCCTGGCCCTGGTCGGCCAGGGAGAGCTGGCCATGCAGCGGTGTGCAGGCCATTTCCCGGCCCCAGGCCGTGGCCTCGATCGCCCGCTGGGTGTCACCGATCTCCCGTTGGCCCGGCAGAAACAGCAGCACCGTTTCCCCTGGGCCGCGCTCTTCCAGCCAGTGGCACTCGAGAGCCCGCACCACCTGCTGCTCGAGCCGTTCCCGCTCCCGCGGCCGCTGATACTCCACCGCCACCGAAAAGCTGCGCCCCGGGCTGGTGATCACGGTGGCCCCATCAAGCCCGGCTGCTAGGGGGGCGAGATCCATGGTGGCGGACATCACCAGAAGGCGCAGCTCCGGCCGCAGCAGGCTGCGGGCCTGGCGCACCAGGGCAAGCGCCAGATCCGCTTCGGCGCCCCGTTCGTGGAATTCGTCGAAGATCACGCAGGTCACCCCCTCTAGGGCGGGATCGGCCTGCAGGCGCCGCAGGAACAGACCCCCGGTGAGGACCTCGAGGCGGGTGCGACTTGAGCTGCGCCTCTCCAGGCGCACGCTGTAGCCCACCTGTTCGCCTACCGCCTCGCCCAGACCGGCTGCGAGTCGCTCAGCGGCAGCTCGGGTCGCCAGGCGGCGGGGTTCGATCAGCAGGATTCGGCCTTTGTCACCGAATGCCTTCAGCAGCTCCAGGGGCACCCGGGTGGTCTTGCCCGCGCCCGGCGGGGCTTGCAACACCACGGTGGCTCCGGGAGTGAGGGCCCCGCGGATGGCCTCCAACTGGTCGTCGATGGGGAGACGATCGGCCAGTGCCCCGGGGTTCAACGCACGTGGCGGATGCCGTCGACGGGATGGTAATCCTCGCCGGTGGTTTCCTCGTAGACGATCGCAGGCAGGCCGGTTTCGAACATCGTCTGCAGGGCCTCCTTGAGATAGGGGTTCCAGCCGCCGGTGCTCACCTTGCCATGACGGACGGTCCAGTCCCAGGTGCCCTGAAGGTCGCGGGGAATCCTGCCTTCGCGGTCGCGGCGGGCCACCAGATCCTGGGACTCCACGATGCCCACCAGAATCGGATCCTTGCCGTAGGCGGGGGTGATGCTCAGCTCCAGACGCACGGGATCATCCTTCACCAGTTTCAGCCGGAAACGGGGCGGCAGCTTCAGGCCCCCAAGCACGGCCGACACGATTCTCGTCCTCTGGTCCACCTTCAGCCTCCGCCGGAAATCTGGGTCACGGTTCCGAGCCTATTCAGCAGCCGGTCATCCCCGATCTCCCGGGGATCGGATCACGGGCCGGTAGAGATGCTCAGGCCGGGTCGCCTGGAAAGGGTGTGGGTTCGTTGTCGCCACTGAAGCGCACCGTGAGCAAATCCTCCCGGGTGAGCTGGCCATCGGCGTCAAGCAATTCGGGGTGGATGGTCAGCCGACCGGTGCGGTCGTCCCGACCCCTGTTGGCGGCGACGGTTGGAGGGCGATCTATGGGCCCGGACGCGGCATTGAACCCTCGGGACATGATCCGGAACGCCTGCCAGAGCAGGGCCAGGAAGCAGAGGGCGTAAAGGAATGGAAAGAGATCGGCCAGGAGAGCGGGCATGGTCTCGAGAAGCCCCCGGATGCCGTGGACCCCTCCATCATCGCTCCTTTGTGGCGGTGCCCGTGGTGGCCAGCATCCAGGCCCACAGGGTGGTGCATGCGGCACCGAAGGCGAGAAAGGCAAGGAGCAGACGACTGGTGTCCATGGCTCGATAAAAAACTTCACACATCATAGGGGGCGCGGGCGGTTTGCCTCCCTTCTCAAGCCGCGGTGTCCTGCTTACCGTTTCGATTCGTTGTTCCAGTCGCCCCGCGTGACCCGTCCAAACCGCGTTCTTCTTTCCGGAGCCTCCGGCCTCGCGGTGCTGGGGATGGCTGGGCTGGCCGGCCTTCCGCTGCCCCTTGCTGCCCAGGGGGCAGCCGCCACCCTCTCTCGGCAGTCCTTCGTGGCCGCGGCGGTCCGCCGGACCGGCCCGGCGGTGGTCACGATCGACACGGTGCGCACCGTGGCCATGGGCCGCACCGCCGGGGGCCCGCTCAACGATCCACTCTTCCGTCAGTTTTTTGGACTGCCGCCCAACGCTTCGGTAGCTCCCTCGCAGCGCACGGAGCGCAGCCAGGGCAGTGGGGTGATCTTCCAGGCTGACGGGCTGGTGCTCACCAATGCCCACGTGGTGGAGGGAACCGATCGGCTCACCGTGGGGCTGCAAGGCGGGCAGCGCGTCGAGGGCCGGGTGGTGGGTGCGGATCCGGTCACCGATCTGGCGGTGGTGCGGCTGGTGGGACCGGGTCCGTGGCCGGCGGCACCGCTCGGCAATTCCGACGCTCTTCAAGTGGGCGACTGGGCCATTGCGGTGGGCAATCCCTTCGGCCTGGATCACACCGTGACCTTGGGCATTGTGAGCAGCCTCAATCGCAACGCCAGCAAGCTGGGGATCACGGACAAACGCCTCGACCTGATTCAAACCGACGCTGCCATCAACCCCGGCAACTCCGGTGGGCCGCTCCTCAATGCCGATGGGGAGGTGGTGGGCATCAACGCCCTGGTGAGGACTGGTCCGGGAGCCGGCCTCGGGTTCGCGATCCCGATCAACAGGGCCCGAGGAATTGTGGCCCAACTGCTGGCCACGGGACGGGCAAGTCACCCGGTGATCGGCGTTGGACTCGACAACCTGGCCCAGCCCAATCGGCTGGGGTTGAAATCTGGCGTGCAGGTGGCCTCGGTCAAGCCGGGCGGACCGGCCGCCCAGGCCGGACTCCAGGCAGGTGATGTGATTGTGGCGGTGCGGGGGCGTCCCGTGGCAACCCCAGCTCAGATGATCGCCTCGGTGGAGGGTGCTGTGGTTGGTGAACCCATGGCCGTGCGCATCAACCGCAATGGCACGGACTTAATGCTCAGTGTGGTGCCGGGCGAGATGGGGCGTCCGGTTTCGCGTTAAGCCAAGCCCATTCCCGCTTCAGATTCCCCCGGTTCAGCCTTCTCCGGCGTCCATCCCATCGGGGCTGGGGGGCGGGCCATCGAAGCCGATCGTGTCGAGGCCGAGTTCGGTGGGCACCCGGGCCGGGCTCCCCATTTGTTGACGCATCACCCACTGCGTGGCGGCCTTTTGGTTGTGCCAGGCTTGGAGCAACTGCTTGGCCAGCCCACGCAGGGCCTGGGGGTCGGCCGTGGCGTCGATGGCCCGATTCATACGCTCCAGCTCGAATTTCTGGCCGAGGGTGAGGGCGAGAGGTTCGGACATGGCGAGCGGCGCGATGGGTCATTCGATCGGCATAAAGCTACGAACTGTTTCGAGATCTCGCGTATCCGTTGCAACAGGGCTATGTGCTTGTCAGGAAATCCCAGCTTGTCAGGAAATCCCAGTCTGTCGCGACATCCCAGTCTGTCAGGGAAGGCCCGTCACTCCCCGCCCCCGCTCAACTCGGAAACAGCACATGGTGATCGTCCGGCCGTCGGACCGCGTCCGTGGATGGGGCGGTTTGCAATCGCCGAGGGGTCGCGCAGCTTCGCTCAGCGCAGGGATCCGGCGGAGTGGCCCCTTCCCTTGCCGGGCGTGCCGCGCAGCCAACGGTTGGCCTGCCGCTTCCTGGGAGCTTCCTGGCCAGGAGCTCGCCTGCCACCAGGGTCGGGATCCATACACCAAGGGTGCCGATCAGGCCGCCTTGCCCTTGCTGCGCCGGGTCGAAGGGCTCTCCTGGGGAATCTTTTCCTTGCCCGCCCCCTCCGGTTCCGGAGCTCCACGGCGAGCGCTCTTGCGTTGCTGCTGCTTGGTGCGGTTGGCATCCCGTTTGTCGAGCCGCCGCTGCT
Organism: Cyanobacteriota bacterium; assembly: GCA_026389265.1. Taxonomy (GTDB): domain Bacteria; phylum Cyanobacteriota; class Cyanobacteriia; order PCC-6307; family Cyanobiaceae; genus Cyanobium. The sequence continues at coordinate 1,451 of JAPLIE010000080.1, read as the reverse complement.
CCTCCTGGTGGGCTTCAGCCTCCCCCGCCTCCTCGCGCTTCCTCTCTTGGTAGTAGGTGTAGTCGCCGCGGTAGAGCACCAACTCCCCATCGCGCAGCTCCACGATCCGGTTCGCCACGCGGGAGATGAAGTAACGGTCGTGGGACACGAGCAGGGCGGCGCCGTCGTAGGCCATCAGGGCGTCCTCGAGCATCTGCTTGGCCGGGATGTCCAGGTGGTTGGTGGGCTCATCCAGCACCAGCAGGTTGCAGGGGGTGAGCAGCATCAGGGCCAGGGCCAGCCGGGCCTTTTCCCCCCCGGACAACTGGCCCACCTCCTTGAACACGGTGTCGTTACTGAAGCCAAAGTTGCCCAGCAGGCTGCGCACCTGGGTCTGGGTCCAGTCGGGCACCGCCTCGAAGAGGGTGTCGATCACCCGGCGGGAGAGGTCGAGGGCCTCGGCCTGGTTCTGCTCGAAATAGCCGGCCACCACGTGGTGTTCGCCAAGCCCCGCATGGCCCTCCTCCGGCTGCTCCAACCCCATCACCAGTCGCAGCAGGGTGGATTTGCCGGCCCCGTTCGGCCCCACGAAGGCGATGCGATCGCCGCGCTCCACCTCCAGGCTGGTCCCCAGAAACAGGATCCTCTCCCCATAGCTGTGGGTGAGGTTGTCGATCGTGGCCACCTGCCGTCCCGAGCGGGGCGCAGGGGGGAACTGGAACCGAGGGCCGCTCACACCCTCCACGGGCGCCTCGATCCGCTCCACCTTGTCGAGGAGCTTCTCGCGGCTCTTCGCCTGGGTGCTGCGGGTGGCACTCGCCCGGAAGCGGTCGATGTAGGCCTGCTGGCTGGCCAGCTCCTTCTGCTGACGCTCGAAGGCGGCCTGGCCGGCCTCGCGTTCAAGGGACTTCTGCTCCAGGTGCTGGCTGTAGTTGCCCAGGTAGCTGCGGGAGACGCCCCGCTCGGTTTCGACGATCTGATTGCAGACGCGATCCAGGAAGGCGCGGTCGTGGCTGATCACCACCAGCGGTACGGTCTGGCCGATCAGGTAGTCCTCCAGCCACTGGATCGTCTCCACATCCAGATGGTTGGTGGGTTCGTCGAGCAGCAGCAGATCGGGTTCCTGGAGCAGGATCTTGCCCAGGGCAATGCGCATCTGCCAACCGCCGGAGTAGTCGCCCACCCGGAGCTCCGCCCCTTCGGGCGTGAAGCCGATCGTGGGCAGCAGCTTGTCGATGCGGGCGTCGAGTTCGTAGCCGTGCAGGGCCTCGAAGCGGCTCTGCAGGTTGCCGAGCTCCTCGATCAGCCGATTCAAAAGATCGGGATCGGCTGCGGCCGCCTCGCCGCCCATGGCCTCCTCCACCTCGCTCTGAAGGTTGAGGACCTCGGCGGCCTCGCCGAAAGCCTGGAAGAGTTCCTGCCGCACCGTGCGGAGCGGGTCCACATCGAATTCCTGCTGCAGATAAACGATG
>JAPLIE010000011.1 GCA_026389265.1 Cyanobacteriota bacterium | reverse complement strand
ACAATCACTGATTTTGGATTGTAACCCACCACGCACAGCCAGTGACCGTTCCCAAAGGGGGCTTCCACGGGCCCCTTGTGAATGAACCCGCAGGCAACGGGAAAGCCGCGATCAATTTGCTCCTCCAGGGTGGAAAAATCGGCGTTGGGTTCGAAGCGGGCCTTAATGCCCAGGCTTTCCAGGGCCTGGATCTGGGCGGCATTGTTGGTGGTGTCGCCGAATTGATTCACAATCTTCAGATATTGATCATCGGTGCCCGGCAAGGCTTTGGGCTTGATGGCGGCAACGAGCATGGCGCAGCTGGAGCTGAAGCACATGCGAGAGGCCTGATCTGTGCTGGAATCGAGTTGGGAAAAATAAGGAACGTTCAGGGTCTTGCTTGCCCCCGCAGGCTGCACGATGGCGGTGGCGCTGAAGATCTGGGTGGCCTTGGCGAAATAGTTCTCTCGATCATTCAGCCCGTTTGCAGGATCTCTTCCGTTCACAAGCCGTGAGATGCGGCGGCAGCTGGCGCCACCATCCACCTCCTCATTCATGTGGTTGTTGTGCCACCACAAACCCGCCGAGGTGAAGGGGTAGCGGTTGGCGACATAGGAGCAGCCCTCCATCACCTGGGGATCACCGATGAATTCACTGAAGGCTTCATAGTTCGCACGGCCGGTGAGCTGGATCACCCCCGCGCCCTTGAAGCGTTTGCCATCCCCAGGCTGGGTGTTGCCGAGGTCAAAGCGGCCTTCATAGGCGCTCCCATCAGCGATTTCCTCCATCCATTGCAGCCCTCCCGATTCATGGGCGATCTGGGCCATGAAGTGGGCGATGCGGGCGGGTGTGTCGATCTCAAAGCGTTTCAGGCAGGCATTCAGATCCGCCAGCTGGGCTGGGGTGACATCCTGGCCAAACACGTCTTTGCACTGGTCGGCCGTTACCAGATCGGCAGAGGCGGGGGGAGCTGGTGCCGTGCGGAAGCGCTCGGCGAACCCTTCCAGCTCTGGCTCGCCGAGCTGCTGCTGCAGCCATTCCCAAGCGTCCTTCTGGTGGGGCATGCCCCGGGTGTAACGGGCGGCATCTGCTAGAGAAATCACGGCCATGGTGGAAAAATCAGTTTTCACACAGTTAGGGCTGTGAGGTTCTGGGGGTACAGAAATGCCGGTAAATCTTCATACTCTTATCCTGCCATTCAAAGGCTGCGGCCCGCCGATGAGGCGCTGGCCATCGCTCCCCCGGGGTGCCCCTCTCTCTCCATGGCCACGTGCGCAGCTGGCCCCTGGAAGCTGCCCACGATTCCTCGCAAGCAGCGAACGTAAGCGTTATCCAGCCGAGGGCCTTGTTCGACCAGGTCGCGCATGGTCAATCCTTGCTGCCCAGGCGCTGGACCAGCGGTAGAAAGGGGCAGGCCCTTCGATTGCCCTGAGGTCTGCCGGTGACCTTCACCTCCGCCTTCTGCCGTCCCCATGCCTTTGTGGTGATGCCGTTCGGCACCAAGCCGGCGGCTGACGGCAGCAGCATCGACTTCAACCGCGTCTACGCGGAGCTAATCCAGCCCGCGCTCAAACGGGCCGGACTGGATCCCTTCCGCGCCGATCAGGAGGTGCGCGCCGGAGACATTCGCACCGACATGTTTCAGGAGCTGCTGCTCGCCGATCTGGTGCTGGCTGACCTGACGATTGACAACCCCAACGTCTGGTACGAGCTCGGGGTGCGGCATGCCCTTCGCAGTCGCGGTGTGGTGCTGATCAGCGGTGGCCATGTGACCACGGCCTTTGATCTCTATACCGACCGCAAGGTGCGATACGGCCTCCGCGATGGGGGGCCCGATCCGGCCACGTTGGCCAACGACCGCGAGGTGCTGGCCGGTGTCGTGCGCGCCACCATGGATTGCTGGAAAGGGCGCCGCATCAGTCCGGTCTACGCGCTGCTGCCGCAACTGCAGGAACCCGAGTGGGAGAAGCTGCGGGTGGGCGACGTGCGCGAGTTCTGGGAGGCGCATGACGCCTGGAAGAACCGCATCGACCTGGCCCGTAAGGCGGAGCAGATCGGCGACGTGCTTGTTCTGGCGGATGAGGCGCCAGTGGCCGCGTTCCGATCCTGGGCCTGGATCGAGGCCGGGGTTTCGCTGCGGAAGGGGGAGCACGATCGCTTCGCGATCGAGCAGCTCGAACGCGGTCTCGCCATCGAGCCGGACAATCTCCTGGCCCTGCGGGAGAAGGGCTGTTGCCTGAAGCGGCTCGCCCAGGCCGGAGAGCAGGGCTACAGCTTCGATCGAGCCCTGCAGCACTCCGAGAGCATCTTGGCGGCCCATCCCATGGATGCCGAGACCTGGGCCCTTGCCGCTCGGGTGCACAAGGATGCCTGGCAGGCCCGCTGGCGCAAGGGCAACGCTCCCCCGGAGCGCCAGCGGGAGGAGGCGCTGGACAGCATCGACATGCTGCTGGAAGCGCAGAACCACTATCTGAGCGGCTTCCGCGCCAACCCGGCCCACTACGACTCCGGAATCAATGCCCTCACCCTGATGCATCTCGCGCGTCATCTCGACGCTGGCACCTATCCCGAGGAGGCGCTGCGCACCCTCGCCGGCGCCGTGCGCTTCGCCGCCGAATCCGAGAACGAACGCGCGTCATCCTTCTGGGCCCTCACCACCCTCGCTGATCTGGTGGTGCTTGAGGGCTCCTGCGAGGAGGCCAAGGCCGCCTACCGAAGGGCGATCGCCAAGCAGGAGATGAATCGTTTCGCGCTCCATTCGTGCCACGACAACCTGCTGCTGCTGCAGGCACTCGGCTTTCGGCCCGAGGTGGTGTCAGTCGCCATCGCCACGCTCGAGCGCGGGATTGAGGGCACGGCCCTGGGCGAGCAACTCTTTCGGCCTCGCCTGGCCCTCCTATTCAGCGGTCACATGATGGATGGCCCCGATCGTGCGGAACCACGCTTCCCGCCGGCCAAGGAAGCGGCCGCTCTCGAGAAGATCGAAACGGCGCTCGGGGAACTGGACGCCGGAGAGCAGGACATCGCCTTCTGTCAGGCGGCCGCCGGCGGGGATCTGCTCTTCCTGGAGGCCTGCCAGCGGCGGGGGGTGCGCTGTCAGGTGTTGCTTCCCTTCGAGGAACCGATCTTTCTGCAGCAGTCGGTGCTGCCATCCTGTGACGGCGAGCGCTGGCGAGATCGCTACTACGCCATGAAGGACCGGCTCAATCTGCCGGTGCGCACCATGCCCGAGGAACTGGGGGCTGGTCCGCCAGAGTGCAGCCCCTACGAACGCTGCAACCTCTGGTTGCTGTACTCCGCCCTCGCCTGCGGCATCTCCAATGTGCGCTTTCTCTGCCTCTGGGACGGCAAGCATGGGAATGGTCCCGGCGGCACAGCCCACATGCATGAAGAACTGGCGCGTCGCACGGGCCGGATTCAGTGGATCGACACCCGTTCTCTCGCCACCACCTGAGGATCTTCACCATGAATGACACCAGCATGAATCCCATCCTCACCCGCATGCGCCAACCGGGGCCCAAGAAGATCCTCGCCTGTGATGGCGGCGGCATCCGCGGACTGATCAGCGTTGAAATTCTTGCCCGGCTCGAAGCAGAGCTCCGGCATCACTTCGCTCAGCCCGATCTGCTGCTCGGTGACTACTTCGATTTCATCTGTGGCACCAGCACAGGGGCAATCATCGCCAGCTGCCTTTCCTGCGGCATGGACATGGCGATGATCCGCAACTTCTATCTCATTCATGGTGTCAGCATGTTTGAGCGTGCCCGCTGGTATTTGCAGCTGCACAAGAAGTATGAGGCCGAGCCACTGGCGGGCATTCTCCGCCAAGCCTTTTACGACCAGCTCCAGGGCCATCCAACTGAGCAGCAGGACGGCGATGCGGTGGTGGAGCTGGGCGACCCGCGTCTGAAGGGACTGCTGATGCTGATGCTCCGCAACCACAGCACCGATTCACCCTGGCCGGTCTGCAATAACCCCCTCGCCCGCCACAACCAGCCTGAACGCAACGATTGCAATCTTCGCCTTCCCCTCTGGCAGTTGGTACGCGCCAGCACGGCGGCACCCACCTTCTTTCCTCCCGAGGTCGTCACCCTGGCTCCCGGTACCAATCAGGAGTATTCCTTTGTCTTCGTTGATGGAGGTATGACCACTTACAACAATCCGGCCTGGATGGCGGTGCAGATGGCCACGGCGAGCCCCTACCGAATCAATTGGCGCACCGGTGCCGATCAGCTGCTGGTGGTTTCGGTGGGAACCGGCAACGCGCCCGCCGCCAGGCCAGACCTCCGGCCCGAAGAGCTATGGGTCCTGGATCACGCGAAAAGCATTCCCTTGGCGTTGATGAACTCCGCCACCGCCGGCTGGGACATGGTGTGCCGGATCGTGGGGGAGTGCCGTTTCGGGGGGCCGGTCGATCGGGAGTTCGGCACCATGATGCAGGCTCCCGGCATGCCGGCGGATCAGGGCAACTGGAGCGGTGCGAAGCAGTTCGCCTATGTGCGCTACGACCCCCTCACCAACCGCGAGGGTCTCAATGCACTAGGACTCAGCCAGATTCCCGAGCAAGACCTAGCCGCCATGGATGATGTGCGCAAGATTCCGCAGTTGCGGGAGGTGGGTAGCGCCTATGCAGAACGCTATGTGTTGCTTGATCATTTGAGTGGATTTCTCTAAATCCGGAGGCGGCCTCAAGGCAGGGTGAAGCCTGAGGTGTTGAGGTGCTTGAGGTCGAGCATCAAGATCGTGACCCACACCACCAGTGCAAGCCCGCCAGCGCCGGCGAGCAGGATCAATGCACTCGAAATCGCCGAAGATAGGGGGTTTTGATTATTTGCCACTGGAAAAAATACCATTTCAATATTGACTTTAGCATGGTTCAACAGCCCCTCCTCTTGCTGTGGATGGGCTGCGACTGCAATGGATTGCTGGAAGCTGGTGCTGCCTGGGCGCCCCCCTACTCCCCCAGATAGAGAGCCTGCAGCTCGGGGTCTTGGCGCAGTTCGGCGGCGCTACCCGCCAGACGCACGCGGCCGGTTTCGAGCACCACGGCCCGGTCGGCGATCGCCAGGGCGGCTGTGGCGTTCTGCTCCACCAGCAGCAGGGTGAGGCCGTCGCGATGCAGGCGCGCCAGGGTGGCCATCAACTCAGCCACCAGCTTCGGCGCCAAGCCCAGGCTCGGTTCATCAAGCAGCAGCAGGGTGGGACGGCCCATCAGGGCGCGGGCGATCGCCAGCATCTGCTGCTCGCCGCCCGAGAGGCTGCCGGCCAGCTGCTGGCGGCGTTCGGCCAGGCGGGGGAACAGGCCGTAGCAGCGCTCCAGGTCGGCGGTGATGGCGGCGCGGTCGCGGCGCAGCCAGGCGCCGAGCTTCAGGTTGGCGGCCACGCTCTGGCGGGCCAGCACCCGGCGGCCCTCCGGGCAGTGGCCGATGCCCAGTTTCACGGTGCGTTCGGTGCTTAGCGGTGCCAGGTCGGCGCCACGCCAGAGGATGCGGCCTGAGCTGGCATTCACCAGCCGGGAGATGGCCCGCAGGCTGGCGGTTTTGCCGGCGCCGTTGGATCCCAGCAGGGCCACCAGCTCCCCCTGCCTCACCTCCAGGTCGATGCCGGCCAGGGCCTGCACGCTGCCGTAGCGCACCGCCAGCCCCTCCAGCCGCAGCAAGGGAGCGGTAAGTGGCACGGTCATGGCGGGGCCCCTCCCAGGTAGGCCTCGATCACGCGGGGATCGTGGCGCACCTGCTTCGGAGTGCCAAGGGCGATGCGAACCCCGAAATCGAGCACCGCCATGCGGTCGCAGATCTGCATCAACAGCGACACATGGTGCTCGATCACCATCACCGTGAGCTCGTGGCGGCGACGTAGCTGGCCGATCAGGTCGCAGAGATTGTCCTTCTCGCTGGGATTCATGCCGGCGGCCGGTTCATCGAGCAGCAGCAGGGAGGGCCGGGTGGCCAGGGCCCGGGCGATCTCCAACCGGCGCCTGTCGCCGTAGGCCAGGGTGCCGGCCGGGCGCTCCGCCAGGGCCTCCAGTCCCAGCTCCTCCAGCAACTGGTCGGCCCGCTCCAGCCGCTGCCGATCGGCTCGGCGGTGGCTTCCGCTGGCCAGCAGCCCCCCCAGCAGCGATTCCCCCGGCTGGCGCCGCAGGGCCACCAGCAGGTTGTCGAGCACCGAGAGGCCATCGAAGAGGCGTAAGTTCTGGAAGGTGCGGGCCAGCCCCAGCCGGTTGCGCCGGAAGGGCGGCAGGCCCGTGATCGGGGTGCCGCGCCAGAGCACCGCGCCGCTGCTGGGGGGGGTGAGGCCGGAGATCAGGTTGAACAGGGTGGTCTTGCCGGCGCCATTGGGGCCGATCAGCCCGAAGATCTCGCCGGGCTGCACCGCGAAGCTGATCCGATCGAGGGCCACCAGGCCGCCGAAGCGGCAGGTGAGCTCCTGCACCTCCAGCAGGGGCGCCGCTGAGGCTGCGGTGGCGGCGGGGGTCTGGATGGTCATGGCTGCGGCTCTCGCGGTTCAGTCCGCTCGCCCAGCCGGCCTAGCCCTTCCAGCAGCGCCGGAGTGATCAGCCCCTGAGGGAACAGCACCGGCCCCAGCAGGATCACCAGGCCGAACAGCACCAGCCGACCATCGCCAACCGGCCGCAGCAGTTCGGGCAGGGCGGTGAGCAGCAGGCCGCCCACCACGGGCCCCAGCCAGCTGCGCGAGCCCCCCAGGATCACGAAGGCCAGCATGGTCACGGCGGTGTCGAAGCTGCCCTGGCGAGCGTTCCAGGTGTTGAGGAAGTGGGCGGCCAGGGCGCCGGTGCTGCCGGCCAGCACGGCGCTGAGCACGAAGGCGGTGTGCTTCACCCGGGTGGTGTCGATGCCGATGCAGCCCGCGGCCAGCTCATCGTGGCGAACGGCGGCCATGGCCCGCCCCAGGGGCATCACCTCCAGCCGCTGGCAGAGCCAGCCCGCCAGGGCCAGTAGGCCCAGGGCCGGCAGCATGTAGCCCGCGGCGGTGGCGAAGGGCTGCGGGATGCCGAAGATGCCGATGGCGCCACCGGTGAACGGCAGGTTGAGGATCGCCACCCGCACGATCTCCACCAGGGCGATGGTGGCGATCGCCAGGTAGATCCCCTGCAGCCGCAGCACCAGCCGCCCCACCAGCAGGGCCAGAGCGCCGGCCAGCAGCCCGCCGAGCAGCAGTTCCAGCAGGAAGGAGGCCAGCGGGAAACTGCCGTCGGCGCCGGCGCCCAGGGCCGGCCAGCGGGTGGAGAGCAGGGCGGCCAGGGAGCCGCCCACGGCGTAGAAGGCCGGCGTGGCTAGCGAGAGCTGCCCCGCCGCCAGCGGCAGGTACACCGACACCCCCAGCAGGGCGCCGATCAACATCTGCACCAGCAGGCCGTTGTCGATCATCGAGGCGCCTGTGGTGCATCAGGCGCAGCAGCTCTGGTGCCCATCACACCTTCTCCACCAGGCGCCGCCCCAGCAGGCCCGTGGGGCGCAGCAGCAGCACGGCGAAGAGAATCGCGAAGGCCAGGGCATCGCGCCAGCCCGAGGCTTGGCTCGGCACCAGGGCTTCAGCCAGGCCCATCAGCAGGCCGCCGGCGATGGCCCCCGGCACGCTGCCCAGGCCCCCCAGCACCAACACCGCCAGGCCCTTGAGCCCGTAGCCGATGCCCACATACGGGCCCGGCAGGCTGATACTCACCCCGATCAGCCCACCGCCCAGGCCGGCCAGGGCGCCGCTGAGCAGGAAGGCCAGCCGCAGCATGGCGTCGCTGTTGATGCCCAGCAGCCGGGCGGTGGTGGCGTCCTCCGCCACCGCCCGCAGGGCCCGGCCGCCACGGCTGCGCTCCAGCCAGAGGGTGAGGGCGAGCACCGCCGCGGCGCAGACCGCCAGCAGCAGCACCTGCACGCTGCGGATCCGGGCGCCGGCCACCGCCACGGCGGTGGGCAGCCCCGCCAAGGCGTTAGCGGGAAAGGCATAGCCCTCGGCTCCCATCAGCAGTTGCAGCAGGTTCACCAGCACCAGGCCAGCACCGAGGCTGGTGATCAGGTAAAGCAGCGGTTCGGCGTTGCGGTGGCGGAGCGGCGCAAAGGCCAGCTTTTCCACCACCAGCGAGGCCAGCCCGGTGAGGACCGCCGCCAGCAGCAGGGCCATCGGGAACGGCAGCCCCAGCGGCAGACCCCAGCCCGGCAGAGCCCCGTTGGCACTGATGCGGCCACCCATCAGCAGGTAGGTGAGATAGCCGCCGAGCGAAAACAGCGCCCCAAGGGCGAAATTGATCACCCCCAGCACCGAGAACACGAGCGTGTAGCCCAGGGCCACCAGCGCATACACCCCTCCGCTGGCGGCGCCGTTGAGCAGGGTCTGGAGCGGGGCTTCGATCATCGGGCAGAGGCAGGTGCCGAGTCGGTGGCGGCTGAAGTGGCGGCCGGAGCTGAGGAGGCCGGGGCGTTGGCCTCGCGCACCAAGGCGAAGCGGCCGCTGCGGCCGCCGGGATCCATGCGCACCTCGGCCACATAGAAGCGGCCCTGCACCAACTCGCCATCCTTCTGGAAATGGATCGGGCCCAGGGGGGTGTCGTAGTGCCCGGCCAGCAGTTCCTCCATCAGGGCAGCCCGGGCCTGGCCGAGGGTCAGGCCATCGAAGCCGCTCTGCCGCTGCAGCCGCTGCACCGCCTCGAACAGCACCTGGTAGGCGCTCCAGGCCTGGGCGGCGATCTGGGAGGGGGACTCGCCGGGATTGCTGGCGCGGAAGAGGCGCAGGAAGGTGCGGTTGATCGGGGTGTCCAGCTCCGGGCTGTAGGCCTGGGCGATCAGGATGCCGTCGCACCAGCGCTGACAGATCGGATGGATGTTCGGTGTGTTGAGGCCGTTGCCCACCACGATCTGGCCGCGGTAGCCCAGCTCCCGGAGCTGGCGGATCAGGTTGCCGCCGGCCACCGCCTGCACCGAGATCACCACCAGCTGGGGCTGGAGCTGCAGGGCGGCGGTGATCGGGATCTGAAAGTCGTTGTCGGCCAGCTGCACCCGCTGAATCGTGACCGGCGGCAGTCCACGGGCCGTGAGCACCTTCTGGAAGATCAGTGTTTCGGCGGCGCTGTAGGCGTCGTCCTGGGCGTAGAACACCGCCACGCGCTTGGTCTGGGGGTCGCGCCGCAGGGCCTCGGCGATCGAGAGCGGCGCGATCACCGAGCTCTGCGCTGACACTCGGCTGATGAAGTGGCCGATCTGGGGGATGCCCTTGGCGGTGTTGGAGGGGGCCACCACCGGCACACCGCGGCGCTGGGCGATCGGGTCGGCGGCGAAGGCCTGCTGGGAGAGGGTGGGACCGATCAGGGACAGGGCCCCCTGCTTGATCAGCAGGTTGAAGGCGGCGATGGCGGTGGCCTCATCGCTGCCGCCGTCCTCCAGCTGCAGCCTGAGGGGCCGGCGGGGCGGATCGCTCGCTGGCAGGGGGAGGGCTTCCGACCACCGGCGGGCCAGATCGATGCCCAGTCGCTGGTCCTGGCCGTAGAGGTTGGCATTGCCGGTGAGGGCGATCACGGCCCCGATCGTGAGGGTGCTGTCGGGAGCGCCCACCGGGGCCAATGGCATGGCCCCAGGATCGGCCTGCTGGCCCGCGACCGCCAGGGCTCCGGTGGCTGCCGCTAGGAGAGCGGAGAGTCGGAGAGCTCCGCGTTGGCGGCGCCGCAGACGCGAGGTCGCTGAGGTGGCAGGCGTGGTGTCCAGCGACCTGACCTTTTCGGCGGATGGTAAGGCGGAGTTCCCGGTGCTGCGTAAGGGCCGCGCTGGCTGGCCTACGCGGAGCGTGGCTTCGGAGTGCCTGTTCAGAACGGCTGTGGTGCGCGAGCGCCCAGTGGAACAGCTTGGTCGCACTCTCGATGCGGCTCGCTCCGGCATGGACGCCCGCGAGGCCCTGTTGCTGGCGCTCTCCACCCGGCGATCCCCTGGTCTGACAGCCGCGATCGGCGGCGCTTCGCAGCGCTGCCACAGGCGGTGCTCAAGACCATTGGCCTGACGCGAAGCCTGGTCACTCTTGGTGTGCTCGCTGGAGTGGCCTGTCTGCCCGGCTGCGGGGAGCCTGGTCGGTAGCCAACACCGATCGACACCGACACGCTGGCCCGCACAGCACGAATGCGGCTTTCGAGGAGCAGGCCAAGAAACGCCTACTTATCCTTAGAATTGATATATCCCCGCAGGGCTTGATGCTGTTACCCAGCATTCTATCCCATTCATCCCGGCACGTTTTTGGCGGATGAATTGCAGGAGCTGAACAAGTCGGCAGCCGAATTAGCGGGACATGGGCGGAAAGCACAGCCACCTGATGGAGGCTCTCAAGGCTTTCTCTCTGGCGTGATCTTGTCTCAGCTGCAAGGTCTAGCTGATCAGGCCGATGGCCAGACCAGCGATGTCCTGGGAGTAACCGAGCCGGTCAAGACCGAGGCGGCCGATGCCGGCCTGATTTCTCAGGAGATCTTTTAAGTCTGGCGGAAGCAGTGGCGATTAGCTGAAGGCAGGCGGCATCCCGGCGTGGGCGGAGGCCTTAAAACCAATGCCCTCATCGGGCTCTGATTGTCACAGGCATCTGTTGGCGCAGAGGCTTCAACCCACGCCGCCTTGCTCCGGAGGACGCTCGCCAGCGATCAGGGAGAGGAAGGCTTGGAGCCGGGCTCGGTTGCTATCGCTGGGATCGAGGAGGACTCGGGCGGAAAGCAGAGCGCATCGATCTTGGCGAGCAGTTGCCTGCCCCTGGCGTTCTGCTGCCTCAGCTGCTCGTTCTCTTGCCTCAGCTGCTCGGTCTCGCTCACGAGCTGTTTCATCCGCTGCTCGTAGCCGGGATCCCGACGCCAATTCAGCATCGACAAAAACGATCGCCACCGAGGCAGCGATGAGGGGGATGCCCCACTGCTGGGGGATGGGTATGACTTGCCCGGCGAAGGTGAGGTGGTCATAGGAGGAGAAGAGGGCGATCAGGCCGAGGGCGAGGCCGCCGATGGCCTGGGTGAGACCGAGGCGATCGAGGCCGGGCCAAGAAGGGGGTGATGCTGACAATTCTGACGGAACCGGCGGCTCCTCGCTGCCGGGTGGCGGCCCGGCGGCGCTGGGGGGAGGGGACACGGGGATGGGGCGGTGGAGAGAGGCGAGGCCTTTTTCCATTTATGCCACCGCTGTCACAACACGGCGGCCAACGACCTCAGGAAACGGCCCAACCCTGCTTGCCAGTAGCCCCTGTGGCTGTTGTCCTCTCATCCTGGTGGCAATCTGTGAATCCAACCGCCACTTCTCGCAACCTGGAGAATCAAGGTGATGGCCACCGCTGAGAAGCTTGAAGGCGTTGATTCGCAGCCATGCGGCAGGGGACGAAGACCGCTCTTTCAGCGTGACCATGCAGGTGGAGACCAGGGCGGCGCACCAGGAGCACGGGCAAAATTATGACGGCAGCGGCTCTGGCTGATGAACTTTGCGTGCCGATGTTGACTGTTTAGCTGAATGGGTTGATCTCACGGTTTCTGGGGAGAGACAGCCGGTAATTACGGCTGGTGTTTGATGCAATCTGTAGCCGGCGAGGCGACTATTTCTCTGGTGAATTTGAGGCCCTCAGCGCTGAAGGATTGATACTGTTATCTAGCAACCGTTTGAAGCCCTCGGCGGAGGACGCAAGACGAGAAGATCAAGAAAACGATTAACCCTTGTCCGTCTCAGTCTTCTGTTCAAGCCGTTTGGATCATTGGGGCTATTCAACCAGCTTCCAGGTAGTCATCTCCTGACTGCTTCTTTTCATTCTCCATAGGCCCAAAAACTAACTCGTCCTCCTGATTTACACCCCTGAAAGGGGCGCTACTGAAAACCTGAAGCGCTGCCCCTGCCAGCATGAGATACCTTTCATCATTACTCAGTACCCCGAGACTATACAACGCGTTGGCTAAGTTATTCTGGGTCCTAGACCACTGCATCGGCTCACGCTCGCGCTCCTCCACGATTTTGATCCCTTTCAGAACTTCAACTTTAGCTTCCTTCGGGCAGAGCAAAGCGGCATTCATAGTCAATTCAGCGCCACCATTACCAGCACCTGACAATGCTTCAGCCGCTCCACTAGCACCAGCTTCAACCGCACCCAGCTCTGTGGTCATGGTGACCTCGGCGCCTGTGACCTTCTCCTGGGCACCGGTCAAGGCCACGTGGTCGTCCCTGCCAATGGTCAGCACGCCGAGCACCTCAAAATCCTTGGGGAGTCACCGCGCGTGGCGCGGCCAGTCCCACTCCAGAACAGTTTGCAGGTTCGATGCAGCAGAGGCAGGGGCAATGCGGCCACAGGTTTTCAGGGCTTTCATCGCCCTTGATCCAGCCCTTGATTGTTGGCGGCTTCAAACCCTGCAGGAAGCCCGCCTTGTGGTCATGGGCTCGCGGCGGTAAAGATCACCCGATTCTCGGCCTTCAAGACCGCGAACCAACCTCTAAGGCAGTGAACGTGATCCACCCGGAGTTAGGCCCGAATTCCGGTTGCCTGGCTTCCAGCCATCAGGGTGGTGGAACTGCTGAGATGGCGCTCTGATCTGCCACCGCATGGCCCCCACCCCACCCCTCGATCCCGCTGACCACGGCAGCGCCTCCAGCGCCACCGCCGCTGCCACCAGCACCGCCGATCCAGCCCAGGTGCTGCGCCAGGTGTTCGGCTACGCCGCCTTCCGCGGCCCCCAGCAGGAGATCGTGGAGCACGTGGTGGGTGGCGGCTCGGCCCTGGTGTTGATGCCCACCGGCGGCGGCAAATCGCTTTGCTATCAGATCCCGGCGCTCTGCCGTTCCGGCGTTGGGGTGGTGGTGTCGCCCCTGATCGCCCTGATGCAGGATCAGGTGGAGGGCCTGCGCCAGGCTGGCGTGCGGGCCGCCGCCCTCAACTCTTCCCTGGAGGCCTCGCAGGCATCTGCCGTGTGGCGGGCCCTTGAGCAGGACGAGCTGGATCTGCTCTACGTGTCCCCCGAGCGATTGCTAAGCCCGGGCTTTCTTGATCGGCTGGAGCAGCTTCCCCTGGCCCTGTTCGCTATCGATGAAGCCCACTGCGTGTCCCAGTGGGGGCATGATTTCCGGCCCGAATACCTGCAACTGGCCGTGCTGGCCGAGCGCTTCGCCGCTATCCCACGCCTGGCCCTCACCGCCACCGCCGATCCCCGCACCCGCGAGGAGATCCGCGAGCGCCTGAGGCTTCAGGAGGGCCGGGTGTTCCTGGCCAGCTTCGATCGCCCCAACATCCGCTACCTCCTTCGCGACAAAGACGAGGCCCGCAGCCAGCTGCTGGCCTTCCTAGCGGAACGGCGCGGCGAGGCCGGCATCGTGTATGCCCGCTCCCGCAGCCGGGTGGATCGCTTTGCCGCCGACTTGAGGGCAGCCGGTTTCGATGGGGTGGCTTACCACGCTGGCCTCAGCGCCGAAGCGCGCAGCTCGGCCCTGAATCGCTTCCGCCGCGAGAGCGGCGTAATCGTGGTGGCCACGATCGCCTTCGGCATGGGCATTGATAAGCCCGACGTGCGCTTCGTGGCCCACATCGACCTGCCCAAGAGCCTGGAGGCCTACTACCAGGAAACCGGCCGCGCCGGCCGTGATGGCCTGCCCTCTGTGGCCTGGATGGTGCATGGGGCCGGTGATGTGCCCCAGCTGCGCCGCTTCATCGACGACTCCGACGCCCCCGAGGCCCAGAAGCGGATC
>JAPLIE010000003.1 GCA_026389265.1 Cyanobacteriota bacterium | reverse complement strand
TGGAGAGCCCGAGGGTGGAGGCCAGCTCATCGAGGGTTCTGGCGCTGCCATCGCTGAGCAGGGCCTCCAGCCGCGACTGCAGGGCTAGCACCTCGGCGGCGGCCTTCTTGCCGGCCTCCACACCGGGCTGGTGGTAGGCGTTGATGTCGATCAGTTCGGCGTAGAGGCCTACGGCCCGCTCGAAGAGGGCGATCAGGGCACCGAGGGCTGCGGCATCGAAGCGCCGCAGGGTGATGGTGAGGCTCTGGCGGCCACCCTCGGCTAGGGCCGCGCGGGTGCCCTGCAGAAAACCCTCCAGGAAATCCTCGGGTCGCTCTCCGGCGATCGGTCCGATGTCGGCGGGGTCGTCGAGGGCCTCGATGAAGGTTACGAAGAAATTGTCGAGGCCATCACGCAACTGCTGCACGTAGGCGTGCTGGTCGGTGGATCCCTTGTTGCCGTAGACAGCCAGGCCCTGGTGCACGGTCTGCCCCTGCCGGTCGCGGTCCTTGCCGAGGGACTCCATCACCAGTTGCTGCAGGTAGCGGCTGAACACCTCCAGACGATCGCGGTAGGGCAGCACCACCAGGTCGCGGCGGCCCTTGCCATCGCCGGCGGCATACCAGGCGGCAGCCATCAGGGCGGCGGGATTGTCCCGCAGGCTCGGTCGGCGGGTGAGAGCATCCATGGCGGCGGCACCGGCGAGGAAGCCACGCAGGTCGGCAGCGATCAGGGCGGCGGGCAACAGTCCAACGGCGCCGGTGATGCTGGTGCGGCCTCCCACCCAGTCGGGAAGGTCGAAGCGGGCCAGCCAGCCCTCTGAGGCGGCCAGGCCGTCGAGCTGGCTGCCGGCCATCGTGACGGCCACGGCCTGGCGGGCCCAATCGCCACCGAGAGCCTCGAGGCGGGCACGGGCCTGCTCCATGCCGATGCGGGGTTCCGGGGTGCCGCCGGATTTGCTCACCACCACCACCAGGGTGGTGCGCAGCCGCTCGCCGAGGGACGCAAGGGTGCGGCTGAATCCTTGGGGATCGACGTTGTCGAAGACATGGAACGGCAGGCCACGCCCTTCCTGCTGCAGGGCGCGGATCATCAGCAGCGGCCCCAGCCCCGACCCGCCGATGCCGATCCAGAGCACATCGGTGAAGGCCGTGCCAGCGGGGGTGGCGATCCTGCCGGCCAGCAGATCGGAGCCAAAGCTCTCGATCCGATCGGTTTCACGAGAAATCAGGGCACCCGCTTGGGGATCCGGCGCCAGGGAGGGGTTGCGCAGCCAGTAGTGACCGACCTGACGATGTTCGTCGGCATTGGCGATCGCTCCGCCCTCCAGGGCCTCCATGGCGGCGAAGGCGTCGCTGAACCGGGGTTCGAGGGCCTCCAGATCGGCGTCGCCGAGGGCCATCCGACTGACATCCAGCCAGACTCCCAGATCAGGGTCATGCCAGAGGAGCGCGCAGAAACGCTCCCATAAAGCCGCGCTGTCGCGGTCGTTGCTGAAGGACTGGGACGGCATGGAGGCGGGGGCCTGGCTCTCCTGGGAGCCGTGCAGCCGCATCCAAACCGATCCCAGGGGGGCTTGGGAAGATCGTCAGACGCTGAGGCGGGCGGCTGTGTGGTCCACCCGACAGACCGAACCGCACCGCGGGCTAAAGCTGAAGAATGTTGGAAAATGAAAGGAAGATCCTTCGGCTTTCATTCCCTGGCCATGCCTCACCGGTTCCGCCTGCCCCCACGCAGCAAATGGCGGTCCGGAATTCGAACGGCCACCAAGCCCCTGCACCTGCTGGCGCTGACAGCGCTCCTCCTGGTCAGCGGACCTCTAGTACGCGCCACCCGCATCGCTTTCTACAGGCCCGTTCTCTTCCGTGAGGCCCCAGCGGTCGGCAGCACCCCAGTGGACTCCCCCCAGTTGGCCTCACCCACGGAAGGCCTGCGGCCCGATCCGATCGACTTCAGCACCGAAGAGCTCCGGGCCCTCAATCGACGCTTCGGTGTTCACGGTCCGCAACCGAAGCTGGCCCAGCTCTTTACCGAGGGGCTCGACAACTTGCTGCCGCTGCGCAGCCACACCCTCGAAAAGATCGTGGAGCTCGACCCCGTGATCCTGGCCGAATCCCGACGCCAGCACATCAATCCGATGCTTGTGGCCGCCGTGCTCTTCGATGAGCTGCAACATGCCAAGCCCGGCGAGAACACTCGTCTGGCTACTCAATCGGGCTTGTTCAGCACCCATGGCCCCGCCCAGCTGAGCCTTGGCGAGATGGTGAAGCAGGGATTGCTGTCGCCGGATGCCACGGAAGCCGAACTGGACCAGGCCCGGCTCGAACTGCTCGATCCCGAGCGGAGCGTCGCCCTGCTGGTGGGTAAATTCGCTCGGCTGAGCAAGGACCTGGGACTTCCCAGGAACCGCCCCCTGATGGCCAGCTCATCCCACCGCGATGCCAAGGGACTGGCCACCCTGGCCTATCTGCACAACGGCAAGCTCGATTATCCCGGTCGGATCCTCCGCTACATGCAGGATCCAGAACTGCATGCCCTGATCTACGGGAGACGCAACCGGGCGATTTCTCCACTGATCTGAGAAACCGGTCAGCAGATCACATTTAGGGCAGCCAGCCGACGCCTTAGCTGGTTCCAGTCGAAGCTGCGGGGATCGGCTCGCTCCCGACCCATATCAACGTGGCGATGGGTGGTGATCGCTTCCACGGGAATCGGATACCGCTGCATCCAGTCGGCCAGCACCACCGCCAAGGCGTCGTACTGGGCCTGGGTGTACCCACTGTGACCGGGTGCCTCGTTCTCGCCGTCCAGGGGAGATTCGAGGCTGAGGTGGAGGGCAAAGTTGTTGATTGATCCACTCACCCGGCGGTTGGTCATCGCCCAGCGTCCCTGGAAGGCGGAGTAACCGGCCCCGAAGGCGCGCTTGGAAGGATCCACCGTGTCCACCACCGTCCCGTCCAGCCCGATCAGGGTGTGGTAGCTCACCTGGTCGTCGTCGTTGGGATGGGCGGTCTTGAAGGTGTTGATCGCCGAAGACAGTCCGTACACCGTTTCATGGAGCACAACGAGCCGGGGGGTGGGATCGAGCCGGTTGCCGAAGACATCCCGCCGGAAGCGCTGGCCGTAGTTGGACGGGTCGATCCGGATCCGGCGGCGGCGCTGATCGAGATCGTCCATCAGGTTCGCGAGCCGTTGCTGCAGCTCCTGCTCCCGGATCGGACAGGCCTGGCGCAGGGGGGAGACCCAGGGCTCTTGGGCCGGCGGGGCTGCTGCCCGTGGCCGGTTCACCTGGTCCGTCGCCCTCTGGCGACGGGTGTCGTTGAGGAGTTCAAGGAGGGAGGTGCCCGCCGCCTGATCGGCGGGGATCAGCAGGGCCCGGGCCAACCAGGCCAGCCCGCCCACGCTGAGCACCGAGGCAGCGGCGATCGCCAGCAGGAGGGGGCGGCGCGTCTCGGCATTCATGGCACAAGACTCAGCCAGCGGCAGCGCGCATCGGCGGTGTGGGCTGCAGCGGCGGCATCGATGCAGAGCCGCCAGCGCTCGATTGCCGGCGGCTCGCAGGCCAGCTGGGTCTGCCTCACGAGGCCATCGCGGCAAAAGAGCACAGTGATCGCAGCCGCGGAGCCGCAGCCCATCAGATAGCGGCGCGCATCCTCGGGGCTGCGAAGCCGGTGCCCATCGAGGGCCAGCAGCTCATCCCCCACCTGGAGTCCGGCCCGCTCGGCGGAACCGGCACGTGCCACCCGGGCCAGGGTGGTGGCTCTGCCTTCCAGCTGCCATCCGGGAGTGGGGTGGGGGGAGATTTCCGCCGAAAGCACCAGTCCCACATCCTCCAGATAACTCTCTAGGGGTGGATCTTCCTCGCTTTCCAACCAGATCGGCAGCAAAGTGGACAGATCGGCGGCATGGGCCACGAACGCAGCCAGCAGATCCGGCCAGCGGTATCCCCGCTCCACCACGCCATGGCTGCGCCACAGATCCCTCAGCACCTGCGCCAGAGCTGAGCCGTGGCGGCGCAGGTGCAGATCCAGCACCAAGGCGAGCACGGCACCCTTGAGGTAATAGCTCACCTGGCAATCCACCGCATGGGGATCGGGGCGGTAGAGCTTCACCCAGGCCTCCTCGCTGCTGAGGCGTAGCGACTGGACCGCGCGGCCAGGGGTGAGTCGGTAGCGCGAGAGATCGGTTCCGAGGTCCTCCAGCAGGTCTTTTTCCTCGCTGAGGCCCGCCAGCAGGGGAAGGAACTGGTCGTAATAACTGGTCACCCCCTCGGCGAACCACAGACTGGGAACCACCGTGGCGCGGTCGTAATCGATCGGGGTGAGCTCGGCGGGTCGCAGTCGCCGTACGTTCCACTGGTGCAGGTATTCATGGGCCACCAGTTGCAACAGCCGGCGCCGGCCGTTGGGTTCAGCCAAGGCCTGACGGCCAAACTGGAGCACCGTGGCGTCATGGTGTTCCAGCCCGCCGTAACCCTGATCGAGCAGGTGGAGCACGAAGAGATAGGAGGCCGCCGCTGGCCTCTCCACCCCCATCAGCCGGCAGCAGGCGAGGCAGACCCGTTCCACGTCGGCGAGCCAAGCGGGATCGGAGTGAGCCAGGTCCTCACCCCAACCCACCCAACGGTGCGGCACCCCGGCCACCGTGAAGGCATGGCTGGTGTGGGGGCCGGCCTCCAGGGGACTGTCGATCAGTTGATCGACATCGCGGGCGAGCCACCCCCCCTCCCCATCAGGCGGCAGGGGCAAAAAAGGCTGCCAGCCGGGGGGCAGGTCGAGGCTGAGGCGGATCGGGGTCCAACGCTCCCCTTCCACCTGGAGCACCACCCCGGCCAGGGCGAGAAAACCATGGTCGGCATTGAGTTGGCAGGTTCGCACCGAAAGATCGGTGGCCAGGATGCGCCAGCGCACCTCCAACGGAGCGCCAGCGACGCAGGCCACCTTCCAGCTGGCCGGCTCCAGCCGCTCCACGGCCAGCCGCTCATGGCCCTGCCACACCTGCAGGTCTTCGAGGGTCCGCACGTAGTCGCGGATCAGGTAGGAGCCGGGGGTCCAGCCCGGCATCCGCAGGCGAAGGACGGAGCTGCGGGGGCAAAGGCGAAGGGTGGCCCTCAGCAGATGCTGCTGGGGTTCCCGGAGGTCGAGGTGAAGGTCAAGCCGCTCGATGGGATCAATCTCCGACGCAGACCAGGGCGTCGCTCAGGTGAGCTCGGGCCTGCCGCAGGGCGTCGCGGGCCGCGTACTCCCGTGTGATCCGGGCGAGCAGGGGCTCCAGAGAACGCGAACGGCTGAGGCGCTGCAGATCACCGACCAGGGCCAGGGAGCCATCGTTGGACCGGCACCAGCCCAGGGCGATATCCGCATCGAGCTGAAGCATCACCACCACAGCTCGCTGCTCACCGCCGAAACCCTGCAACTGAACATCGCGCTGGGGGCTGAGCCCCATCGAACGGAGGCAGGTCTCCAGCAGATCGGCATCCCGAAGCACCGTTGGCAGGATGGAGAGATGGGACATGGGCACCATGACCGCGAGCCATGACGCTAGCGAGGCCATGCAGGCCATCCAGTGGCCAACGCCACACTCTGCGAGCGAAGCATCGCAATCCTGGCCCCGGCTGGATAGTCCCCTGCGGCTCGGGGTGATGGCCTCCGGTCAAGGCAGCAACTTTGAGGCCCTGGTCAGGGCCTGCCGCGGCGGTCCCCTCAACGCCGAGGTGGTGCAGTTGGTGGTGAACAACCCCGTCTGTGGTGCCCGCCAGCGGGCGAAACGCCTCGGCATCCCCTGCCAGCTCCATGACCACCGCGACCATTCGCTGCGGCAGGACCTCGACCGGCAGGTGGCAGCCAGCTTCGCCGTCTCTGACGTGGACCTGGTGGTGATGGCGGGCTGGATGCGCATTGTCACCCCCGTGTTGATCGCTGCCTATCCGGGCCGGCTGGTGAACATCCACCCCTCCCTGCTGCCCAGCTTCCGGGGGCTCGATGCGGTGGGCCAGGCCCTGGCCGCCGGGGTGACCCTCAGCGGCTGCACCGCCCATCTGGTGGAGGAGGTGGTGGATGCCGGTCCGATCCTGGTGCAAGCCGCCGTGCCGGTGCTGCGAAGCGATGACCATGGCAGCCTCGCCGCCCGCATCCAGGCGCAGGAACACCGGATCCTGCCCTACGCGGTGGCCCTGGCCGCCGTTCGACTCGATCAAGCCGGGGCCGCAACACCGGCCATTCAGGGGTAGAAGGGCATTCAGGGGTAAAAGGGCAGCTGGGGCAAACCGGTGTTGGCCTCCAGGCCCGCCAGCAGGTTGAGGCACTGCACCCCCTGGCCGGCCTGTCCCTTGATCAGGTTGTCGATGGCACTCATCACGATCAGCTGGCCGGTGCGGCGGTCCACCTGAACCGAGAGCAGGCAGCGGTTGGTCTGGCGGACCCACTTGGTGGAGGGATAGCTCCCCACCGGCAGCACGGACACGCTGGCGCTGTTTCGGTAGGCCGCCGAGAGCAGGGTGGAGCAGTCGTCCGCGGTAAGGCCCGGATCCCGCAGGCGGGCATACACGGTGGCCAGCAGGCCCCGCACCATCGGCATCAGGTGGGGGGTGAACTGCAGCTGGATCGGCTGACCTGCGGCCTGGCCGGCGATCTGCTCAATCTC
>JAPLIE010000030.1 GCA_026389265.1 Cyanobacteriota bacterium | reverse complement strand
AGACGACTCCAACACACCGTGCGGCGGATGGCGTCCATGCTGCGGCCCTCCTTGAGCAGCAGGCGCATGGCCTTGCAGTAGAGGGAGTATTTGGCCTCAAGCTCCCCGATTGTGGGGGGATCGGCAGGGGATGCCGTCATGGGAGGGAGGGTGCCCGGGGGATGCGGGGGCACGGCATCCAGCCTACGAGGCGGCCAGCACCCCCTCCCCCAGCACGGCTGCCTGGGCATTGTTGAGCCGGCCGGCCCGGTGCAGCACCGCCGTGATCCTGCGGATGTCG
This sequence comes from Cyanobacteriota bacterium, assembly GCA_026389265.1. Classification (GTDB taxonomy): domain Bacteria; phylum Cyanobacteriota; class Cyanobacteriia; order PCC-6307; family Cyanobiaceae; genus Cyanobium. The sequence continues at coordinate 3,816 of JAPLIE010000030.1, read as the reverse complement.
AGCACGGCATGGCAGCGATAGCCCGCCTGCTCCAGGCGCTGGCGGGCGCTGCGGTCGGCAGCGCCGCCATGGTCGATGAACACCACCACGTTCTCCACCACCAGCCCTGAACTTTCCAGCTTGCCGATCCCTTCCAGCACACTTCCCCCGGTGATCAGGATGTCATCGACCACCACCACCCGATCCCCCTCAACAAAATCACCCTCGATCAGGCGGCGGGCCCCATGGGCCTTCACCTCTTTGCGGGGATAGATGAGCGGCTTGTGGAGCTGTAGCGAGAGGCCGGTTGCCGTGGGAAGGGCGCCATAGGGAATGCCGGCGATTCGATCGAAATGCAGCTTCTCCAGCAGGGTTGCATAGGCATGCAGCACGCGGTGGAACAGATTGGGATCGGAGATGATCTGGCGCAGATCGATGTAGTAATTGAACACGGCGCCTGAGGCTTGCACATAGTCGCCGAACAGCAAACAGCCGATGTCGAAGAGATCGAGGATCAGCTGATCCATGGCGTTGGCTTCGGCCGTGGCCTGGCCGGGCCCCGTTCCAGGTTTCGTTGCTGGTGGGCCAGCCGCTCCGACCGCTGCGCCGCGGGGTTCCGGCAGCCACAGGCTGCAGGCCTCCCCTTCCTGTGGGCGCCGCTCGAGCCAGCGATCCCTCCGCTCGCCGATGCGGCGCTTGAGCCGCTCGGCTCGCTCCGCCATGTCGTCCTCCACCAGCAGGTTCTGGGGCAGGGGCAGCAGCAACCCATCGGCCGCCGGGCTGAGGCCAGCTTCCAGCAGGGCATCGAGCCGGTCCTCCTCCCCCCAGAGGCTGCGCAGGATCAGAAAGCGTTCCGGCGCCTCCTGGCGCACCCGGGCCAGCACCGCCGGGTCGCTGGTGCCCACTTCCAGCAGCAGTTGATCCGGGGTGCCCCAGCGCTGGCACTCCTGCACGATGCGGATGTAGAGGGGGTCGCTTTCGTTGGGGTGGTGCTGCAGGATTCGGGCGGCGGGGTTGGAGCTATGGCAGGTCACCACTACCGCCTTGTCGGGATAGAGCAGAAATGGCGCGGCGATGTCCTGTCCCGCCAGTGGCGACAGGGTCACGGCGTCGGCGCCGAGGTCGCGGAAGAGATAGGAGGCCAGGGCCGAGGAGCTGTTGAGATCGCCGTGCTTGGCATCCACGATCAGGGGGATGTCCAGTGGCACCAGCTCCCGCACCTCCCGCAGCAGCTCCAGGCCCACCGGCCCGAGCGATTGGTAGAAGCCCAGGCTGGGTTTGTAGGCACAGACGTGGTCGGCGGTGGCCTCGATCACCGCCTTGATCCAGTGGCGCGCCTGCGACAGGAAGGAGCGCCCGCCCATGCCGCGGCGGTGCGCCCAGCTCTGCAGCATTTCGGGATTGGGATCGAGACCGGTCACCAGCAGCGACTGGCGCTCGGCGATGGCGTCGGTGAGCTGAATGAAGAAGCCCATCGCGCGGGGTTCGCTGGGCCCGTGCTACTCCCTGCCCCCGGGCCAGCGCGAGGTCGCGACACAGCTTTTAGTGAAAGGGCTCATGAATGGGCGCCTAGGGGCCAGTTCTGCTCCGCTCTCCAGCCCCGCTCAGCCCGGCAGGATCTCGTGGTAGGTCGCTTCCCAGCGGCAGGCCGCTAGCCGCTCGCGGGCCTCGGCGGGGGTACCGGCCCGTGTGGCCAGACCCTCCGCCACCGCAGCGAGGGCCACCGCATCCGCCACCGCTTCGGACACCGCCCGCACCTGCGAAAGGGGGGGCATCAGGGCCGCTTCCGGATCCGATGAGGCCGGGATCGCGCCGGCCAGGGCCTCGATGCTGGCGTCGATCATCGCCTCGCTCACCTGGGTTGCCCCCACCGCCATGGCGGCGAAGCCCAGGCCGGGAAACACGAAGCAGTTGTTGCACTGGCCGATCAGCCGCTCCCCTGTGGCCGTGGTCACAGGGGCGAAGGGGCTGCCGGTGGCCAGCAGGGCCCGGCCATCGCTCCAGCGCAGCAGGTTCTCCGGGGTGACCTCCGCCAGAGGCGTGGGATTGGAGAGGGGCAGCACGATCGGCCGCTCCACCCCCCGGCAAAGGGCCTCCACCACCGCCTGGTCGAAGGCGCCGGCACGGGTGGAGGTGCCGATCAGCACGCCGGGCTGCACCGCCTCGATCACCGCCTGCAGCCCCGGGCCCTGGCCGCCATCGCCGGCCGGCAGGCCCACGGCGGCGAGATCGGCGGCGCTCTTCACCCAGGGCGCCACGGCCTCGCTGCGCTCGGCGAGCCCCTCGTGCACCAGGCCAAAACGATCGATCGGCCAGATGCGGGCGGCCGCGTCCTGGTGCGAGAGACCGGCCTGCTCCAGCAGGCGCTGCAGCCGTTCGGCGATGCCGCAGCCGGCGCTGCCGGCGCCGAAGATCACGATCCGCTCCCCGGCCAGGGAGCGCCCCAGGCCCCGCAGGCCCGCCAGGATCGCCGCGGCCGCCACGCCGCTGGTGCCCTGGATGTCGTCGTTGAAGCTGGCGATGCGGTGGCGGAAGCCATCGAGCACGCGGCGGGCATTGGAGGCGCCGAAGTCCTCCCAGTGCACCAATGCGCCCGGGCACACCTGCTCCACCGCGCTGATGAAGGCCTCCAGGAAGGCGTCGTAGGCGGCGCCCTGCACACATCCAGCATCACCGGCAGCCCCGCCGCCGGATCCAGCCCGGCGCAGAGGGTGTAGACGGCCAGCTTCCCCTGGCAGATGTGGATGCCGCCCACCCCCTGGTCGCCGATGCCGAGGATGCCCTGGGCGTCGGTCACCAGCAGCAGCTGGGGCGGCCGATCGCCGCAGGCCTGGCGCAGCAGCTCCATCAGCCGCTCCTGCTGGGGCGCCGCCAGGTACACCCCCTGGCTGGGGCTGCGGTAGGTGGTGCTCGCCTGCTGGATCGCCCGGCCCACCGTGGGCGTGTACACAATCGGCATCACCAGCTCGATGTGGTCGGCCAGGAAGCGGTGAAACAGGGTGAGGTTGCGCTCCCGCAGGCTCTGGGCGTAGGCGTAGCGCTCTAGATCGCTGCCCATCGCCTCAAAGGCCCGCCGGCAGCGCTCCACCTGTTCAGCGAGGCTTTCCTCCTGCCAGGGCAGCAGGGCTTCGAGGCCCAGGGTCTGGCGTTCCGCGCGGCTGAAGGCGGTGCCCTTGTTCAACAGCGGCTCATTGAGCAGGGCCTCACCCCGCAGGCGGGTGTGAAGGGGCTGGGGAGCAGGGGTTGGGGGAGCCGCCGCAGTGGCGGGGGTGGGCGCCGGTGGTGAATCGGCCAAGACGGAGGGCAGGGGATTAGAGCTACGACACTACCGGGAGTGCCCTGACACCACCTGTCGCCGCCTGAACCGCTCGCCACTTCTGGGGGCGGCTTTGCCCGTACAGAAAGGCCTGCCGGACGTCGCCTGAGCGCTCAGACCGCCAGCAGCCGCCAGGGCAGCACCGCCCCGGCGTGGAACGGCACCAGGCTGGTGGCCACCCCGGCGGCATCGTTTGCGTGGATCCGTGGAGGAACGGTGTGCGCCTCCCGCACCAGGGTGATCGAATCACCGTTGAGGGGCAAGCCATAGAAACGCGGACCGTGCTCGCTGGCGAAGGCCTCCAGCCGCCCGAGCTTGCCCTCGGCCTCGAACACCATCGCGTAGCTCTCGATCGCGAAGGGGGCGTTGTAGATGCCGGCGCAGCCACAGGCTGCTTCCTTGGCCTGGCGCGGGTGGGGGGCTGAATCGGTGCCCAGGAAGAACTTCGGATTCCCCGAGGTGGCCGCGGCCACCAGGGCAAGGCGGTGGCGTTCCCGCTTGGCCACCGGCAGGCAGTAGAA
>JAPLIE010000148.1 GCA_026389265.1 Cyanobacteriota bacterium | reverse complement strand
AGCCGCCCAGCGCCAGATAGGCGGTGGGGAAGAGCAGCAGCCCGGACCAACCAACAAAAACGAAACGGTCGCGCTTGAGCCAGTCGTCGAGGACGTCAAACCATCCCCGCTGGGGCAAGCGCCCTGCAGCGATCGTCATGGTGGTGCTTCACGAAGCGTTACAAGCCGACTTTACGGGCTGCTGCACCAGGGGCGCGACCGAGGGCCTGGGATCGGAGCCGCAATGAGCAATTGCACCTAGGCACCGGGGCCGCCGCTCGGAAGGAGATGGGGATGGGGCTCCGAGTGGGTGATCAACCCCCAAACCTACCTACAAGGCACCTCGAAAATTCGAGTTCCAGCGGGATGCAGCAATTGAGACTCATTCCCGCATCAGCCCCAACTTGAGAACGAATTCTCTCGATAGGTGATTTTTCGAGGTGCCCTACAATAAATCTGAATACCACTACGATGAATGGGTAGAGCAAAAACCTGCGGTGGATAAGGATTCATGAAGGTGTTGCTGGTCTATCCCGAGTTCCCGAAGACTTTCTGGAGTTACGAAAAGATCCTGGAGCTCGTGCAGCGCAAGGTGTTGCTGCCGCCCCTCGGCTTGGTGACAGTGGCAGCCATCCTCCCCCAGGAATGGGATTACAAATTGGTGGATGTGAACATCCGTCCCGTGGACGAATCGGAATGGCAATGGGCCGATCTGGTGATCATCTCGGCGATGATCGTGCAGAAGGACGACATCATTCGCCAGATTGGCTTCGCCCGGTTCCACGGCAAACCGGTCGCCGTGGGGGGACCTTATCCCACCTCTACACCAGAGGAATTGGTCGCGGCCGGAGCGGACTTTCTGATCCTCGATGAGGGTGAAATCACCCTGCCCATGTTTGTGGCAGCGCTGCAGCGGGGTGAGAAAAGCGGCCAGTTTCGCTCCGATGGGGTCAAACCGGATGTAACGACCACCCCAATCCCCCGCTACGACCTGCTTGAGCGAGGGGCCTACGACTCGATGAGCGTGCAGTTCTCCCGCGGCTGCCCGTTTCAGTGTGAATTCTGCGACATCATCGTGCTCTACGGCCGAAAGCCCCGCACCAAGGAACCGGCCCAACTGATCGCCGAATTGCAGTGTCTTTACGACCTTGGCTGGAAGGGCGGCGTGTTCATGGTGGATGACAACTTCATCGGCAACAAACGCAATGTCAAACGGATGCTGCAGGAGCTGGAAGTGTGGCAGCGCGAACGGGGCTACCCTTTCCGCTTCGACACCGAGGCCTCCCTTGACCTAGCCGACGATCAGGAGATGATCGATCTCATGCTGAGCTGCAATTTCGCCGCCGTGTTCATGGGCATCGAAACGCCCGACACCGACAGCTTGGCTGTGACCAAAAAGTTCCAGAACACCCGCTCACCGCTGCTGGATTCGGTGGACAAGGTGACCCGCTCGGGCCTGCGCGTGATCGCCGGCTTCATCATTGGCTTCGATGGCGAGAAAGCTGGCGCGGGTGAGCGGATCGTGGCCTTCTCGGAAGAGACGGGCATCCCCACCACCACGTTTTCGATGTTGCAGGCGCTGCCCCATACCGCCCTGTGGCACCGCCTCGATAAGGAGGGCCGCCTGATCGAGAAGGACGGCAACATCAACCAGACCACCCTGATGAACTTTGTGCCCACCCGGCCGGTGGAGGACATCGCCAAGGAGTACGTGGAAGCCTTTCAAGCCCTCTACGAGCCCCACCGCTACCTGGATCGGGTCTACCGCTACTTCCTCAAGCTCGGCACACCCCGGGTCAAGCCGGCCGCGCAGCTGCCGGAGTGGGTGGTCGTGCGGGCCTTGCTGATCGTCTGCTGGCGCCAGGGGATGAAGCGATCGACCCGCTGGGCCTTTTGGCACCACCTGATCCACATGCTGATTGCCAATCCGGGTGTGGCCGAGCAATACCTCGCCGTCTGCGCCCACAACGAGCACTTCCTCGAGTACCGCGACATCGTGCGCCAACAGATTGAGGACCAGCTCGCCGCCTACCGGCATGAGCTGCAGCGCCATCCCGATCTGTTGGCCGCCCCCCAAGCCGAGCTCCAGGCGGAGCTCCAGGCGGAGCTCCAAGCCAACGACATTCCGGCGCGATCATCCCTGGCCCGCTGAGCCCCCTGCGGGCCCTGCCGCTGATTGGTCAAACTGAGCCGTTACCGCCGCCCTAGACCATGTACGTCGTCGAACTTTCCCTCCGACTCACCCCCATGCCGATCGCCGTGCAGCGCAAGGAGCAGGAGGCGGCCCTGGCGCTTTATCGGGAGGTGCGCCAGGCGATCGAGAGCGGCCACCCCAAGGTGCTCGAGCTGCATTGCGAAAAGGATGAGCACAAGCACATCAGCCTGCTGAGCAGCGAGGTGGTGGCGGTGATGACCTACGAAAAATCAGCGGCATCCGGCGGCAGCAAGCGCCCCGGTTTCAGCCTCGATGGCTGATCGCCCACCCCCGCCGCTGCTGCGGGTGAGCGGGCTGGTGTTCCGCTGGAGCAACGGCCAGCCGGCCCTGGAGCACTGCGATCTCGAGATCTCCAAGCCGGGACTTTGGATGCTGGTGGGCAGCAACGGCAGTGGCAAGAGCACCCTCCTGCGGCTGATCAGCGGCTTGCTCCAGGCCGATGGCGGCACGGTGCACACCCTCCTCAAGCCCGCCCTGGTGTTCCAGAACCCCGACCACCAGCTGCTGTTGCCGAGCTGCGGCAGCGATCTGCAGCTGGGGCTCCCCACCGGCCTGACTGCTGAGGAGCGCACCGTCCGCATGGAGCTGGCCCTGCAACAGGTGGGCCTGGACGGCATGGAACGGCGGCCGATCCACACCCTCAGCGGTGGCCAGAAACAGCGCCTGGCGATTGCTGGCGCCCTGGCCAGCGACGCCGACCTGCTGTTGCTCGATGAGCCCACCGCCCTGCTCGACCCCGACAGCCAGCTGGAGGTGCTGGCCCTGATCCGCTCGCTCTGCAGCCGGGACGAGCGGCCGATCACGGCCCTCTGGATCACCCATCGCCTCGAGGAGCTCGACAGCTGCGACGGCGCCGCCCGGATGGAGGCGGGCCGGGTGGGACCCTGGCTGGACGCGGCCAGCCTCCTGCCCTTGCTTGCCGGCGCGGCCGAAAGGTAAGCTCCAGTCGTCCGCCAAGGCGGTCATTCCTCGGTAGCTCAGTGGTAGAGCGGTCGGCTGTTAACCGATTGGTCGCAGGTTCGAATCCCGCCCGGGGAGTTCAGCTCACACCCAAAGCTCCGGCTTGGGGGGTTCCAGTGTTTGCCCTGATCCGCACCTCTGAAAACGGTTGCGTGAGCGGGCATCGAAAAGACACGCACTGTTAACGATCGGAACCGGAAGACTTTCTGAAGATCACGGCAGCGCTTCGCGGACCCTGCAACGGTGGCGAAGGGCCTCAGGCCTTTCCCCGGCTGGATTCTTCACCAAGGCTCCCAGGAATCACAGCAGCCGACCCTCGGCAAAATGGATGGTCCGACACCGCAATGTTCGGGGCTGGTGATGCATGCAGGGCGAACGCGAGAGAAAATGTCTCTCCATCCTGTGCCTCGCAGTCCCGCCGCTGCCGTCGCCCCGGTCCTGCATCCGAGAATCCGACAGTCATGAAGCCCTGCATCCTGCTCATCGAGGACGACAGCGACATGCGTGCGTTGGTCTCTGGCCACCTCGAACACAGCGGCTTCGATGTTCAGAGGGCAGAAGACGGCATCAAGGGCCAGGCCTTGGCCCTTCAGTACAGCCCCGATGTGATCCTGCTGGATCTGATGCTTCCCAAGGTGGATGGGCTCACCCTCTGCCAGCGGTTACGCAGGGATGAACGCACAGCCAAGATTCCGATCTTGATGCTCACCGCCCTAGGCGGCACCAAGGACAAGGTGAGCGGCTTCAACTCCGGCGCCGACGATTACCTCACCAAACCCTTCGACCTCGAAGAGCTGATGGTGCGCGTGAAGGCTCTGCTGCGACGGAGCGAACGGGCCCCCTTGTCCACCAAACACAACGAAATCCTCAGCTATGGGTGCCTCACCTTGGTGCCCGAACGCTTCGAGGCGATCTGGTTCGATCAAGCGGTGCGGCTCACCCACCTAGAATTCGAACTGCTGCACTGCCTGATGCAGCGGCACGGCCAGACCGTGGCCCCCTCCCTGATCCTGATGGAGGTGTGGGGCTACGAGCCCGGCGACGACATTGAAACGATTCGGGTGCATGTGCGTCATCTGCGCACCAAGCTGGAGCCCGATCCGCGCAAACCGCGCTTCATCAAGACCGTGTACGGCGCCGGTTACTGCCTGGAACTTCCCACCGGCGAGCAACTCGCCAGCCTTCAACCCATCATCGAAGCGGCCCGTAGCGAACGCCAAAGGGAACCGCGGCCCGCCCCCACGGCGATCGGATCCGAAGGGGATGGCAGCGAAGCGGCCTGAGCCCCAAACCCGTTCAGCGGGAGGATCCTGCCGCCAGCTCCAGCAGCGCCACCTCCCAGGCCAGGCGGGGCTGCACAAAGCTGCGCAGGTGGCCCCGGAGCCTCTCCAGCCGCCGCTGGGGCATCACCTGTCCCTGGCTCCGCCACAGGGCCCATTGCCACCAACCCAGCAACCAGAGCTGCTGTTCGCCATCGAGGGCCTCAGTGAGGTCACGGGCTAGGTGTAGAGCCTCCACAGGATCAGGCCCCAGGGACCGCAAACGATCGGCCAGCCCCGCCGGCAAGGAACGCCACTGGAGCCGGTGGAACAGCAAGGCGCCCGGAGAGCCCGCCGCCAGATCGAGCAGCTCGGGGGGATCGGGCGGGACGGCCTCTGGAGCGGATTCAGAGGCCTCCCTGGTGGCATCAGCCTCCCCGGGGGGTAGGGCATCCAACACCTGCTGCACCAGCTCCGGGGACAGACGGGAGAAGGGAATAGTCTGACAACGTGAGCGGATCGTGCTGAGCAACTGCTCGGGGGCGGCGGTGATCAGCACCAGCAGGCCTCCACCCGGTTCTTCGAGGGTCTTGAGCAGGGCCTTGGCGGCGGCCTCGGCCATGGCCTCCACCCCTTCGAGCACCACCAGGCAGCGGTCGGCCTCCACCGGGCGGCGGGCAAGGAAGCGCGACACCTCCCTCACCTGCTCCAGGCGTATCTGGGGGGCACTGCGACGGTTCACCCCTTCGGCCTCGGCCCTGGAGGCCGGCACCAGCTGGCCCTGGTGGGAATAGGTGGGCTCCACCCAGAGCAGGTCGGGGTGGTTGCCCTGGCCGAGGCGCCGCCTCAGATGCGGATCGCCCTGCAGGCAACGTTCGGGGGAGGCGATCACCCCCTCCAGAAACCGCAGGGCCGCCAGGCGACGCCCCACCCCGTCGGCTCCCACGAACAGGTAGGCAGGCGCTAGGCGACGTTGCGCCAGGGAAGCCTCCAGCAATCGCAGGGCTGCCTCCTGGCCCAGCAGTCCGGCAAAGAGCTCAGCCATCGGCGCGTCCCTTGGACGCCCGGACGGCATGATCCAGCAACGTGGCCTGGCACGCCAGGGTCACCACCTCGCTCCGCTGGCTGGCATCGACCCGCTGCCAGGCCCGCTGGCGGGCCAGGGTGGCGAATCCCGCCGCCACCCGTTCCAGGAAGGCGTGGCCCGAGGCCTCGATCCGGTCGGCGGCCCTGCCGCCCCGTCGCCGCAGTGATTCCTCCAGGGGCAGGTCGAGCCAGAGGGTGAGATCGGGCTCTAAGCCGCCGGTGGCGAAGCCCTCCAGGGCCGCGATCCGCTGCAAGGGCAGCCCCCGGCCAAAGCCCTGATAAGCCGCGGTGGAGCCGCTGAATCGATCGCAAAGCACCCAGTCACCGGCCTCCAGAGCGGGCCGGATCACCTGGGAGACGTGCTGGGCCCGGTCGGCGGCGTAAAGCAGCAGTTCGGCATCGCTGCAGGGGGAGGCGCCTGCAGGGGGATGGAGCAGCAGCTCCCGCAGGGCCCGACCCAAGGGGGTTCCGCCCGGTTCCCGGCTGGTGAGGAGGCGGGCGCCGGCCGGCATCAGGCCACTGGTGGGCAACCACTGGCCCAGGTGCTCCAGCTGGGTGGTCTTGCCGCAACCATCGATGCCCTCCAGCACCACGAAGCGGCCCGGGGGGGAACCGGCGGCCCCGGGGCGATCCTGCCGCGACGGCTCCCCTTCCCCTGGATCGCCCAGCGACCCACCTTGGGACACCAGGCCATGATGCCGCTCCACCCGGTTCACCCGCGCCGCTCCACCCTGCTGGCGGAGCCATCCTGCAGCAGGAGGGCATTCACCACGACGGTGATCGAACTAAGCGCCATCAACAACGCGGCCAGGGGAGGCGAGAGGCGGATGCCGAAACCGGGCAGCAGCGCCCCGGCGGCGATCGGCAGCACGATGAGGTTGTAGCCGAAGGCCCACACCAGGTTCTGACGCACCTTGGCCATGGTGCGCCCGGCGATCTCCAGGGCCTTGGGCAAGCCATCGAGGCGATCACCCATCACCACAAGATCGGCGGCCTCCTGGGCGATCTGGGTGCCGGTGCCCACAGCGATGCCCAGGTCAGCGGCCGCCAGGGCGGGAGCATCGTTGATGCCATCCCCCACCATGGCCACCGGCCCGCGGGAACGGGCCGCCAGGATGCGGTCGAGTTTCTGCTCAGGCCGCAGATCCCAGTCGAGCTCATCGCTGTGCAAGCCCACCCGGGCCGCCAGCCGCCGCACCGGGGCCTCCCGGTCACCACTGAGCAGACCCAGCGCCAAGTGCCGCTCCCGGAGCGCTGCCAGGGTGGCGGCCGCGTCGGGCCTGGGGCTGTCCTCCACGGCGATCAGACCCAGCAGGGCGCCATCGAGGGCCACCGCCAGCACGGAGGCACCACCGCCCTCCAAGCTCTCCTGGCGGGCCCGGCTGCCGCCCTCGACCACGACCCCGACGCTCTCGAGCCAGGCCAGCCGCCCCACCCGGAGCAACGAAGGGGCCCCGGCAACCGGACAGAGCCCCGCCATCCGGACCGCCGACTCCTCGATCCGGGCCTCCAGCCCATCGCCCGCTGGGGCCCGGGGATCGCGCACCGGCAGCAGGGGCAGATCACGCCGCTGAGCCTCCTGCAGCACCGCGTGAGCCAGGGGATGGCGGCTGTCGCGCTCCAGGCTGGCCGCCAGCTGCACCAGGCGATCGGCCGCGGAGGGAATCCGGTTCACCCCGCCTTGATCCTCAACGGAGGAAAGAACAACGCTGTCACCAGGGGTACCAATCGGCGCAGCGGATTCGAACTCAGCGGATTGGGGCTCAGTCGACTCGGGCTGAACCGATGCGAGCTGAGCCGATGCGAGCTGAGTCGATGCGAGCTGAGTCGATTCCACCGCCGTCACCAAGGGACGCCCCAGGGTGAGGGTGCCTGTCTTGTCGAACAGCAGCACCCCCAACTGGGCGGCGGTTTCGATCGCATCGCCGCCGCGGAACAGCAGACCGGCGCGGGCGGCAGCACCGCTTCCCACGCTGATCGCCGCCGGGGTGGCCAGGCCGAGGGCACACGGACAGGCCACCACCAGCACGGCGATGGCCAGCTGCAGGGCCAGGGCCAACGGGGTGCCCGACGGACCGGGGGTGCCGTGGCCGTGGGCGCCGTGGCCATGGGGGGTCCCGGCCAGCAGCACGGCGGGCCAGTGTTGGGCGCCCCAGAGCCACCAGAACAGGAAGGTGGACACGGCCAGCAACAGCACCGCCAGGGTGAAGCGGCCGGCCACGCGGTCGGCGAGCCCCTGAATCGGGGCCTTGCGGAGCTGGGCCTGCTCCACCAGGTGCACGATGCGGGCGATGGCGCTCTCGCCGCCCCGCCGCAGCACCTCGAGCTCCAGAGGAGCGGCCAGGTTGAGACAGCCAGCCGCGAGTTCGCTGCCGGCCTCGACGGCCTGAGGAAGGGATTCCCCGGTGAGGGAAGAGGTGTCCACCGCGGAGCAGCCCACGCGCACCAGCCCATCCACCGGAACGCGATCGCCCGGGAGGATGCGGATCCGGTCGCCGCGGCGCAGGCCCCCCACCCGCACAGGCCGGGGCGGCCCGCCATCCACCAGCAGCAGGGCCTCATCGGGCTGAAGCCGGGCCAGCGCCTCGATGGCGCGGCCGGTGCGGTAGCGGGCCCGCTCCTCCAGGAAGCGGCCGGCCAGCACGAAACCCAGCAGCATCACGGCCTCGTTGAAGAAGCAGGGCCACCCCCCCGCCGGCCAGAGCCAGCCCACCAGACTGGCCAGGTAGGAACTGCCCACCCCCAGCCCCACCAGGGTGTCCATGCCGGGGGCCCCGGCGAGGGCGGAGCGCCACCCTCCAACAAGGATGCGCCGGCCCGGACCCGCCAGGGCCGCACTGGCCAGAAGGGCATGGAGCCAAGGCTGGGCCAGGGGGGTGCTCACCAGGCCGAGGGCACCGGCATCGGCCAGATGGCCCAGGCCCGACACCAGCATCAGAGCCAGGGCCGCCACCAATTGGCGCCAACGCTCCCACCAGTGGCGCTCCTGAAGACGCTCACGGCGGCTGAGAGGGTGGTCCTCGCCCTCGCCCCGGGGCCGGGCCGGGAAGCCGAGCTCCTCCAGGCTCCGCAGCAGAGCAGGCAGGCGCTCCTCGGCCCGATCCAGCTCCACCCAGGCAGTGCGGGTGAGCAGATTCACGCTGGCCTGCCGCACCCCCTCCTGTTGGGTAAGGCGCTGTTCCACCGCCCGCACGCAGCCGCCGCATTTCATCCCTTCCACATCAAGCAGCAGGGTCTGACCCACACCGGGCCCGGATCCGGCGGCGGGATGCATCAGGGCGGCAACCTCCACGGTGACCGGAGAAGGAAGGGGCAGGTGGGGCTCGATCGGGGGTTTCAGGCTAGGGAGATCGCACCGTCACGCCCCGCTTAAGCGGCAGCGGCGGGCAGGATGGTGCGCAGAACAAGACGTGACGCCGTGCCCCGCTCCCAGCGCAACGACAACTTCATCGACAAGAGCTTCACGGTGATGGCCGATCTAATCGTGAAGCTGTTACCGATCGATCCCAAAGCCAAGGAGGCCTATGTGTATTACCGCGATGGTCTCTCCGCCCAGAACGACGGGGACTACGCCGAGGCCCTCGACAACTACGAGGAGGCCCTGCGCCTCGAGGAGAACGCCATCGACCGCGGCGAGATCTTCAAGAACATGGCGATCATTTTTATGAGCACAGGCGAGGAGGAGAAGGCCCTCGACTACTACCGCCAGTCGCTTGATGCCAATCCCAACTCGCCTTCGTGCCTCAAGAACATGGGGCTGATCTTCGAGAAACGGGGCCGCATCGCCGCAGAGAACGGTGACCAGGACACCGCCGACCGCTGGTTCGACGAAGCGGCCGAGTTCTGGACCAAGGCTGTAAAGCTCTATCCCGGCGGCTACCTCGACATCGAGAACTGGCTGAAATCCTCGGGGCGCAGCAACGTGGATGTGTATTTCTGAGCAGCCAGCGCCTGCTGAGGGATGTTTTTCAATCCTGGGCAGGATCCACTCCCAGGGCCGCCACGAGGGCTTCCGCCACGGAGCCTGCCTCCAGCACTTGCAACTCAAGCGAGGCCGCCAGGCTGGGAGGCAGACCACCGCGGGGCACCACAGCCCGCCGGAACCCCAGCCTGGCGGCCTCTTGCAGCCGCAGTTCCAGTTGCCCCACCGGTCGCAACTGCCCCCCCAGCCCCAGCTCCCCCACCAACACAGTGCCCGGCGGCAACACCAGATCCCGGTAGCTGGCCACCACCGCCGCGGCCACCCCTAGGTCCGCGGCGGGCTCCTCCACCTCCAAACCGCCCGCCACCGCCAGGTAGCAGTCGAAGCGCGACAGCGGCAGGCCCAGGTGCTTCTCCAGCACCGCCAGGATCTGATGGAGCCGGTTGGCGGCGATGCCAGTGGCGCTGCGGCGCGGACTGGCATAGCTGGTGGGACTCACCAGAGCCTGCAGCTCCACCACCAGCGGCCGGGTGCCCTCGCAGGCCACGATCGTGCCGGTGCCGGGTCCCTCCCCACCGAGGAAGAGTTCGCTGGGGTTGGTCACCTCCACCAGCCCGCTGCCACGCATCTCGAACACCCCCAGCTCGTGGGTGGCACCGAAGCGATTCTTCACCGCCCGCAGCAGGCGGTGGCTGGCGAAGCGGTCGCCCTCGAAGGTGAGCACCGCATCCACCAGGTGCTCCAGCACCTTGGGGCCGGCCAGCAGCCCCTCCTTGGTGACATGGCCCACCAGCAGCAAGGCGGTGTGCTGGCGCTTGGCGATGCGCTGCAGGGCGGCGGCGCATTCGCGGACCTGGGCCACCGAGCCCGGCGCGCTGCCCAGCTCGCCGTCGTGAAGGGCCTGAATGCTGTCGATGATCGCCACGGCGGGCCGCAGGGCCTCGAGCTCCTGCAGCACCAGCTCCAGGTCGGTTTCGGCCAGTAGCTGCAGGCCGGATGCGGCCGCCGCAGAGCCTCCGTTCTCCCGGTCCGCCGCTCCGGCGGGCCCAGGCCCCTCCCCCTCCTCCGCCAGCCGCTGCCAGCGCAGCTTCACCTGCTGGGCCGACTCCTCGGCACTCACATAGAGCACCGACTGACCCACCGCCATGGTGCGAGCGCACTGCAGCAGGAGGGTGGACTTTCCGATGCCGGGATCACCGCCCAGCAGCACCAGCGAGCCAGGCACGAGCCCCCCACCGAGCACACGGTCGAGTTCGCCGTAGCCGCTGGCCAGGCGCTGCAGGGGCCGGTCCCCAACCGCGGCGATCGGTTCGGAGCGCCGCGGGCTCCCCGGCCCGCCGGCGCCGTCTGGGGTATCGGCGGCGGGCACCGGTCGACGGCGGCGGCTGTCGGTGGGAACGGCGGCCTGCTCCACCAGGGTGTTCCAGCCACCGCAGCCCGAACAGCGACCAAAGTACTGACGGGTGCGGGCGCCGCAGCTCTGGCACACGTAGCTGGAAAGGGGGCGAGCCAAGGCTGGGGAGGGCGAACGGGGATAGTGCGATGTCGGTGCTGGGGTCGGTGCCGGGCTGCCGCAGGTTGACGGCGGCAGGTCCCCGAGAACCACGATGTATGAAGAAAGGTGGCGTTCGGTGAACCTGGAGGCACTCTGGCCTTTTCAGTAGATCGGTTGGGAGTAGTGCTTCGGCACCTGGCCTGCGGCCCGACCGCAGGGATCCACACTCTTATCCCCCAGATCCCCGTAGGGATCGATCCCTGTCCCCAGGCGTGATGCACCGACCCCAGGCCAGATTCCAGGAACCTCTCCAGCCACAACTCCAGGCACGATGACGGCCTCCTCTCCCGCCAAAGAAACCATCCTCGTCGTGGATGACGAGGCCAGCATCCGCCGGATCCTGGAAACCCGCCTCTCGATGATCGGCTACCAGGTGGTCACTGCCTGTGATGGCGAGGAGGCCCTGGAAGCCTTCCACCGATCGCACCCCGACCTGGTGGTGCTCGACGTGATGATGCCCAAGCTCGATGGCTACGGCGTCTGCCAGGAGCTGCGCAAGGAATCGGATGTGCCGATCGTGATGCTCACGGCCCTGGGCGATGTGGCCGACCGCATCACCGGTCTGGAGCTCGGGGCCGACGACTACGTGGTGAAACCCTTCAGCCCCAAGGAGCTGGAGGCACGCATCCGTTGTGTGCTGCGACGGGTGGACAAGGAGCAGGTTCCGGGCATCCCCAACTCCGGTTTGCTCCAGGTGGGGGAGCTGCGGGTCGACACCAACAAGCGCCAGGTGTACCGGGGCGAGGAGCGCATCCGGCTCACCGGGATGGAGTTCAGCCTCCTGGAACTGCTGGTGAGCCGCTCCGGGGAACCCTTCAGCCGCGGCGAAATCCTCAAGGAGGTGTGGGGCTACACGCCGGAGCGTCACGTGGACACCCGCGTGGTGGATGTCCACATTTCCCGACTGCGTTCCAAACTGGAGGATGATCCCGCCAACCCCGAGCTGATCCTCACAGCCCGGGGCACCGGCTACCTCTTCCAACGCATCGTTGACTCCCCTGCCTCCGAAGGAGCCTGAATCCGGCCTGCTTGTCCCCGATCGGGGCAAGGGATCCCGCGGCAAGCAGAGCCGTGCGATCCGCCGATTGGTGATCTGGTATCGCCGCAATGCCGCGGTGACGACCCTCGTTGACACCGCTTCCGCCTTGGTGGACACCGCTAGCGCCACCGCCTCGGTGGCGGGCAGCGTGGCCGGAGCGGCCGGGAGCATGGCCGGCAATGTGGCCGGAGCCGCCAGCTCCGTAGCCGGGTCGATGCTGCAGCCGCTGGTCTTCGATCCGTTGCGCCGCCTGCAGCAGGGCGGCGGCACGCTCCAGGCAGGAGGCCCACTCCTGGGTGGGAGCAACGACGGCCCGATCGACCACCGGCAGCGCCTCTGGGTGGCGGTGGATGGCATGGGGGGCGACCATGCCCCGGGCCCAATCCTGGAGGGCTGCCTGCGGGCGGTGAACCTCCTGCCCCTACGGGTGCACTTTGTGGCCGAAAGCGGACCCCTGCGGAAGGCCGTGGCTGCCATGGGGCTCCAGGAGGAGCTTCAGACCGCCATCAACAGGGGACTGATCGACCTGGTGCCCAGCGGCCCTTCGGTAGGCATGCACGAGGAGGCCACCGTGGTGCGGCGCAAGCGCGATGCCAGTATCAATATGGCCATGGATTTGGTGAAGCGCGGTGAAGCCATGGCCGTGTATTCGGCCGGCAACTCCGGCGCCGTGATGGCTGCTGCGATCTTCCGGCTTGGCCGCCTGGCTGGTATTGAGCGGCCCGCGATCGGCGCCCTCTTCCCCACCAAGGACCCGAACCAGCAGGTGATGGTGCTGGACGTGGGCGCCAACATGGATTGCAAGCCCGCCTGGCTGCACCAGTTCGCCCTGCTCGGCAACATCTACAGCCGCGATGTGCTGCTGGTGAACCGCCCCCGCATCGGCTTGCTCAACATCGGCGAAGAGGAGTGCAAGGGCAACGACCTCGCCCTCAAGGCTTACCCCCTGCTGGCCGGGGAACGACGCTTCCTGTTCGCGGGCAACTGCGAAGGGCGTGATGTGCTCTCCGGCAACTTCGACGTGGTGGTGTGTGACGGCTTCACCGGCAACGTACTGCTGAAGTTCCTGGAATCGGTGGGGGGCGTGCTGCTTGATGTGCTGCGGGCCGAACTGCCCCGCGGCCGGCGCGGCAAGGTGGGTTCAGCCTTCCTGCGCAGCAACCTGATCCGCATCAAGAAGCGCCTTGACCACGCTGAGCATGGCGGCGCCCTGCTGCTGGGGGTGGATGGCATCTGCGTGATCGGCCACGGCAGCAGCAAGGCCCTTTCGGTGGTGAGTGCCCTGCGGCTCACCCATTCGGCCGCCAGCCACGGCGTGATGGACGACCTCCACGCCCTGGGTGCCGAGGTCGCGGGTCAGGGAGTCGATGGGAGCGCAGCCCCCCGGGAGACCAACGAGGGGGCGGCGGCCACCTGTGGTTGACTGAGGCCGAGTGAGGGTGGATCCCAGTGTCGCTGCCTTCTGACAGGGCGTTGGCTGGCCCTCCCTCCGCGACATCCCCCATGCCGCTTCCCCTGGGGCCCACCTCATCCCGTGCAGGCGCCGCCAGGGGCATGGCCCTAGTGGCCAGCGGACGCGCCCTCCCCGCCGCCAGCATCAGCAACGACGATCTGAGCCAGCGGGTCGCCACGGACGACGCCTGGATCCGCAGCCGCACCGGCATCGGCGCAAGGAGGGTGGCGGGCCCGGGCGAGACCGTGACCAGCATGGCCGCAGCGGCGGGCCTGGCGGCCCTGGAGCAGGAGGGCTGGCGGCCGGCCGACCTCGACCTGATCCTGCTGGCCACCTCGAGCCCGGACGACCTCTTCGGAACGGCCCCCCTGGTGCAGGCGGCCCTCGGTGCCACCAACGCCGTGGCTTTTGATCTCACAGCAGCCTGCAGCGGCTTTCTCTTCGCCCTGATCACCGCCGCCCAGTACCTGCGCAGCGGCGCCATGGAACGGGTGCTGGTCATCGGCGCCGACCAACTCAGCCGCTGGCTCGACTGGGATGACCGACGCACCTGCGTCCTGTTCGGCGATGGGGCAGGCGCGGTGGCCCTGGAGGCCTGCCCGGCCGAGGAGGATGGCCTGCTGGCGTTCCGGATGCGCTCCGATGGCAGTCGCAACGGTTGCCTCACCCTTGCCCAGGTCGACCGGCACCAGTCGCTGCTGGGGGGCCTCAGCGCCCAGGTGGGGGGCTTCACCTCGATCCAGATGAACGGCCAGGAGGTGTACAAGTTCGCCGTTCGGGAGGTGCCGACGGTGCTGGCAGAGCTGCTGCATAGCAGCGGCCTTACCGCCGACCAACTCGACTGGCTGCTGCTGCACCAGGCCAACCAGCGCATTCTGAATGCGGTGGCCGAACGTTTCTCTATGCCCCACGAACGGGTGCTGAGCAACCTGGCCTCCTACGGCAACACTTCCGCTGCCACGATTCCCCTGATGCTGGATGAGGCGGTGCGCGATGGCCGCATCCGAAGCGGCCATCTGATCGCAAGCAGCGGCTTTGGGGCGGGCCTGAGCTGGGGCGGAGCCCTGCTGCGCTGGCGCGGTCCGGCCGCCTGAGGCCTGCCGGGCAGGGCGGTAACAACCGCCGCCTAATCTCCTGGCCACACACCATGCGGACCGGAATGGGCATTGCCTGGGTATTCCCCGGACAGGGATCGCAGAAAATCGGCATGGCCGCCGCGGTGCTCGACCTTCCCGGTGCCCGGGAGCGGTTCAGCGCAGCCTCCGAGCTGATCGGCCGGGATCTGCTGGCCATCTGTGCCGGAGAAGCCCCAGAGGGCAGCCCCGGCCCCACTGACCTGAACGACACCCGCAACACCCAGCCCGCCCTGTTCGTGATCGAGTCGCTGTTGGTGGACGGCCTGCGTGCCCAAGGCCGCCGCCCTTCGCTGGTGGCGGGCCATAGCCTCGGTGAACTGGTGGCCCTCTACGCCGCCGGCGTGTTCGATGCAGCCACGGGACTGCGCCTGATCCGCACCCGCAGCGAGCGGATGGCCGCCGCCGGCGGTGGTGCCATGACCGCAGTGCTGGGCTTCGACCGGGGCGAGCTCGAGGCCCTGGTTGAGGCCCACGAAGGGGTGGTGATCGCCAACGACAACAGCGAGGGCCAGGTGGTGCTCTCGGGAACCCCCGAGGCCGTGGCCGCCGTGTCGGGAGAGCTGCGCTGTAAGAGGGCCATACCCCTGCCGGTGAGCGGCGCCTTCCATTCCCCTTTCATGGCGGAGGCCGCCGCGTCCTTCGCGGCCGACCTGGAGGGCGTGGCATTCGCCGATGCCGCCATGCCGGTGCTGAGCAACACCGACCCCACCCCGGCAACATCGGGAGCGGTCCTCAAGGATCGCCTGCGTCGCCAGATGACCACCGGGGTGCGCTGGCGGGAGACCATGGAGCGCTTCGCTGCCGATGGGATCGGCACCGCCGTGGAAATCGGGCCGGGCAACGTGCTCAGCGGCCTGATCAAACGCAGCTGTGCGGCGGTCACCACCGCCCAGATCAGCAGCGTCGCAGACCTGGGTTGAACCCGCCACCGCCTGCCGATGGCCCGACCAAGGGCCAGAACGGGGCGCCTGCCCGGCGGCCCGGAGGCACGTCCTCAGCGCTCACCGTGAGCCGGCCGGTCGCCAGCCCCCCCGCCCTGATCGGCTCGCCCCGACCCAGCCTCAGCTACCTGGCGATCAGCTATCTACTGGTGTTTCCGATTTTCCGCTGGTTGCTGCGCGGACGCACTGCCGGCAACGCCAATGTGCCCCCCCAGGGGGCTCTGGTGGTCGTAGCCAACCATGGCTCCCACCTGGATCCACCCCTACTGGGCCATGCCCTGGGGCGCCCCGTGGCCTTCATGGCCAAGGAGGAACTTTTCCGGGTCCCCCTGCTGGGCCCCATCATCCGGGCCTGCGGCGCCTATCCCGTGGCGCGGGGTGCCAGCGACAGGGATGCCATCCGGGTGGCCTGCCAGCGTCTGGCGGAGGGCTGGGCCACCGGGGTGTTCCTGGACGGCACCCGCCAGCGGAATGGCCGGGTGAATGCCCCCCTGCACGGGGCCGCCCTGCTGGCGGCGCGCTGCGGCGCCCCCCTCCTGCCGGTGGCGATCCTCAACAGCCACCGGGCCCTCGGACCGGAGCAGAGCCGGCTGCGGCTGGTGCCCGTGCACATCCGGATCGGGGATCCCATCCCACCCCCGGCCTCCCGCCGCCGTGAGGATCTGGAGAACACCACCCTGGCCTGTCAGGAGGCGATCAACCGCCTGATCGACGAAGGACTGATTGCACCGCCGGGCCGACTCGCTCCAGCCAGGGGGCAAACCGCACTGCCGCCCAGCCCCTGAGGTCGCGGCCACTGATCACCCAGAGGGCCGCCCGCAGGCCGTCTCCCCAGATCTTGGAGCGCCCCTCCGTGACGCAGAGCTGGCCGCAGGACACCGGCACGGGTGTGAGCTGGATGCCTCGGCTACCCGCCACGATCCGGCCCACCAGCAGGGCGCGGGCCATGTGGTCATGACTGGTGACGAGCAGCGCATGGCGAATGCGGGCGCGGCGCAGGTCGTCCACCAGAGAGGTGAAGTTGGAGAGGGTGTCGCGGGCGCGGTAATCGAGCTGCACCTGATGGGGGGAGAGCCCCTCCCGCTCCTCGAAGATCCAGTGGGCGTACTCGGGATTGCTGCCACCGCTCACCACCACCGGCAGCCCGTAGCGCCGGGCCAGGTCGGCGGCCGCCAGTTCCCGGTCTTTATCCCCCCCCAGCACCAGGATCATCTGGGGAGGTGGGGGCTGGGGCCACCACCACCCCCGGGAGAGCCACAGCAGGCAGCCCCCGGCGAGGCCGAGCACCCAGAGACGGGCAGCTCCTCCACGACGCCGCGTGCGCCGTGTCCTCACGGCCCGGCGGGATCCACCGGGCTGGTGGGGTAGAGGGGCAGCACCACCGACCAGGGGGCCGGCCGGCCGGCGGCGGCGGCTTCCTGGCTGCAGCGCAGCAGTTCGGCCACGTCCGGGGGCTGGTGGACCTGGGCGGGGCATCGGACGGCGGGCGGAGGGGACAGCCCATCGCCATCGGGGGCCATGACGAGGCTGGCCTCGACCTCGGCCAGGATGGTCGGCTCACGGTACAGGCGGGGAGCGGCGAGTTCCAGTGCCCCGCCGCGCTGCTCCGGATCCGGGGCATAGAGCCCTGCCACAACCCCGCGACGGGGGAGTTCCTGCATCAGCCAAAAGGGAATGGGCGGGCAGTCCGGCTGAGCCAGCCGGCGCCGCGCCATCAGCAGAAAACTGCCGAAGCCATCGAGGGGAAGACTCAACTGCTGGGCCAGGGTGCGGGCCAGGGTCACCGTGAGCCGGGTGCCGGTGAAACCGCCGGGGCCGGTGGCCACCGCCAACCGCGCCAGCTGCGGCCAGCGGGAGGCCGGCAACACCGATTCCACACAGGCGAAGAGCTCGTTGGAGAGGGCCCGGCCCAGGGGAAAGGTGGCCAGGCGTGGCGGTGTGCAATCCCCGAGACGCTGCAGGGCCACACCGAAGGTGTCCGCGGAACTGTGGAGCGCGAGGAGCCAGGGACCTGGCCCCGGATCGCTCGGGGGGGGAATCTCAGGATCGCGGCCCTGGTCCCCAGGGAGAGTCCCCGAGGTCATGCCGGCACCGCCTCGCCGGGCCGCAGCCGCAGCCACCGTCCTGGCTCGGAGCTGAAGTCGGCACAGACCTGCACATCCCACTCCACCCCCACCGCCCCATCCGGTAGGTCGCGCACCTGCACGTGGATCCGGGGCTGGCGCGGCCTGAAATCAGGCTGATCATTGAGGTGGGCCACACCGTGCTGGCGTTCCACCGCGTGGTAGGCCTGGCAGCGATCCACCCAGCGACAATCCACGCAGATGCACATGTCGCCGGGGCCATGCCAGGCACCCATTGTGGCCTGTGAGCCCGGGGCGTTGGTGGGGGAGCTGTGGCGGATCCTGGCGCCCGAATCCTGGCCGGTGCCCCTGGAGGCCCTTCCCCAGGGAACCGTGCTGGTGGGAGGTGCGGTGCGAGACGCCCTATTGGGACGGCTGGTGCCGCGGCCCGATCTGGACCTGGTGGTGCAAGGCGACGCCGTGGAGCTGGCCCGGAACCTGGCCCGGCGATTGGGGGGGGCGGTGGTGGTGCTCGACCAGAAACGCTCGATCGCCCGGCTGGTGCTCCAGGGCTGGACGATCGACCTAGCCCGTTGTCAAGGAGCCGACCTGCACGACGACCTGCTGCGCCGGGACTACAGCGCCAACGCGATCGCCCTGCCGCTGCCGGGAGTCGAGCCAACCGGTGCTCTGCTCGATCCCAGCGGCGGAATGGCGGACCTGGCGGCGAGGCGGCTGCGGGCCATCAGCGAAGCCAACCTGCTCGAAGACCCGCTGCGGTTGCTTCGGGGCATGCGGCTGGCCTGCGAACTGAACTTCGAGCTCGACCCCATCAGCCTGGGCTGGATCCGGCGTCACCATGCCCGGCTCCGGGATGTGGCGGGCGAGCGGGTGCTGGCCGAACTGGAACGGCTTGCGGCGGCTCCGCAGGGGGCCACCGGCCTGGAACTGACCGTGGCGTGCGGCCTGCTGGAGAGCTGGGGTGGCGACTCCGCCCGGGGCGATCTGGAGGACAGCAGCCCGGGAATCGATACCGCCCTCGCCGACCTCGACCTGGCAACCGCCGCCAGCCGGGGTCTCAGCCCGGAGGAAACGGCGAGGGCCCTGCCCCTGGCGCGGCTGGCGGCGGTGCTCGATGGGAAAGCCCTGGAGCAGCTGCGGGCCAGCCGCAAGCGGCAGCAGAGCGTGCTGCGGCTGCGCCACTGGTGGGAGCGGCTTCGAGGCTCCCAGGGTGATCCCGCTGCCCTGCCCGAGCCCGAGCAGCTCCACCTGCATCGCCAGCTGGAGGACGATCTCCCTGCTCTGGCTCTGCTGGTCGACCCAGCATGGGCCCACCAAGCCCTGGTGCGCTGGCGGAATCAGCTCGATCCCCTCTTCCACCCCCGCCCGCCGATCGATGGAGCAACCCTCCAAGCCAGGCTTCAGCTGAAACCAGGCCGGGAACTGGGACAACTGCTGGAGCACCTCACCCGGGAACGCGCCTTCGGACGATTGCCGGCGCAGGTCGACGGTGATGATGGGGAGACGCTGACCGAGGCTCGCCGCTGGCTCTCAGAGGGTGACGTTCCTCGCCATGGTTAACTGCGTGAGCCTCGGCGTGATTCTTCGCGAGCCGAAGTCTTCCTGTTTTTCTTTCCTGCCCCCCGTCATGAGCATTCGCCTTTACGTCGGCAACCTGCCGCAATCTTTTGATGCCAAAGAACTCGAAGCCCTCTTCGAGGGCGTGGGCGCGGGGGTGCGCTTCAAGGCCGTCAACGACCGTGAGACCGGCGGCTGCCGTGGCTTCGGCTTCGCCAACGTGGACGACGCCAAGCTGGCCGATGCGGTGATCGAACAGCTCAATGGCCGCGACTTCGGCGGCAACGCCCTGCGCATCGAGGTTTCCGAGCGCCGTGACAGCCGCCCCGCCCTTGGCCTTGGCGAGCGCCGCGTTGGCGCAGCTCCCTCCCCCGCCAGCCGCAAGGCGGTGAACAAGGTGGTGCACGCCGACAGCGTCGATGCCGAAGCGCCCGATCCCCGCTGGGCCGGTGAGCTGGCCAAGCTCAAGAACCTGCTGGCCAACCAGACGGTGGGCGTCTGAAGCCGGTGTTCGCGGGACTGCAGACGCCGCCGTGGATCTGGCGGGGCCAGGCCATCAGCACCGTCTGCAGCCCACCCCAGAACGGCCTTCCAGATCGGGGGGCCGTTCTTCTCGTGCATGGCTTCGGAGCCTCATGGCGGCACTGGCGCCACACGATCCCGGCCCTGAGCGCCGCGGGCTTTCGCGTTCACGCCATCGACCTGCTGGGCTTCGGCGCGAGCGCCAAACCCCCCTCCCACCTGAGCGGCGACGCCCCGCTGGAAGGGGCGGTGACCTACGGCTTCGACCTCTGGGCCGAGCAGGTGCTGGACTACTGCAGCGCCCGGATCGGCCCCGGCCCCCTGCAGCTGGTGGGCAACTCGATCGGGGGGGTGGTAGCCCTCAATGCCGCCCGGATGCTCCAGGAGCAGGGAAGACCGCCTGAGCAGGTGGTGCTGATCGATTGCGCCCAGCGGGCCCTCGATGGCAAGCGGCTGGCCGAACTGCCGCCGCTGCAGCGCTGGAGCCGCCCCCTGCTGATGGCCACAGTGCGGCAGCGCTGGCTGATCCAGACGCTGTTCCGGCTGCTGGCCCGGCCGGCCGTGGTGCGGCAGGTGCTGACCCAGGCCTATCCGAGTGGCGGCAACGTGGACGAGGAACTGGTGAACCTGCTTTTCGAACCGAGCCGCGATCGGGGAGCGCCGGAAAGCTTCCGCGGTTTCGTGAATCTGTTCAACGACCGTCTAGCCCCGGAGCTCTTGGCGGAGCTGGATCTGCCAGTGCGAATGCTGTGGGGCGAAGCCGATCCGTGGGAGCCAGTGGCCGAAGCGAAGCGCTGGGCCGCCACCTACGCATGCGTTCAGGAGCTAACGGTGCTCCCAGGGCTGGGGCACTGCCCCCACGATGAGGCCCCTGAGCGGGTGAATCCGATCCTGGTGACGTGGCTCAGCGCGCCTGGGCAACGATAAAACTGAGCGGCAGATCGAGCAGCTTGCCGGCCCGGGGCACGTAGGCCCGCTTGTTGAACACGTCGTAGTTGTGGCGCTCGATCACCGCCAGGATGCCGCGATAAAGCCTCAGGGAGGTCCACACCGGCCAGCGGGCATCGGCCGAGAGCCAGCGTACCCCCGCCTCCGAGCGGGCAAACCAAGAGCGGGCACGCTCCAGCTGGAAGGCCATCAGGGCCCGCCAGTTGTCGTTGAGGGTGCCGGCCAGCAGCTCGGCCTCGCTATAGCCGAAGCGCTTCAGATCCTCCTGGGGCAGGTAGATGCGACCACGACCGCGATCTTCGCCCACATCGCGCAGGATGTTGGTGAGTTGGTTGGCGATGCCCAAGGCCACCGCCGCCTCGGTCGGATCGGGTTGTTCGCTCCATGGTGCGGTGGTGTAGGCGGGATCAAGCCCCATCACGTCCTGGGTCATCAGCCCCACGGTGCCGGCAACCCGATAGCAATACAGCTGCAGTTCGGAGAAGTCGGCATAGCGATGCTTCACCACATCCATGCGCTGCCCCTCGATCATGTCGAGATAGGCCTGCAGGGGCTGGGGGAAGCGCTCGATCGTGTCCACCATCACCCGATCAAAGCTGTCGTGCACACGGCCCTCGAACAGGCCCCGGGTGCGCTCCTCCCAGGCATCGAGCCGCTCCAGCAGGATGGCGGGGGGCAGGCCCTGGGCCGCGGGGCTGTCGATCAGCTCATCGGTGCGACGGCACCACACGTAAATGGCCCAGATGGCGCGGCGCTTGGCCGGGGGCAGCAACAACGTGCCCAGATAAAAGGTCTTGGCCCACTCGGCGGTTTCGCGCCGGCAGACCTCGTAGGCCTGATCCAGGCCTGGAGCCAAAGGTGGGGAGGTGAGCGTCACCCTCAGACCGGAGCCAGACCGGGGGCGGCCGCGGATCCAGTAGCGGTGGCCGCCGCGGCCGCAATCAACCCGGAGGACTGGGCCGCACCGATGGCGTCGGCGCAGAGCCGGCCGCTCAACACGGCACCCTCCATCGAGGCGAGATAACGCTGCATGGTGTAGTCGCCAGCCAAGAAGAAATTGGCGATCGGACTGGTCTGATCCGGCCGCAGGGCCTGGCAACCGGGAACAGTTTTGTACACAGAAAGCGGCGTTTTCACCACGATCGCCTTGCGGAGTGTGGCTTGATTCTCGCCGGTGAAGTGCTGGGGGAACAGGCGTTTCAGTTCTTCAAGGGTGGCCGCCACGATGTCGTCATCGCTGCGGCCGATCCAATCTTTGGCGGGGGCGAAGACCAGCTCCAGCATCGAGCGATCGGGGTCTTCGTATTCGCGGCAGGTATTGCTCATGTCGGCATACACGCTGAGCAATGGACTGCGGCTGAACAGCAAGTGGTCGATCGCAGTGAGCTTGCGGTCGAACCAGAGGTGGATATTGATCACCGGAACACCATTGAGGCCATCCAGCTTGCTGAAATAAGCCAGCTGCTTCCAAGCCTCGGGCAGCAAGAGCTTGAGCGGATCCACGGGCAGGGCACTCACATAGGCATCAGCCGTGATCGTGCGCCCCTCTTGGCCCTTGATCCCACCGATCCGGAAGCCGGAAACCCTGCCATCTTCGGCTAGAGCGATCTCGCGAAGCGGCGCATCGAGATGCACCTCACCTCCGCGGGCGGTGATGTGATCCACGATCGGTTGGCAGAGACGCTGGGGCGGGTTGCCATCAAGGAAGGCCATCTTGGAACCATCGCTTTCCTGGAGAAAGCGATTCAGGGCCGTGAGCACCACCGTGCTGGAGATTTCATCGGGATCGATGAAATTGAGTGCCTTGGCCATGGCGATGAACACTTCGTCGTTCACCCGCTCGGGGATGTTGTGCAACCGCAGCCATTCAGTCCAAGAGTATTGATCGCACTCTTCCACATACGATTGACCCCGCAGCATCGCCGGCACCAGACCGAGGCCGAAGGAAATCTTCTCCGGCCAGGTGAGCATGTCGTTGTTGCCGAGAATCGCCGCCACGCCGTTGAGGGGAGCGGGGATGTCGGGGAAATCGAAGCGGCTGTAGGTGCCGGGGTGATCTTTCTGATTGAAGATCATCGAGTGACTCTTCCACTGGAGCCTGTCCTCGATGTTCAGCTCGGCGAACAGGCGACGCAGGTTGCGATAGGCGCCGAAGAAGATATGCAGGCCGGTCTCGTACCAGTCGCCGTCGGCGTCCTGCCAGGCCGCCACCTTGCCGCCCAGCACGTCGCGGGCCTCCAGCACGATCGGGGTGTGGCCGGCGTCGCTGAGGTATTTGGCGCAGGAAAGTCCTGCCAGGCCGGCTCCGGCAATGGCGACACGCATCCTGCAAACCCCTCAACAAGCTGCAACCTTATCGGCCCCCCTTCCCCAGCTGCGCGGCTGGCTCGACCGGCGCCGGCTGGACCTGGCCCGGCGTCCTTAGAGTCTCACCGTCAGGACATGGCCTACGGCAGGTTCCGGGACTCACCCTTGCGCCCCCTCACCTCCAGCCATCCTTCCCTCCAGACTGCCGTCCCGATCCATGGCCGACACCCTGCTGAAGTCCACCACCCGGCACATCCGGCTGTTCACGGCCCGGGTGGAGAACGGTGACTTGGTGCCCGATCCCGATCAGCTGACAATGGACATCGATCCCGACAACGAATTCCTCTGGAACGAGACCGCGCTTGAGAAGCTGCGCAGCCGCTTCCGCTCCTTGGTGGCCGACTACGCCGGTGCCGAACTGAACGACTACAACCTGCGCCGCATCGGCTCGGAGCTTGAGGGTGAGATCCGCACCATGCTCCAGGCCGGGGAGATCCGCTACAACCCCGATAGCCGGGTGCTCAATTACTCGATGGGCCTGCCCCGCACCAGCGAAAACCTGTGACCTACTCCCGCGGCGACGGCCGGCCCGAGCGCTCCCCCCGCTCCCGTTACGGCCCCTCCCGCCCGGCCGAACCGGGCTACGGCCAGCAGGGACGCCCCGATCCCTACGGCCGCGGCTTCGACGAGCCCGGCTACCGGGATCCCGATCGCATGCCGCCCCGCAGTCATGGCAACGGCGGTCCGCCGGGCCGGCCAGGACCTGGCGGCAATGGCGACGGCTCCGGCAAACCTCCCTTCAACGTGGGGGGAGTTGCCCTGCTCGCCGGTGTGCTGGTGGTGGGCATCGGCATCGGCAGCGCCGTGACCAGCACCACCCAGGGCAACCAGGGCAACATCGCCAGCAGCCAGCAGCTCGATATGGCGGTGCCCGATCCGGAATTCTGCAAACAGTGGGGCGCCAGTGCCTTCGTGATGGACGTGGAGCTCTACACCACGATGAACCCGAGCAGCAGCTTCGTGACCCAGCCCACCCTGCAGGCGGGCTGCGTGATCCGCCGGGAGAACTGGTCGGTGCTTCAGAAACAGGGGGCCGTCACCGCCGAACAGATGCGGGAGTGCAAGCAGCGAATGAACACCTTCGCCTACATCGGCTCAGTCCGTGACAAACCCGTGGTGCGCTGCGTGTATCAGACCGACATCAGCGGCAACAAGTTCCAGACCCCGGGCGTGGCCGGTGCCGCCGATGATGCGGTGGGGGTGACCCCCGAAGGCGACAAGTTCTGAGCGGGCTCAGGCCGCCGGCGTACCAGCCGGCTCGGTGCGGGGCTGGGTCTGGCGCAGGGGGCTGTCGGGGCTGGCGAACACCGGCAGCACCTCCCGCCGGAAGGCCTCTGCCGCACGGGAGCAATAACGGGCGGGATGGGTGATCAGCTTGAGCTGGCGCCGCACCATCAGATCGGCGACTTGGGGCCGGTGCAGGGTGCCGGCCGCCAGCTCCCGCTCGATCGAGACGACTGGAAGAAATGCGGCCCCGAGGCCGGCCTGCACGGCGTTCTTGATCGCCTCGAAGGAGTTGAGCTCCATCTCGATCTTGAGCCGCTGCACATCAAGCTTGGAGCGCAGCAGCAGCTGGTCCACCATCTTGCGGGTGGTGGACTGGGCGTCGAGGCACACGAAACCGAGCCGGTAGAGGTCGTCCTTGGTGAGCTCGGGGAGGCGGGCCAGGGGGTGCTTGGGGGGCAGCACCAGGGCAAGCTCGTCGTTGGCGTAGGGCAGCACCTGGAGCAGGTCGTTGAGATCGGCTGGAAGCTCGCCGCCGATGATCGCCAGATCCACCTGACCGTTGGCCACGCTCCAGCCGGTGCGGCGGGTGCTGTGCACCTGCAACTGCACCGCCACATCCGGATACTTCTGGCGGAACAGACCGATCATGCGCGGCATCAGGTAGGTGCCGGTGGTCTGGCTGGCGCCCACAATCAGGGAGCCACCCCGCAGGTTGTGGAGATCGTCAAGGGCCCGGCAGGCTTCCTGGCACTGGCTGAGGATGCGGTCGCAGTAGCTGAGCAGCAGGTGACCGGCCTCGGTGAGCTGGGCCTTGCGGCCGCCCCGATCGAACAGCGAAACGTCCAGCTGCTTCTCCAGGTTCTGGATCTGCAGGCTCACCGCCGGCTGGGTCACATAGAGGCTGTCGGCCGCCTTCTTGAAGCTGCCCTCACTGGCGATGGCCCGCAAGATGCGCAGCTGATCGAGGGTGAAGGGCAGATCGGCCATGGAGGGACCCGGGGGCCGGCACCGTCAAGCAGAGGGGAAATCTAGGCGGGTCCCCACGAACCGCCGCGGCGGGCTTCACATCCGGCCGTGGTTGGCCCCCATGGCACCCCCGGAGGAGGAGCGGGCGTCAGCCCCGCTGGCACCCGGGGACCGGGCAGCATGGCCGTCACAGCCCCCTTTCCATCCCCCCATGCCCACGGCCATGCCCATGGCATCCCCCGACCCCCACCACAGCAGCCTGGTGATGCTGGCCCTGCTGCTGGCCTTCGCGCTGCTGCACAGCGGTGGGGCTTCTCTGCGGGCCTGGGGGGCCCAGCGGATCGGTGAACGGGCCTGGCGGCTGCTGTTTGCAGCCCTGAGCATCCCGGCGGCGGTGGTGGTGGTCGGCTATTTCCTCGCCCACCGGTATGACGGCATCCGCCTCTGGAACCTGCAGGACCAGCCCTGGATCGTGCCACTGGTCTGGGCGGGCACCGCCGTGTCGTTTCTGTTCCTTTATCCCGCCACCTACAACCTGCTGGAGATCCCGGCCGTGCTGAAGCCCCAGGTGCGGCTCTATGCCACCGGCATCATCCGGGTGAGCCGACACCCTCAGGCGGTGGGACAGATCCTCTGGTGCGCCACCCACCTGCTCTGGATCGGCACCAGCTTCACCCTCTGGGCCTGCTTCGGCTTGATCGCCCATCACCTGTTCGCCGTCTGGAACGGCGACCGGCGGCTGGCCAACCGCTTTGGGGAGGCCTTCGAGGAGCTGAAAGCCAGCACCTCGGTGATCCCGTTCCGGGCGGTTCTGGATGGCCGCCAGACCCTGTTTCTCAGCGAATTCCTGCGGCCGGCCCAGTTGGGCATCGCCATCGCTGTGGCGGTGTTTTGGTGGGCGCACCGCTTCATTGGCCTGGGGGCGACCGCCTTCTCTCGCTCCGGTCTGGCCCACTGGCTCGGCTAAAATGACTCGCGTCAAACCGCACCTGGCCTCAGCGATCGTCGATCACTCGGATCGGCCCGCCGGGCGGCAGAGCCTGACAGGGCCCTGAACAGCGTCGCCACCCTGCCTACACTCGGCCCAGACCGCCCCTTCCAGGATGCCCTCCGCTTCAGAGCTCGCCTGGTTGATCCCCCTGCTGCCCCTGATCGGGGCCGCGGTCACGGGGCTGGGTCTGATCAGCTTCAACCGCACGATCAATCGCCTGCGCAAGCCGGTGGCGTTGCTGCTGCTCACCTGCGTGGGCATCGCGGCAGTGCTCAGCTATGCGGTGCTGGCCGAGCAGTTAGCCGGGGCCGGCGCGCGGGAGGTGCTGTTCAACTGGGCCAGCGCCGGCGACTTCAACCTGCAGATGGGCTACCGGGTCGATGCCCTTGGGGCTGTGATGCTGGCCCTGGTCACCACCATCGCCCTGCTGGTGATGATTTATTCCGATGGCTACATGGCCCATGACCAGGGCTATGTGCGCTTCTTCACCTATCTGGCCTTGTTCAGCAGTTCGATGCTGGGCCTGGTCATCAGCCCCAACCTGCTGGAGATCTACGTGTTCTGGGAGCTGGTGGGGATGTGCTCCTACCTGCTGGTGGGCTTCTGGTACGAACGCGACGGTGCCGCCAATGCAGCCCAGAAGGCCTTTGTGGTGAACCGCGTCGGCGACTTCGGGCTGCTTCTGGGCATCCTCGGCCTGTTCTGGGCCACCGGCAGCTTCGGCTTCGAGGAGATCGGCACGCGCCTCAGCGCAGCCGTAGCCGGCGGCAGCCTCAGCAATGGCGTGGCCGTACTAATCTGCCTGCTGGTGTTCATGGGGCCGATGGCGAAGTCGGCCCAGTTCCCGCTGCATGTGTGGCTGCCCGACGCCATGGAGGGCCCCACACCGATCTCGGCCCTGATTCACGCGGCAACGATGGTGGCCGCCGGCGTCTTTCTGGTTGCCCGCCTCCAGCCGGTGTACGAGCCCTTCCCTGCCGTTCAGCTGGTGATCGCGATCGTGGGCACGATCACCCTGTTTCTGGGGGCCTCGATCGCCCTCACCCAGCAGGACCTCAAGAAGGGTCTGGCCTATAGCACCGTGAGCCAGCTCGGCTACATGATGCTGGCGATGGGCTGCGGTGCCCCACTGGCGGGCATGTTCCACCTGGTGACCCATGCCTTCTTTAAGGCGATGCTGTTCCTGGGATCGGGGTCGGTGATCCACGCGATGGAGGAGGTGGTGGGCCACGAGCCGGTGCTCGCCCAGGACATGCGCCTGATGGGCGGCCTGCGGCGTTACATGCCGGTCACGGCAATCACCTTCCTGATCGGCTGCGTAGCGATCGCTGGCATCCCGCCCTTGGCTGGCTTCTGGAGCAAGGACGAGATCCTCGGACAGGCCTTCAACACCTATCCGGTGCTCTGGGCGGCCGGCTTCATCACCGCCGGCATGACCGCGTTCTACATGTTCCGCCTCTACTTCCTGACGTTTGAGGGCAGCTTCCGCGGCAACGACAAGGCCCTGCAGGCCCAGCTGCTGAGCGCAGCCGACAAGGGTGCTGGTGAGGCCCATGAGGAGGGCCATGGCCACCACGCCGACCACCCCCACGAATCGGGCTGGCAGATGGCCATGCCCCTGGCGGTGTTGGCGGTGCCTTCGGTGCTGATCGGCCTGCTGGGCACC
>JAPLIE010000065.1 GCA_026389265.1 Cyanobacteriota bacterium | reverse complement strand
ATTGGCGTCGACCCGCCGGCCCAGGGCCAGGGCCGCCACCAGATCGCTGAAGCGATCGTTGAGGAGCACCAGGTCCGCCGACTCCCGCGCCACGGCCGTACCCCGCCGGCCCATCGCCACACCGATGTCGGCCGCCTTGAGGGCCGCCGCGTCGTTCACGCCATCACCGGTCATGGCCACCACGGCACCGCCGGCCTGCAGGGCGCGCACCAGTTCCAGCTTCTGCTGGGGCAACACCCGGGCAAACACCGAAACGGCTGCCACCGACGCCGACAGAGCCGACGCCGACAGAGCCGTGCCGGCCGCGCTGGACTCGCCGGCCTGGGCGGGCAGATCGGCACCGCAGAGCACCGGTCCCGGCGGCAGCCCGGCCTGATCCGCGATCGCCCGGGCGGTGACCGGCCCGTCGCCGGTGATCATCACCACCCGCACTCCGGCGCGCTGGGCGGTGGCGATCGCTTGGGGAACATCCGGACGCAGTGGATCCGCCAGACCGAGGAAGCCCACCGGCTCAAACACAGCCCTTCAGCGGCCAGCCGATCGGCGGCCTGCTGGAGGCCCCGGGCGGCCTCCGGCCGCAGGTGGCAGAGGTCGGCGATGGCCTCCGGAGCCCCCTTGGCCGCCAGGCGTCCCTGCCCCCGGGCATCGCGCCACAGGCGCGACACCACCAGCAGGTTGGCCTGGAGGGGGTACTCCCGCTCTAGGGGCCAGTCGGGGTGAAGGTGCTCACTGTTGCGCAGGTGCTCCGCGGCCAACCGCTGAATCGCCAGTTCCATCGCATCCACGGGATCGCCGCGGCTGGCCAGCACCGCCATCTCCACCAGGGCATGCCAGGGTTCGTTGAGGTCCTCCCCGGGGTTCCAGGAGTCGAGATCCGGCCAGGTAAGCAGCCGCTGCACGGCCATGCGGTTGTCCGTGAGGGTGCCGGTCTTGTCGACGGCGAGCACCGTGGCACTGCCCAGGCTCTCCACCGCCGCGGGCCAGCGGGCCAGCACACCGAGGCGCGCCAGGCGCAGCGCTCCGAGCGCCAAGAACAGGGCCATTACCACCGGAATCTCATTGGGCAGCAAGGCCAGGGCCAGGGCCAGGCCTGCCAACAGGGCCGGAGGCCAGTCACCGCCGATCACCCCTTGCAGCACCATGAGGCCGGCACAAACCGCCAGGGCCAGCAGGGTGAGCCGTGCCGTGAGGCGGCGGGTGCGCCGCTGCAACCGGGTGGGGGGTGCCTCCACCGTGCCCAGGCTGTGACCCAGCCGTCCCAGCTGGGTTCCCTCCGCCACCGCTGTCACCGACGCCCAGCCCCGCCCCGCCGCCACCAGGGAACCAGCCGGGATCAGCTCCCCCGGATCCTGGCGCGGCACCGGAAGCGACTCGCCGGTGAGCAGCGATTCATCGAGCCAGAGGCCCACGCCCTCCAGCAGCCGGGCATCGGCGGCGACCCGGTCGCCCTCCTCCAGGCGCAGCCGATCTCCGAGGCGCACGTCATCGGCGCCCAGGTCCAGTTCCACGCCATCGCGCAACACCCGGGCCCGGGGAGCGGAGAGGCGGGCCAGCTCCGCCAGGGCACGGTCACTCCTGTGGCGCTGCAGACCGTCCAGCACCACGATGGCCAGCACGAACACCAGCAGCACTGCCCCATCCTCAGGCTCTCCGATCAGCGCGTAGACCAGGGCACAGGCCAACAGCAGCAGGTTGGTGGGTTCCAGCAGGGCCATCGATCCCGATCCCGATCCCGATCTCCATCCAATAGCGCGCTCTGGGGCCCGCCCGCCAGCAGCCAGCGACAGGGCCGCAGAATGCTGCCGATGCGCCGCGTGGGTGGGGGCGTTGGTTTCGTGCCCGGGCCTTGGTCTCCCTTGAGGCCATGCAACCGATGGGAGCCGTTTAAGCTGAATGATTGCGATCAGCGCTGTCGCTGAGATCGTGCTCTCCCCGGCAGACCAGCTGCCATCCAGCAGCCTTGCTTGCAATGAGTCACGCCCTCGTCTTCGTTCTCGCCCCCGAATCGCTGCTTCCCGTCGACGGCGCCACAGCCAGGGATCTGATGGGGGCCCAGCGTTTCGGGTTGCGCAGCGGCGTGGCCCTGCGGATCTTCCGCGTCCCAGGGGAGTGGGAGGGACAAGTCGATGATCTGGTCGGGCAGGGGAAGGCTGCTGCAGCTGGTCTGGATCCATTCAGCGAGGGCACCGAACCGGGCACGCCTCCGCAGGCGGGTTCCGGCCCCGGTGAGCGTCGCCGCCAGATCTGTGATGCCCTGGTGCCTCACTTTGAACCCCGCTCCCACTGGCTGGGGGTGTATCAATTGGATGGGGATCAGTCAGCGATGGTGGATCACCCGTTGAACAACCTGCCCGAGGCCACGCTGCGCTGCCTGGATCGCTTTCCGCTCCGAGATGCGGAGAACGAAACCTGCTGGTTCTATCCCACCGAAGACGGCCGCTATCTCGGCTGGGAGAACCAGCGGCGGATTGAAACCCTGCCTGGGTTTCTACCGGAGAAGCCCTTCCAGGACGACGCCATCAACTACGAACGAGGCGCCGTTCACGTGCTCTGGTCCCTGATGGCCGACGACCTAGCCCTCACCTGCGTAGGTCTCACCTTCCGGGGGCGCCGCATCGAATGGCCCGTGATCCGCGCTCAACCGGAGCCCTTCGCCACCTGGACCGGTTTCCAGGTGGATTCGGGCGCCGAAAGCACTTACCAGGAAAACGCCAGCATCACGGTGTTTGCGGACTGAGCCAGAGATCCAGCGGCGATCCTCAGGGACTTCCCAGGCGATCTTCCGTAACTTCCCGCGCCGTGTCCCGGCGGACAGTTGCCCGCGAAGCGTCTGAGCGTCTCGGCATTGTTTAAAAGCGGCGAGGCCGGGGAGCTTTGCCGTGAGCTGTATCCCAACCGGCGGCGGCCCATCCTCACGAGCAAAGCCTGAACCCGCGGCAAGTGTCCCGCCAGCAACAAAAAACCCCCGCCGAAGCAGGGGCTTTGAAGAGATTGAAAGACAGAACTCCAGTCAGAAGTCCGAAATCTTGATCAACCGATCGCAGGAGCGGTCAGCGCCACGGGGGTGGCGGTGGCGG
>JAPLIE010000162.1 GCA_026389265.1 Cyanobacteriota bacterium | reverse complement strand
CGATGCAGGCCGGTCTGCATGGCCAGCTGGCGGGTGCTCGGCAGGCGATGGCCCGGCGGGTAGTGACGGGCCGCGATCGCGAAGCAGATCTGGTTGTACAGCTGGGTTGAAGCCGGAATGTCGCTTTCCTGCTGGATGTGGAATCGCACGCCGGGGTGGGCCAGATCAACTGCCGGCCACCCTACGGAGCTTTGGGCCCGGTGACAATTGCTCCGTTGGCATAACGCCATGTGCCGGGGTGTGCCAGGCGGCCCAGCCCTGATGCGGCGGTTGACCCTTGAGGTGGACTCTCCGCCGGCTGGCCAGGGGTGTTCTGTGATCCCCCCTCGGCCCCCATCCCCCTTGCGGAAGCTTGTGCTGACGGTCGCCGATAGCGGCGTTGCCTCCCATCGGCGCAGGATGGGAATCCTCCGCTTGATGCCGCGCGATGGCCCACCTGCCTGCCCCCCGGGGGCCCATCAGGGCCGAATGGGTCACGATTCCAGTGGACGCCGGTGCCGGCGTTCCCGAGGCGGCCATGCCGGCTTGGTGGGCGCGGCCCGCCGTGGGCGAGCCGCGCGGTGCTGTGCTGGTGTTGCCTGAGGTGTTCGGCGTGAATGCCTGGGTGCGCAGCGTGGCGGACCGGCTGGCTGGGGAGGGCTTCGGCGCCTTGGCGATCAACACCTTCTCGCGCACCGCTCCGGCCCTGGATCTGGCCTACGACGCTGAGGCCCTGGCCCTGGGCCGCGAGCACCGCGATCAGGTGACCGCGGACCAGCTGCTCGCTGATGCGGCGGCGGCGGCGGCCTGGCTGCGGCAGCGCCATGGCTCCGATCGCCTCGGTTGCGTGGGGTTCTGCTTCGGGGGCCATCTGGCCCTGATCGCCGCCACCCTGCCTTGTTTCGCCGCCACCTGCGACTTCTACGGGGCGCGGGTGGCGAGTTTCCGTCCCGGCGGCGGTCCCCCCAGCTTGGAGCTCGTGGAGGCTATTCCAGGTCGATTGTGGTGCTTCTGTGGCGGAGCCGATCCGTTGCTGCCGCCCGAGGAGGTCGCCGCTATTGAGGCGGCCCTTACGGCCGCCAACGGGGGCAGCCAGGCCAGGGAGCCCGGGGGGCGCCATCGGCTGATCGTGGCGCCCGGGGCTGGCCATGGCTATCTGTGCGAGGCCCGAGTCGACTTCGACTCCGAGGGAGCTCGCCACGGCTGGACCGCCATGCTCGACCTCTTCGCCGAGACGCTGGTCATCAGCTGAAGGCCCCGGCCGACCCGATGGGCCGTGGGGATGTCTCGTCAGTGCATCACACGCCCGACAACTCTCAGGCCGTCCCGGGGCTGTTTTGCGGGTGACTTGGCTTCAGCCCTGGGTCGAGGTGGGGACCGGAGCCGCAGCGGCGGGTTTTGCGGCGGGTTTACCCACCGCCTGCTTGCGGGGGCTGAGGAACATGATCATGTTGCGGCCCTCCCGCTTGGGATGCTGCTGGATCTCGGCATTCTCCTCAAGATCCTTGGCCATGCGGAGCAGCAGCACTTCAGCCAACGCGGTGTGCTGGATCTCCCGCCCCCGGAAGATCACGGTGCACTTCACCTTGTCGCCGGACTTGAGGAAGCGCACCGCCTGACCAATCCGCACCTGGTAGTCGTGCGAATCGATCTTGTAACGCATCTTCACCTCCTTGACCTCGGTCTGGTGCGACTTCTTCTTGGCCTCCTTGGCCTTCTTCTCCTGCTCGAACTTGTACTTGCCGTAGTCCATCACCCGACAGACGGGCGGGTCGGCCTTCTCGCTCACGAGCACGAGGTCGAGCTCGCGCTCCTTAGCCACCTCTAGGGCCGCTTCCCGGGTGATCACCCCCAGCTGACTGCCGTCTGCATCCACCACCCGCAGGTTGGGGTAGCTGATGCGGTCGTTGATGTTGGGCAGCTCCCGCACGGGAGCACGGCGGTCAAAACGCGGACGGGGGGGCATCAAGAAGGGCTGATGAATCGCTACCCTAGAACCTGCTGGGTCAACTCCAGGGTTTCCCGCAGCAGATCTCCAGCCGCTCCAGCGGTGGCAGCACGCTCTTGGTTGGGCTCCTGGCCCATTTCCAGGCGGCTCTGGCCCAGCCACACCGGGTTGTGGCGGCGCCGGAACCAGGTTCGTTGCCGTTTGGCGTATTGCCTAGTGCGCCGTTCGGTGAGCGCGATGGCTGCGCTGCGATCCAGCTCACCGTCCAGCAATCGGCGCGCCTCGTCGTAGCCCATGGTGCGCAGCAGGGGGCATTCGGCCCCGTAGCGCGCCAGCAGTGCGGCCGTCTCCTCCACCAGGCCCTCCTCGTACATGCGGGCGGTGCGCCGCTGGATGCGCTCCCGCAGATCGGTGGGCTGGAGGCCGATCTCCAACACCCGCCAGGGAGGCGGCTGCAGGCGCCGTTGGCTCGAGAGCGGTCGGCCGGTGGCGTACAGCACCTCCAGGGCGCGCTGGGTGCGCACCGCGTCGCCGGGGGCGATGCGGGCCGCCGCCTCCGGATCGGCCTGGCGCAGCAGCCCATGGCAGAGGGGTTGTCCCAGGTCCGCCAGCTGGGTCCTGAGCGCCGGCTGCGGGGGCACCGCCGGCGGCGCCAGGCCCCGCAGCAGGGATTCGAGATAGAGGCCGCTGCCGCCTACCAGCAGCGCCACGCCCCGACGGCGGTGCTCGGCGGCGATGGCGACCTGGGCCAGAGCGGTGAATTCCTGAAGATTGATCGGCTGGTCGGGATCGCGCAGGTCGAGGAGCTCGTGGCGCACCCGGCGCAGCTGGGCGGCGGTGGGCTTGGCGGTGCCCACATCCATCCCCCGGTAGAGCTGGCGGGAATCCACCGATACCACCGCCAGATCGAGGGACTCGGCGAGCGCCAGGGCCAGGTCGGTCTTGCCGCTGGCGGTGGGCCCCATCAGGGCGATGGTGAGGGGCCGGAACGCCCTGGAGGCTTCGCCCGCCTCCGCTGGAGCGAGGCCAGTGGTGTTCGGAATGCTGGGTTTGTTCATGGGGCGTTGGGAGGGGCGCTCAGGGCACGGATCCCGGGTCGTTCGCAGGGGGCCGCGCCCCTAGCGGTGGCAAGCGCGGCTTGGGGCCTGTTCCGAACCGATTCAACCCCCCTCTGAAAACGGCCCCCAGGGGCCCTTGGCTGGCGCCTGGGGGCCGCGATGGTAAAGTGAGCCATGCGAGAGGGTCTCCAGGCCGCCTCCATGCCCCAGGTTGCGGCAGCCCCCGATTCCGTGATGCCGGGGTTCCGCCCTGCTGTGCCCTTCACCGGGGGAGTTTTCTTCGCATGAGCGACGCCAACAAGGTTCAGACCGCCTACGGCGCTGAGCAGATCCAGGTCCTGGAGGGACTGGAGCCGGTGCGCAAGCGGCCTGGCATGTACATCGGCACCACCGGACCCCGGGGCCTCCATCACCTCGTTTACGAAGTGGTGGACAACGCCGTGGATGAGGCTCTGGCCGGCCACTGCGACGGCATTCAGGTGGTGCTGCACGACGACGGCTCCGCCAGCGTGACCGACAACGGCCGCGGCATTCCCACCGATATCCACCCCCGCACCGGCCGTAGCGCCCTGGAAACGGTGCTCACCGTTCTCCACGCCGGCGGTAAGTTCGGTGCCGGTGGCTACAAGGTCTCGGGCGGGCTCCACGGTGTGGGGGTCTCCGTGGTCAACGCCCTCTCCGAGTGGGTGGAGGTCACGGTGCACCGCCAGGACCAGGTGCATAACCAGCGCTTTGAGCGGGGTGCGCCAATCGGCAGCCTGATCTCCCAACCCGCCAGCGAAGTGGGCCGCACGGGCACCAAGGTGCGCTTCAAGCCCGATATCGAGATCTTCAGCACCGGCATCGAGTTCGACTACCACACCCTCTCGGCGCGGCTGCGCGAATTGGCCTACCTCAACGGTGGCGTGCGAATCGTGTTCAGCGATGAGCGGGCCAGCGCCCGCAATGCCGCTGGCGATGCCCATGAGGAGGTTTACCACTACGAGGGTGGCATCAGGGAATACGTGGCCTACATGAATGCGGAGAAGGATCCTCTGCACCCGGAGATTATCTATGTCGACTCCGAGCGTGATGGGGTGCAGGTAGAGGCCGCGCTCCAATGGTGCGTGGATGCCTATTCCGACAACATCTTTGGCTTCGCTAACAACATCCGCACCGTAGATGGCGGCACCCACATTGAGGGCTTGAAGGCGGTGCTCACCCGCACCCTCAACACCTTTGCCAAGAAGCGGGGCAAGCGTAAGGATGCCGATACCAACCTGGCCGGCGAGAACATCCGCGAGGGCCTGACGGCGGTGCTTTCGGTGAAGGTGCCCGATCCGGAGTTTGAGGGCCAGACCAAGACCAAGCTCGGAAACCCCGAGGTGCGCGGCATCGTTGATTCTCTGGTGGGCGAATCGCTCAGCGAGTACTTGGAATTCAACCCCTCCGTGATCGATCTGATCCTGGAGAAGGCTATCCAGGCCTTCAATGCGGCCGAGGCGGCCCGGCGGGCCCGCGAACTGGTGCGGCGTAAGTCGGTGTTGGAGAGCTCCACCCTGCCAGGCAAGTTGGCCGATTGCAGCTCCCGCGATCCGAGCGAATCGGAGATCTACATCGTGGAGGGTGACTCCGCCGGTGGCTCCGCTAAGCAGGGCCGCGACCGCCGCTTCCAGGCCATCCTGCCGTTGCGGGGCAAAATCCTTAACATCGAGAAAACCGACGACGCCAAGATCTACAAGAATACTGAGATCCAAGCCCTGATCACCGCGCTCGGCCTCGGGATCAAGGGAGAGGACTTTGATCCTAAGAACCTCCGCTATCACCGCATCGTGATCATGACCGATGCCGATGTGGACGGCGCCCACATTCGCACCCTCTTGCTCACCTTCTTCTATCGCTACAAGAAGGCCATGGTGGAAGGCGGCTACATCTACATCGCCTGCCCGCCTCTCTACAAGGTGGAACGGGGCAAGAACCACACCTATTGCTACAACGAAGCCGAGCTCAAGCGCACGACCGAGGCTTTTGGCGAGAAGGCCAACTTCACCATCCAGCGCTTCAAGGGTCTGGGCGAGATGATGCCCAAGCAGCTCTGGGAAACCACCATGGATCCCGGCACTCGCACCATGAAGCGGGTGGAGATTGAGGACGCCGCCGAAGCCGACCGGATCTTCACCATCCTCATGGGCGACAAGGTGGCACCCCGGCGGGAGTTCATTGAAACCCACAGCGCTGAGCTTGATTTCGCTCAGCTCGACATCTGATGCCAGTCCTCGGCCCGCTGCAGACCGTCGCTGTGCTCGGCTTCGCCTTGGTCGCGCCTGCCGCCCTGCCCGCGGGCGGTGCCGACTGCCGTCTAGTGGAGGTGCGTCGCAGGCAGGGTCGTGAACCTCTTCTGGCCACCGGTTGCGTGGCCTTGCGCTGTGCTCCTGAACAGCAGGCCCCGGTGCTCACCCAGCTGCCCTCCGGCGAGCCTTTGCAGGTGGTGCGGCGCTGGCGATCGCCCCGGGGTCGGCAGTGGTTCCAGGTGCAGACCAACCCAGGATTCGGCGAGGCAGGTCGGCGCGGCTGGATTGCAGCCTTGTAAGGCCGGAACTGCCAGGCCCCAAAGGCTGGCCCGCGATCGGGGCGGTTCGGCGCGTTGTCGCCCGGATTCAGCCCAGCGCCGCCTCTATCGCCCCGGTGAGTTCGGGGGAATCGGGCTCCACCCGGCTGCCGAAGCGTGCGAGCACGGCGCCATCGCGGCCCACCAGGAACTTTTCAAAGTTCCAGGCCACATCGCCGGCCGGCTCGGTCTTGGTGAGGGTGAGGTAGGGCTCGGTCTTGCTGCCGGTGGCGTGCACCTTGTCGAACAACTCGAAGCTGGCGCCGTAGGTGGTGGAGCAGAAGCTCTGGATCTCCTCAAGGGTTCCTGGCTCCTGGGCGCCGAAGTCGTTGCACGGGAAGCCCAGCACCGCTAAGCCCCTTGGGCCGTAGCTGTCCTGCAGCTTCTGAAGGCCGGCGTACTGGCGGGTAAAGCCGCAACGGCTAGCCACGTTCACGATCAGCAGCACTTTCCCGGTCCAGTCGCCCAGTGCCCGTTCCTCACCGGCGGCGGTCCGCACCACCACATCGCTCACATTCAGGGCCATGGATCGCACCGGTAGGGTAGAGGTGCAGGGACCTTAATCGCCCGTATCGAGGGGCGGCCGGCGGGGCATGGTTCCCTTGATCGTGCTCCCTATGGCCCAGAAGCCGCTCCGGATCAGCAGTTCGGCGGGTGCGACCCGCGGTGAATCGCAGGATTTTCGGGAATCTGAGAGAGGTTCACACTTCTTTAGGTTACGCTTTACACACCGTTAAACCCCTGGACCCGTGATTGTCGCCTCGCCCCTTGAGCGCCTCACCTCCGACCTCCCCACCACCGCCCTGCATGCTCTGGGGTTCTCTTCGGGCCTCCCTGATCGGAACGATGACTCGGACCCCCGACCCGATCCCGAGCCCATGATGGCCCCGCCCGCCCGGGTGATGCCCTCCATCGACGGCGACCTTGTGCGCTCTTATCTGCGGGACATCGGTCGGGTGCCTCTGCTGAGCCATGAGCAGGAGATCACCCTGGGGCGTCAGGTGCAGGAGCTGATGGCGCTGGAAGAGCTGCGTGAGGAGCTCACGATGCGCTCCGGCGGTGAGGAGCCCAGCGAAGCG
>JAPLIE010000026.1 GCA_026389265.1 Cyanobacteriota bacterium | reverse complement strand
TCGGCTTCGGGCTGACGGGCAATGCCTTCGACAGCGCCGCGAGCCGCGTTGCCCTGACCGATGCCGGGGCCGATGGCGCCGATACCGACAGCCAGACCAGCAGCCACGACGGAGGCGGCGGAAGTAAGCGAATCCATGGTGTGAAGGGGAGGAGGGGCGCTGGGGCAGCGCGAAAGGAACCGGTGTGGGAAACCTGCGCCTGGGACATCCCGAAGGATGGGCCCGGATCAAGCCGGACCTGCGCGCAGAGAGTTTGCCAGACGGGCTGTACCCGCCAGACGGTTGGATCAGTGGTGCTCTTCGTGCACCGCCTCTCCGATGTAGTTGGCGGCCAGGGTGGCGAAGATCAAGGCCTGGATCGCACTGGTGAACAGACCCAAAAACATCGCCGGCAGCGGCACGATCAGGGGCACAAGGAAAGCCAACACCGCCACGACCAACTCATCAGCAAGGATGTTGCCGAACAGACGAAACGAGAGCGAGAGAGGTTTGGTGAAATCCTCGATGATCTTGAACGGCAGCATGATCGGCGTGGGATCCACGTAGTACTCGAAGTATCGAAAACCCTTACGGCTCAAGCCTGCGTAGAAGTAAGCAAGGGACACCAGCAAAGCCAGGGCAATGGTGGTGTTGATATCGGCTGTTGGAGCACCGAGTTCACCACTAGGTAAGTGAATCAGTTTCCAAGGGATCAGGGCGCCGCCCCAGTTGCTCACGAAGATGAACAAGAACAGAGTGCCAATGAATGGCAGCCAATCTCGATAAGCCTTCTCGCCGATCTGCTCGCGCGAGAGGTCGCGGATGTAATCCCAGACAAATTCCAGCAGATTCTGCACACCGCCCGGATTGCGCTCCAGTTTGCGAGTGCCGATCACCACCAGGGCGAGCAGGGCGCCGATCACGACCCAGGAGCTCAGGAACACCTGGCCGTGGATCTTGAGGTTGCCTAGCTGCCAGTAGAGGTGTTGACCAACTTCCAGCTCGGCCAGAGGCAGGTGGAGGTGCAGCACGGGGATGATCGGGGGTGCCATCGGGGTGCGATCGGAATGGGGTGTCCCGGCGGGGACGGGAAGGCCGGCGAAGCGGCGGTGACAAACTGTGGCCCGGAACGGCTGAGTTCAGCGATCGAGCACGGCCTGAAGAATCAGAGCCGGTTTGTAGAGCAGGAAACCCAGCAGGGCCGGAAGGATCTCGAGGGCGGGGATGCGGGCCGCGGCCAGCACCAGCACCACCGGAACCAAGAGCTGAACCTTCCCCACCGACTTGCGGTCGTCGCCGAGGCGGGACACACTGCGGGAGAAAAGGAAGAGATAGATCAGACCTGCCAGGCCACCCACCAACAAACTCAGGGCCGTGGGACCACCAAAAAACCAGCCGCTCAGAGGCACGGCTAGGGCGGTGGCCGTCGCGGTGGCCGCCAGCAGACGGCGCTGAAGGCGTTGATAGTTACCCATCCCCCGGTCGGACATCGCCAAGTAAGAGGGACCTCTAGAGGACGGGGGCTCGGCGCTGCAAGCTGCCGGAGCGATAACGAATTCGGCGATTTCGGGTAGCTCGGCCATCCCGGCGGTCGGCACCACGGGGATGTCGGCGTCCGTCGGGGTGGTCAGGGCGGCCTGCAACCGTCGAAAATCCATTGGGGCGAGCGGAATTTATCACGCAGCCCGGCCGGTCGTGGCCAGACGGAGCAGCACGCGATCGCGAATCAGGCGGCGGGCCCGGCGAGCCCGCTCGGCGGTTTCCATTGGCAGCGGCAGAGCGCCCAGGGCTGTGCCCGCCGGCGCCGCCTCCAGCGCCTTCAGCAGGTCCAGGTCTCCGTCTTCGAGGTCAAGGGGCTGGAGATCGGGGCCGAGCAGGCTGGTGCCCGGCCAGCCCCAGAGGCAGCGATTGCGCTCGCCGCCGCTGGCCAGCAGCGTTTCGTCGCCGACTTCCGCCGGCAGGTCCTGAGGGAGGGACGCCAGGGTGAGAAAGAACTCGAAGTGGCTGATGGCGGGATCGAGGTGTTCCACCAGGGCCCATTGCTCGCGGAGGGGCAGGGCCCGTGCCCGCTCCAGCAGTTCCCCCTGCAGCAGCCGGGCCGGGTCCCACACCTCGGGGTTGGAGAAGCCGGCGAACTGCAGTCCGCCGCTGGCGATGAAGGCGAACAGCCGCTCCAGGTCGTAGCTGGTTTCCTGGGGGTGCAGGTACATGTCCGCGAAGTTGGCGTCCGCGGCGGTGTCGAGGGCCCAGCGTTCCTCGTGGTGCCGCCTGAGCCGGTTGTCGCTCGGCAGGCTGCCCAGCAGTTGGCGGCCCAGCCGCAGGTCCTCGGCCCCGGTTCCCGCCCCCAGCAAGGCCAGGGCCCGCTGGGTGCGGTGAATCTCCCAGCGTCCGCCGTCCGCATACAGGAAAAGATGAAGCAGGCCCGTGGGGGCCAGCCGCCGCGCCAGGGAACGCAACCCTTCTTCCGGGCGGTCGAGGTGGTGGAGCACCCCCACGGAATTGATGTAATCGAATTCCCCCTCCTCGTTCAGATCAAGGAGGCTGCGTTGGTCGATGCGCAGCTCCCGCACCTGGTCGGCGGCGCCCGATCGCCGCGTGCGCTCCTCCGCCACCGCCAGGGTGCCGGGGCTGATATCCACCGCCAGCACCCGGGAGCCGGGATTGAGGTGGCAGAGATAGTCGGTGCTCACGCCCGTGCCGCAGCCGGCGTCGAGGATTCGCCAGGGCCGCTCGCCGGACCCATCGCGGGGCGGCAGGCTGCCGAAGGCGAAGGCCCGGGCGCTGTCCACGCACCAACGCCAGTTGTAGCCGGGGGGGGGACCGTCCTGGAGGGGATCGCCCGGGTAGGGAAAGCGGTCGTAGAAGGCACCCACCACCGGCGTGGCCGCATCGGTGGGCCTGCCGCCGGCAGGGTCGCCGCTCGGGGGGTGACCCGCCGGGAATCCGGCGTTGGATCCGGGAAGCTCGCTCGACATCGCCAGGGGTTGGAGGCTGGTTTTGGCGAGCATTTCACGGCCCCGCCCGACCTTCCGGCCCCGGCCCCTGCCGCTGCAAACATTTGTTCATGGCCCCCCGAACCGGCGAGGGGCCAGCCGTAGGGTGCCGAGGCCCGGCTCGCTCCCGTTCATGACCGTGACCGCCAGCAGCGGCAGCACCAGGGTCAGCCCCCAGCGTTACGACACCCTGCCGCT
>JAPLIE010000135.1 GCA_026389265.1 Cyanobacteriota bacterium | reverse complement strand
GCTGGTGACC
Source organism: Cyanobacteriota bacterium (assembly GCA_026389265.1). Taxonomy (GTDB): domain Bacteria; phylum Cyanobacteriota; class Cyanobacteriia; order PCC-6307; family Cyanobiaceae; genus Cyanobium. The sequence goes on along the minus strand of JAPLIE010000135.1, from coordinate 19,572 downwards.
GCCACACAGCGGCCCTGCAGGTAGGCGGCGTAGGTCTGGTCACCGGTCTGAAACTTGAGCGGGGTATAGGGGATGCTCTGCTCGCGCATCCGATCGGCCAGGTTGAGCTCGGTGGTGGTGCCGCTCTCGACGCAGATCGGTTTGCCGGCCAGATCCTTGAGGGTCTTGATGCCGCTGGCGGTGGGCGCCATCACGCCCTGGCCGTCATAAAACGTGGGGGGAGCGAAGCTCAGGCCATTGCCTCCGGCCGCGTCGCGGCTGAGGGTCATGGTGGTGTTGCGCGAAAGCAGGTCCACCTCGCCGCTGGCCAGGGCGGCGAAACGCTCACTGGAATTGAGGTTGCGGTATTCCACCTTGCTCGGATCGCCGAACAGGGCCGCGGCCATGGCCTTACAGACATCCACATCCAGGCCGCTGTAGCTGCCGTCAGGCCCCACGAAGCTGAAGCCCGGCAGGGACCCATCCACCCCGCAGATGAGCTTGCCCCGGGCCTTGATGGTGGCCATCTTGCTGCTCTGCACGCCGCCGCCCCCATCAGAAGCGCAGCTCGCCAGCAGGAAGGGGAGGATCAGCAGGGGAGCAGCCCTGCGGGCCGCAGAAGCGGCCTGGAGGAGGGAAACGGTCAGTCGGCGCATGCCGGGCTATCGCAATCGCCCCGGATCTTCTCATGGGCAGCAAGACGGCGCCGACCGCCGTGCCCTGTTCTGGACCTGGAGGGCCCGCGGTCCCCCGGGCCCAAGCCGGGGCTCCCAGCCCATCAACCCGGCAGGATCACCCGATCAATCACGTGAACCACGCCGTTGTCGCACACGATGTCGGCACTCACCACGGTGGCGTTTTTCACCTCGAAGGGTTCGGCGCGCCGGATCGCCACCGGGGCTCCCTCCAGGCTGGTCCATTCGGGCTGATCGATTAGCTGCTCGCGCTTGTAGGCACCAGAGAGCACATGGTATTTGAGGATGCGCGCGAGCTGGGGAACGTTGTCCACCAGGGTCTGCACCGTTCCGGGCGGCAGGGCCGCGAAGGCATCGTCCACCGGGGCAAACACGGTGAATGGACCGGGACTCTCCAGGGCGGCTGTGAGACCAGCCACCTCCACGGCGGTGAGCAGGGTGGAGAAGCAACCCGCACCCTTGGCGGTTTCAATGATGTTGGCCATGGATTGAGGGGGAGTTGGCGCGAAGGGGTCAGCGGTAGTCCTGGGTCTGGATGGCGCCCAGGCGGGCCTCGGGCCTCAGGAAGCGATCCATCTGGGCCTCGAAGAACTGGCGGTTCGCCAGCAGGTGCGCCGGATCGGTGTCATCGAGGGGATAGAGCAAGGCGCAACGCAGGGCCTGGATAACAGCCGAAGTCACGTTGTACATCGAGCGCTGGAAGGTGATGCCCAGCTGGATCAGCTGATCGTCCTCACCGCGGCGATGCTGCTTATAAAGCTCCTGCAGGTAGGGCGGCAGGAAGTGGAGCATGTCCTGCATCAGCAGGGTGGGAGGGATGCCTGCCGAACCGACGGGATAGACATCGGCGTAGAGAATGCCATAGTGGAAATCGGCCTGGTTCTCAGGAACCTGACCGGCTTGGGCGTTGTAGCTCTTGGTGCCGCGGAAGGGGGCAGTGCGGTAGAACACCGCCTCCACATAGGGAAGGGCCGCTTCGTAGAGCCAGGTGAAGCCTTCCGATTTGGGAATCACTTCGATGCATTCATCGCCCACATAGACGTGGTGATAAATCGGCCGGCCGGCCACGGCGAAGATGCCGTTCACCAGGAAGTTCATCGCATCGGGCACGCCCTTGAAACCGCCCTCGTCGTAGATGTCGCTCATCTCGAAGAACACCGGCGCCATCACCTCCCAGAAGAGGCCAAGGTTGGCGTAGTAGCTCATCTGCTTCACCTGCTCCATGAACATCTCAGGGAACAATTTGTAGAGGCCCAGCATCACGGGATTAGCGCGGAAAAAGGCCTTGATCGCCCGGTCGGCATTGGCCCGGTAGGCGTCGCTTTCGAGGTAGTCGTAGAAGCGGCCTCCCATGCCCTGGTGCCAGAGCATGGCCTGCATGCAGGCCTCGGCGAACTCCATGTTGATGCGGTCATGCCAGAGGTGATGGAGCAGCTTCGGCATCGAACCGGTTTCCCCCTTGGCCATGAACTCCAGCAGCTCGGGGTGGGCCTTCTCGCCGCCGCGCCAGATCCGCAGCTGTGATTGGTCGCCGGCGTAGCTATTAGGTAGGTCCAGGTACTCCTGGCTGGGGAAGTACTTGAAGGCCGGCAGCGGATTGAGGAACACCCGCTCGGCGATGTAGAGCAAATCCCTCCAGTAGAAGTCCATCGGCACCGCGTAGGCCTTGTAGATACCGATGATCTGCATCAGGTTCTCCGGGGTGTCCGGCAGCATCGAGCCGCCGGCCTCAAGCCGGTGGATCACCTCGGCCCACGGATGGGTGGAAGGGGGGATCAGTGGGGTGCTGGCGGGGGCCTGCGGGGTGGCGGTCGGTGGGGTCATGGCGGCAGGTGGGCCGGGGCCGTGAAGGGGTGGAAGCGGGAATCTCCTTGGCCAGGCCGGACCCGCTGGGGTCATCGGCGAGGGTTGAGAGCTGAAGAGGCGAGATCGGTCGGTTGCCACCGGGCAAACCGCCGATGGCTCAACCGGCAGCAGAGGCGCCCGGCGACAGGAGGGCTGCCAGGGTGGGAGCGCCACCGGTGCGGATCTGGGCGCTCGCCAACCTGACTGAGGGAGCCCCGGAGCGCAGGGCGAGGCCGGCAGTGGCCGTTTCGCTCCAGCCCACCAGCACCTGGGGCCAGACACCCGAGAGGATCACCATCAGGCTGAGGGCCAGGGCTGGGAACCGTTCGCCCCAGCGGGTGGCCTGCCAATGAGCTCGGTCGTTGTCGAGCCGGCCGAAGCCCACCCGGTTGAACAGGCGAATCGCGTAAACCGCCGTGAAGCCCGAGGCCAGCAGGCAGACCAGAGTGGCGCGGGGGAAGGTGGTCCAGCTGCCCTCGAACACCAGCAGCTCGGCGGGGAAGCCCGCCAGTCCGGGGATGCCAGCGGCGGCCATCAGGGCCAACAGCAGCATGCCGGCGGTGAAGGGAAGGCCCCGCAGGGGGTTGAGCAGACCGGAGAGCTCAGCGATCGCCGTGGTGCCGGTCTTGCGCTCGATCAGGCCCACGCAGGCAAACGACAGGGCCACGATCAGGCCGTGGGCCAGCACCTGGGCCACGGCACCCTGCAGGCTCATCGGGGTTGCTGCGGCGATGGCGAGCACCAACAGCCCCATGTGTCCGAGGGAGCTGTAGGCCATCAGGCGACGAATATCGGCCTGGGCGATGGCGTTGAGAGCGCCATAAACGGCGGTCACCGCTCCGGCGGCGGCGATCCAGGGGGACCAGGCGGCCCAGGTTTCGGGAAGAAATCCCACACCGAACCGCAGCAATCCATAGGCCCCCAGCTTCGACACACATCCAGCCAGCACCATCACCACCGGGGTGGAGGCATGGCCGTAAGTGAAGGGCTGCCAGCCGTGCAGGGGCACCACGGGCAGCTTCAGGCCGAAGCCCAGCAGCAACAGGGCCAGAACCCAGCGGCTGGCCTGGGGTGTGAGAGAAGCGTGGGCGAGATCGGCGTAGCGGAAGCTGAGGCCATTGCGGTTCAGCCAGCCCAAGGCCAGCACTGCAGCCAAGAGGCTTAGACCTGAAACAGCGCCATAGATCAGGTAGCGAATCGCGGCTCCGGCACGCTTCTGGCCGCCCCAGATCGCCACCAGCAGGGTGGTGGGGATCAGCACCAGCTCGAAGGCCAGCACGAAGAGCAGGGCATTGCGGGCCAGTAAGGCCCCGACCACGCCGATGTTGGTAGCCAGCAGCAGGGGGAAGAACAGACGGGGGCGGCTCTGGTCGGCCGGAGAGGCCAGGATCGCCAGGGTGGTGATCAAAGCGGTGAGCAGCACCAGAGGAAGCGTTAGGCCATCGAGACCCAGGTCGAAGGAGAGACCCAGCTTCGGCAGCCAGGCCAGCTGCAGATCGGCCGGGGCGTCCCGCCAGCAGGCCAGGCCCACCAGCAGCTGGGCGGCGGTGCTGAGGGCCGCCAGGCCACGCACCCTCGAAGAAGCGGTGGTGGCAGGCAACAGAGGAAGGAGCAGGGCCGCGGCCAGGGGCAAGCCCGCCAGCAGCAGCAGCGAAAGGGAAGGCATCAGCGGAGCGGGCGAAGGAGGTCAGGAGTTGCGCTTCCCTGGCCGGAGAGGAGCCAGGCGGCCATCAGCAGCACCCCGAGGACGAGGGTGAGGGCGTAGGCCTGGGAGCGGCCTGAGGTGGTGAGGCTGAGGCGGCGGGCCCCCTCCAGGGCGGCCTCGCCGGTGGCACCGCTGAAACCATCCACCAGCCGTTGATCGGACCAGGCGCTGAGTCGGGCCAGACCCACCACCAGACCCACCACGGTGCGGTGGTAAAAACGCTCGGTCTGCATGTCGTGGGCCAGCCAGTCCTGGAGACCGCCGAGGGCCGCCGGCAGGTGGGCCAGGGGATGGGGCCGCAGGTAGAAGAGGGCCGAGAGACCGCCGCCCACCACGGTGGAGAGCAGCAGGGGCAGGGCCTCGGGGCCCCAGCCCGGAATCGGCAGCAGGGCACCGGCGGCGGTGAACACCCCATTGCGCACCAGAATCTGGGGGAGATGGAGCACCAGACCCGTGAGCAGGAGGGTGGGCAGAGCCATCAGCCAAAGCACCTCCGGTGAACGGGTGGTGAACACAGTGGGCCTGCCGCCCCAGATCTGGCCAAACACCCGGATCAAGCCGGCGCTGATCAGGGCATTGGTGAGCAGCACCAGGCCCCCCAGCAGGGCCGGCTGGCTGCTGGTGGTGGTGAGGGCCAGCAGTTCCCGCAGGGCCGCGAAGCCCCCGAAGGGCGGCAGTGCCATCAGGCCGGCCGCACCGCTGAGGAAGGCGATGCCCATCAACGGTCGCTTGCTCCAGAGGCCACCCAGCTGGGTGAGGTCCTGGGTCACGTTGGTCAGCACGATGGCGCCGATCGCCATGAGCATCAGGGCCATTGGCAGGGGGTAGACCAGCATCAGGTGGTCGGCCACCGGAATGCCGCCCAGACCAACCGCCACGAACAGCAGACCCAGCCAGCTGCTCACCAGGAAAGAAAGGGCCCGTTTGACATCGATCTGAGCCAAGGCGATCAGGGCGCCCACCAGGGCGCTGGTACCGCCCACCACCACCAGCAGGCTGGCGGCCAGGGGACTGAGTTCGATCAGGGGCTCAAGCCGCAGCAGCACCCAGGCACCGCCCACCACCACCACCGAGTTGCGCAGCACCGTGGAGGGCAGGGGGCTCTCCATCGCCTCATCCAGCCAGAGGTGGAGGGGAATCTGGGCGCACTTGCCCATGGGGCCAGCGATCAGGGCCAGCACAATCAGAGTGAAGCCCCCTGGCAGAGCCAGTCGGTTGTTGGCCTGGTCGGCAGCCCAGGCCTGCAGACCGTGGAAGTTCCAGGTGCCGGTGATCGGCAGCAGGGCGATCACGCCAGCCAGCAGGATCAGGTCGCCGATCCGCTTGGTGAGGAAGGCGTCCCGGGCCCCCTTCACCACCAGGGGCTGGTTGTACCAGGTGCCCACGATCAGGTAAGTGCCCAGGGTGAGCAGCTCCATGATCACGTAGCTGAAGAACAGGGAATCGGTGAGCACCAGGGCGCAGAGGCCGGATTCAAAGAAGCTCAGGGAGCCGAAGAAACGGGGCCAGCCCCAGTCCATCTCCAGGTAGGCGATCGAATAGATCTGGACCAGCACATGCAGGCCGGTGATCAGCGTCATCGCGATCAGGGCGGGCTCGGTGATCAGACCGTCGAAGCCGATGCGCAGGCCGGCGGTCTGCAGCCAGGTCCAGCCGAAGGTGAGCGGTTGGTAGATGGCCGCCGAGCCGGCCGCGGAATTGGAGTGCAGGGCCACCAGAGCCAGCACGCTGTGCACAAAGGCCACACTCACCAACAGGAGATTGAGATAACCGCAGGGCCGCGGTCCAGTGCGCGAGATCAGCCCCGGCGACCACAGCAAGGAGAGCAGGGAAGCCAGCAGGGGGTACAGGGGCACCAGCCAGGCCGTCTGGGCAAGAAACAGGGTCATGGCGGCGGGGACAAGGGATCCGGAAAGGACCATTGGCCGCGAACCTTAAGGGATTTGGAGCGCCATGGGTTGCATTGGACTGCAGCGAAACCTATCGATAGGCCAAGCAATGGTGATCCGTGCCACCCAAATGCCCCGCGGCGATTCAGCGCATCGCTTAATGGTTCGCTTCCCTACAGAACGACCTGACCCTGCTGGCAAAGTGATTCAACCCTTGGCATTGCCATGGCTTGCGAGCGATGCGGATGCCGGATGGTGGTTAGGGCCAGGGGAGGCCAGGGCGAGCTCATCTGCACCGACTGCGGCCACCGGGCGGATCCGCTGCTGCATGGCGATCGCATGCGCCGGGCCTGGCTGGGGGTGGTCGCTCTGCTCGCCCTTGCCCTAGTGGGTGGCCTGATCTTCACCCTCGCGCTCCTGCAGGACGCCCATCACCTCCCTCCCCCCGGGGCTGAATCCGGGAGGCAGGATCGCGCTGAATGAGGTGAAGCGGAAGCGGAGCAGGGTGCGACCCGGTGCCCACCGCCAAGGGAAGGCCCTGGAGAACCCCTAACGCCAAGGGAAGACTCAGCAGGGTGGCAGGCGGCTGCCGCTGCGGCGCCGTGCCCGCACAAGCAGGGTGATCACGGCAGCCGCGGCTAGGCCCAGGAGCAGCAGGCGGGTGATCTGGCCGTAGGGGCCGGTGAACTGGCTCACCTGGCCATAGCCGGCGCCCAGGGCCCGGCCCAAGAGGGTGAGCACCGTGACCCACAGCAGGCTGCCCGCCAGGGTGGCGAACAGAAACAAGCCCATGGGCATGGCTTCTAGACCGGCCGGCACCGAAATCAGGGTGCGGATACCGGGCACCAGGCGCCCCCAGAACACCAGGCCCACCCCATGGCGAGCGAACCAGATGCGGCTGGCGGCCACATCTTCCTGGTCGAGGCCAATCCTGCGGCCGTGCCGCCCCATCCAGCGGCTCAGACGCTCCTCGCCGAACCAGCGCCCCAGCCCATACCAGAACCAGCACCCCAGCACTGTGCCGGCCGTGCCCACCAGGATCACCGGCACCAGCTCTAGGCGGCCCTGCTGGACCAGCACACCCCCAAGGGGCTGGATCAGTTCCGAGGGAATCGGAGGGATCAGATTTTCCAGCAGCATCGCCAAACCAAGGGCCAAATAGCCCAGCCGGGGATCCCGCGCCACGGCGGCCTCAATCCAGCCAGGGAGATCGCCGATCCAGTCGCCCAACCCCGCAAGGAGCTGCGGAAAGGCCTGGATTGGGCTTGCCGCATCAACCATCGAGCATCACGTCGATGGATTCAGGCATCAGCATGCAGGCCGCGGCGCCACTGGCGCCAGATCTTCTCAAGCTCCAGATAGAGGAACAACAACAGGCTGAAGGCCACACAGATCATCAGTTCGTGGCCGCTCAAGGGCTGGGTGCCGAAGAACTTGGCCAGGGCCGGCACGTAGAGCAGCAGCAATTGCAGCCCCGAAGTGAGCACCACCGCCCAGAGCAGCCAAGGGTTGGAAAAGGGGGGCACCTGGATCAGGGGGAGGTCGCTGCGGGCCGAAAGGGCATGGCCCATCTGGGCCAGGCAGAGGGTGGTGAACACCATGGTCTTCCAGTCATCACGGCTGTGAACCGACGCATAGAGCATCAGGGCGATCACGATCACCGCGAACACCACACCGATGCGGAGGATGTAGGAGCCGATGCCGCGGGCGAAGATCGATTCGCCGGGTTCGGCCGGTGGCCGGTCCATCAGGCCGGCCTCGCCAGGCTCCAGGGCCAGGGCCAGGGCCGGCACACCGTCGGTCACCAGGTTCATCCAGAGGATCTGGAGCGGGGTCATCGGCACACCGGTGAGGCCCAGCAGCGGCGCCGAGGCGATCGTGATCAGCTCGCCCACGTTGCTGCCGAGGATGTACTTCACAAAGCGGCGAATGTTGGCGTAAACCAGCCGCCCTTCCTCCACCGCGCTCACGATCGTGGCGAAGTTGTCGTCGAGGAGCACCATGTCGGCGGCCTCCTTGCTCACTTCGGTGCCGGTGATGCCCATCGCCACGCCGATGTGGGCCTGCTTGAGGGCCGGGGCGTCGTTGACGCCATCGCCGGTCATCGCCACCACTTGGCCGTTCGACTGCAGCGCCTTCACGATCCGCAGCTTCTGTTCTGGGGCCACGCGGGCGTAGACGCTGCAGCGGGCCACCGCCTCCTTCAGGGCGGGCTTTTCCATCGCCTCGAGTTCGCGGCCGAGGATCACCTCACCCCGCTCATCGGTGAGCCCGATGGCACTGCCGATCGCCCGGGCGGTGAGGGGGTGGTCGCCGGTGATCATCACCGGCCGAATCCCCGCCTGGCGGCAGGTGGCCACAGCCTTGGCCACCTCGGGCCGGGCCGGATCCAGCTGGGCCATCAGACCCAGCAGCACCTGACCCTCCAGAGCCTCATCGGGGCTGGCGTGATGGGGCGCGCAGGCGAAGGCCAGCACCCGAAGACCCGAGGCCGCCAACTGGCGGGCCTGCTCTAGCCACCACTGCTGCTGGGGCCCACCCATCTCCACCACACCCTGGCCATCGATCCAGCGATCGCAGAGGCCGATGATCACCTCCGGAGCCCCCTTGCTGATCAGCAGGCTGCGGCTGCCGCTGGCACTACTGCCCAGGGGAGCCTGCAGCGCGTGGTCGGGATCCTCGATCCACACGGCCATCAGCTGCCGCTCGGAGCTGAAGGGGATCTCGGCGGCCCGGCGGAAGTGGCTGCGCAATTCAAAATCATCGATGCCCGCCTTCAGGGCCACCACCGAGAGGGCCCCCTCGGTGGGATCACCGAGAATTTCCCAGCTGCCATCGGCCAGCTGCCGGTGTTCGGCGTCGCTGCAGAGCACGCCGGCCTGGAGCAGGAGGGTGCTGGCCCCCTCGACGCTGCCCGGCCGGGCCCCTGGGGGGGATTCCAGCGGCGAGGCGGTGATCGTGCCGGCCGGGTCGTACCCCTGGCCGGTCACGGCCAGCCGTTCGGTGCCGACTCTTAGCTCCTGCACCACCTGGCGGTTCTGGGTGAGGGTGCCGGTCTTGTCGGAGCAGATCACGGTGACCGAACCCAGCCCCTCCACCGCCGGCAGGCGGCGGATCAGGGCGGCGCGGCGCACCATCCGCTGGGTGCCGATCGCCAGGGTCACGGTGATCACGGCCGGCAGTCCCTCCGGCACGATCGCCACCGCCATCGACAGGGCCACCTCCAGCAGGTTGAGCGGATCCTGGCCCAGCAGCAGACCCAGGGCCACCACCACCGCCACCAGGGCCAGGGCGCTATACACCAGCACATTGGCGAGTCCATCGAGCCGCTCCTGCAGGGGCGTGCTCTCGCCACCGGCGGTGTTGATCAGCTCGGCAATCTGGCCCAGTTCCGTGGCCATGCCGGTGGCCGTGACCAGTGCCACACCCCGGCCCCGCACCACTTCGGTGCCCTGGAACAGACAGTTCTTCCGCTCCAGTACTGGTGTGGAGTCTTCAAGCACCAGATCGGATAACTTGAAGACGGCCTGGGCCTCGCCGGTGAGGGCCGCCTCCCGCAGCCCAAGGTCGGCGTGCTCCAGCAGGCGGGCATCAGCGGGCACCCGATCGCCCGCCTCAAGGCGGATCAGGTCGCCCGGTACCAGGTGCTCGCTGCTGATCCGCTGCCAGGTGCCGTCGCGGCGCACCTGCACCAGGGGCTGGGCCATGTCACGGAGCGCCAGCAGGGCCTGCTGGGCCTTGCTCTCCTGCAGGTAACCCAGCAGGCCGTTCAGCAGCACGATCACCAGGATCGCGATGGCGTCCTTGGGGAATTCCTTCTGATGAATCGAAACGGCAGCGGAAACGGCCGCCACCGCCAGCAGCATGATCAGCATCACATTGCTGAACTGGTCGCGCAGGATCTCCCAGGTGCTTCGACCGGCCGAGAGCTCCAGCCGGTTGGGTCCGCGCTCGGCCAGGCGCCTTGAACTCTCGGCTGTATCGAGACCCTCTGGGCCCACCCCGAGACGGTGTTGACATTCGACAGCGCTGAGACCATGCCAGGCGATGGCCCGCTGGGAACCTTCCGCAGAAGGAAGCGCCGCGGCGGTGGATGGAAGCGATGCGGTCAAGGGGCCGGAGCGGCGGTGGCCGAAACATTAACCATCTAGGCGGCGCCTTAGGTTCTGTGGGCGAACCTTCGCCCCGAACGTCGCCCAGGCATGCCAATCATCTCCAGGCTCGACAACTTCCGCAGGGTGCTAATCGGCTCACCGTTACCCACCAGTGCGCAGCACGAGGAGCGTTTCAACAACGGGGAAGCACTGGCGATCCTGAGCTCCGATGCCCTCTCATCGGTGGCCTACGCCACCCAGGAGATCGTGCTGGTGCTGGGGATGGCAGGCAGCGCCGCCCTGGGCCTCACCCTGCCGATCACCGGCCTGATCATCGGCCTGATGTTGATCGTGGCCACCAGCTACCGGCAGACGATCAAGGCTTATCCCCTCGGCGGCGGCTCCTACCGGGTCTCGCAGGACAACCTCGGCAAAATTCCCGGCCTGGTGGCGGGCGCCTCCCTCTCGATCGACTACGTGCTCACGGTGGCCGTGAGCGTGGCGGCCGGCATCGCCGCCCTCACCTCCTACTTCCCCGGCCTTGACACCTACCGCGTTCCCCTTTGCCTGGCGGCGGTGCTGCTGGTGATGGTGGCCAACCTGCGGGGCGTGAGCTCCAGCGCCAAATTGCTCAGTTTCCCCACCTATCTGTTCATGGGGGTGGTGGTGACGATGCTGGTGGCTGGAGCCGTCAAATTCCTCGGCGGCAGCCTGCCCACCATTGGCCCTGAGGAGCAGACCCGGCTGCTGGCTCCCACCCTCGAAGCAGAGGGCGGTCACCTGATGGCGATCGGACCGGTGCTGCTGATGCGGGCATTCAGCTCTGGCTGCGCCGCCCTCACCGGCATCGAAGCGATCAGCGACAGCGTGGCGGCCTTCCGGCCGGTGGAGTGGCGCAACGCCCGCAAGGTGCTCACCGTGATGGTGCTGCTGCTGGCCACGATGTTCGGCGGGATCAGCGCTTTAGCCCACCACACCGGCATCGTGTATGCCGAGAACGGACCCACTCTTTTGTATCAACTGGGTCAGCTGATCTTCGGCAATGGCGTGCTGCTGGCCGTGCTGCAGCTGGCCACTCTGCTGATCCTCCTGCTCGCCGCCAATACCGCCTACGCCGACTTCCCGCGCCTGGCGGCCTTCCTAGCCCAGGACGGCTTCCTACCCCGCCAGCTGGCTTCCCTGGGGGATCGGCTGGTGTTCAGCAATGGCATCTTTGCCCTGAGTGGCTGTGCCGCCCTGCTGCTGGTGATCTTCAACGCCAGCGTGACCCGCCTGATCCCCCTCTATGCGGTGGGGGTGTTCATCAGCTTCACCCTTTCCCAGGCCGGCATGGTGGTGCACTGGTTGAAAGAGAAGGGCCAGGGCTGGCTGGGTAAGGCCCTGGTCAACGGATTCGGGGCGGCCATCACCGCGGTGGTGAGTCTGGTGCTGCTTTACAGCAAGTTCACCTACGGCGCCTGGTTAGTGCTGGTGGCGATCCCGCTACTGATCAGCCTGTTCCTGAGAATCCGCAACCACTACGACGTCGTGGCCCGGCGGCTGCGGATGTCCGCCGACAAGCTTCTCAAACTGCCGGATCCACCCGTTTCCGGTGGCATGCCCACCGTGGTGCTGGTGGGCCAGTTGCACCGTGGCAGCTTCGAGGCGATTCGCTTTGCCCGCACCGTGGCCAGCGATCTGGTGGCACTCCATGTGGACCTGGGCGGCGGCCGGACCAAGGCCTTCATCGAGCAATGGGAGCGGCAGGTGCCCGGCGTGCGGCTGGTGGTGCTCGATTCCCCGTACCGCTCCCTGGTGGATCCGGTGGTGGACTTCGTGAAGCAGTTCGAGCTGGAACACCGCAAGGACCGCAACCGCTTCTGCATGATCGTGCTGCCGGTGTTCGTGACCCAGCACCGCTGGGAGAACCTGCTGCACAACCAAAGCACGATCCTGCTGCGCCAGGCTCTTCGAGAACAGGGAACCCGGGTGGTGACCACGGTGGGCTTCTACCTTTGAGGGCTCCCCAGCGGCACGCCCGCCATCAAGCGTGGCGGGAATGGCGCATCGAGTCGGCAAAGGAGAGGATCAGCAGCAGCAGGCCGATCACCCCGGTGAGCCATTCCGGCACATGCAAATGGTGCTCACGCAAAAGGATTCCGCTCAGCATCACCAGGCCGAGGGCACCGATGGCGTAGTGGGCGCCGTGTTCCAGGAAAATCAGCTTGTCGAGGGCCTTCTCCCGGCTCAGCATCAAGGTGAGGGAGCGGATGAACAGGGCACCGAGGCCCAGGCCGGTGAGAATCAGGGCCAGGTTGGAGGTGATGGCAAAGGCCCCGATCGTGCCATCGAGGCTGAAGGAGGCATCTAGGAGCTCCAGGTAGAGGAGGCTGGCCAGCCCGCCCCCGGCGGCCACGCGGGCTCCGGCCTGCTCCTCATCGCCGAAGGCCTCCGAAAGGGAAGTGCTCAGCAGCTGCAGCACCAGGCCGATCAGGCCGGCGATCAGCACATCGGCCCGCTGCGCTCCCGGCAGCGCCAGGTCCACCGCCAGCAACAGGATCAAGGCCAGGGCGATCTCCAGCGACTCGATCCGACCGGCTGCACTGAGACGGCGCTCCAGGGGCCGGAACCAGTGGAGGGTCTTGGCTTCGTCGAAGAAATAGCGCAGGAACACCATCACCAGGAACATGCCGCCAAAGGCCAGGATGCGGGGCTCCGCCAGATCCAGCAGCTCCCGGTAGCGGGCCGGGTGATGCAGCGCCGCATCAAGGGCCTGGCCCACCCCCACCCCTCCGGCCAGGGCCACCATCAGCAGCGGGCCCGCGAAGCGCACGCCGAACACCGGAATCACCAGACCCCAGGTGAGAAAGAACCGTTGCTGGCCCGGCGTGAGCTGATCCAGCACGCGGGCATTCACCACGGCGTTGTCGAAGGAGAGGGAGATCTCCAGCAGCAACAGCACCAGGGTGATCCAGGCGGCCGTGAGGCCCTGCAGACCCAGCACGATGGCCAACCCTGCGGCGCAGCAGGCCAGAGGAAAGTAGAGATAGCGCAGATAGCGCATGCGAGAAGGCGAAGCGGCCGGGCCCATGATGGCCGATCGCCCCGGCAGCCCCCTGGCTCGATCTGGCCGGAGAGCCTTGGCTGCGCGGTCGGAAACGGCAGCGGATCAGTTGGCCGAATCCTGCTCAGAACGGGACTTCGGAAGCGCCGTGTTTATCGAGGCACGGGGAGCAGGCCGGGGAAGCGGCGGAGTCGAAGGCTCGGCAGGCGTGAAGCGCTCCAGAAGACTGAACAACCGCGGCAGCAACAGCAGCATCGCCACCACCGCCAGGGCTCCGAGTCCGAATTGCACCGCCCCCTGCACCATGCGATCGAGGGGAATCCAGCGGCCGCCAAGCCAGGCCAGGCTGACCATGATGGACGACCACAGCAAGGCGCCGACGAGATTGCAGAGAAAGAAGCGGCCGTAGGGCATGCCCACCGCACCGGCCATCGGGCCCGCGATCACCCGCAGCACCGCCACGAAACGGCCCAGCAGCACCGATTTGCCGGCATGGCGGAGGAAGCGCTCGCGCAGCTTGTCGAGCTCGGCGGGACCCTGGCCCAGCCAGCCGCCCACCCGCAGAATCAGCCCCCAGCCGGCCCGGCGGCCCACCCAGTAGCCGATGTTGTCGCCCAGCACGGCCCCGCTGGCGGCGGCGGCCATCACCCCGAGGGGATGAAGCTGGCCACTACCGGCCGCGTAGCCGCCGAGCAGGGTCACGGTTTCACCCGGCAGGGGCAGACCGGCATTCTCCAGGAGCATCGCACCGAAGATCACGCCGTAGCCCCAGCGCACCAGCCAGTCGCGGAGGGTTTCAAGATCCGGTGAAAGCTCGAGCAGACCGGGTGGCAACAACATCGAGTGTGGAACGGTCCATCAGCCAAAGTCAACCCTATGGCCCGCACCGCCAGGCCGGAGGTGGGGATCGCCGCTCCCTGCCGGTGCCAGGCGACACAGCCAGGACAGGGATCAGAGATGGCCGGTCCAGAGCCAGCGGCGGAAATGGAGCTGGTTGCGCAGGGGGCCGGGCCAGGTGAAGCGGGGAATCGCTAGTCGGGGGGTGTCGAGGGTGATCGGTTGGGCATCCACCGTGGCCACCTGCACGTAGTGGCGGGAGCAGAGTTCGGCGTCGCCGCTCTGGTAGCTGTTGAAGGGGTAGGGCCAGCCCCGGCGCGGGCCGTGGCCTCGGCCAGCAGGTCCTCCACCGCGGCCATCGGTTCAGCCTGGCGCAGGTGGGCCACCAGGGCATCGCCGACCAGCCCCCGACTGGCCGGAAGCCGCTCATGGGCGAGGGCCTCAAGAACCTGGGACAACTCGGGATCATGGGCATGCCAATACAGGCTGTGTTCCCAGATCAGCGAGGGAGCATCGATCAGAGCGGTGGATTGAAAGAGAACGCCACGGATATCGAGCCACTCGAGCACACCGGTAGCACTGGTGTACATATCGCGCAGGCAATCATCGAAGCTGACTATCACACCAAACTGATTGCGACGCGGAAAGTAGCCATGCCGCAGATCTGAGAAGGTGAGGAAGTGGGCCCCCTGCATCTTCAGAAAACTGAGTTCATTGAGCAGGGTTCCCGGTGGAATCGGCGGCCCCCCGAAACGGTCGAGGAAGGGGACTCGGCCCGGATGATCGACGCGGTGATACAGCAGGCAGAGCACCTTCCCGTTCAGCCGCCGACGCCAGTAGGGATCGAAGGGGGGCAGGAAGAGCGCATCCTTGGCGCGATTCGCCAGCCGGTGCAGCAACTGAGCCGCCATCAGCCCTGACCCCCGGCGGCGCCCACCAACCGCACCGCGGCATCACGCAGTTCACGATTGGCGAAGGACTCAGCCGGTGCCCCCCCTTCCAGCCGGCGGTTTGCCGCCAGTCGCTGCCAGGGCTCGTAGCGGTAGCTGCGCAGGCCTTCAAGGATCGTGGAGGGGTTGCCGTTGGCGCCGCGGGAGTCGGGGGATAGGCCGGTGTGGAGCTTCACGATCCCGGGGCGCAGGAGCGACTTCTTGGCCAGCACCGGTTCCCGCACGAGCTGGGTGCCGTGTGGCCCCCGGAGCGTGCGCTCTGCGGGTATCCGGGATCAGACCCGGGAGCGTGGAGGGGACCCATCCTGAAACGAGGCTGGCAGGATTATCACCGGATCGGGCTGCCGGACAGCCACAACCTCGCCATGGCCGTGCGTGATGTCCTGCTCAGCGGCGATCCACGGCTGCGCCAGCCGAGCAGGGCCGTGCCCCCGAATCAGTTCGGCGGCGAAGCCCTGTTGGCGCTGGTTCAAGACCTGCGCGACACCATGGCCGCCCGCGATGGCGCCGGTCTGGCCGCGCCCCAGATCGGGGTGCCCCTACGGGTGGTGATCTTCGGCTTCAGCCGCAATCCGCGCTACCCCCAGGCAGCCCCGATTGCGGAAACGGTGCTGGTGAATCCGGAGGTCACCCCCCTTGATCCGGAGCTGGAAGCCTGCGAGGAGGGCTGCTTGAGCGTGCCGGGGCTGCGGGCTGCGGTGCCGCGCTGGCGGCGGGTGCGCTACGCCGCCTTCACCCCCACCGGTGAACCACTGGTGCGGGAGGTGGAAGGGTTCCATGCCCGGGTGGTGCAGCACGAATGCGATCACCTGGCGGGCATCCTGTTCACCGATCGGCTAGGCAGTCGTTGCAGCGATCAGTGACCCAACAAGGCTCCTTAACGCCGAGCCAGAGGCGAGCAGTTACAACCGCAGACAATCATCCTGGTTCACTATCATTTTGGCCACAAAGATTTGGCCCACTACAACAGGATCAAATAACCGGTAATGGTTATAAGCTGCTCAGCAAACAGCATTGTGTTGTCTCCGTGACTGGTGCCTCCGCTCCACTACCTCTGCCCGCCACACCCCGCTGGTGGGTACGCGGCGACCTTGATGGCTTCCTGGGATTGGCGCTGGACAACCTGATCCAGATCCTGTTGATCGTGTCGCTCTGCCGGGGGGTGTTGGGCTATCCCGATGCCCTGATCTTCGGGGCGATCCTGCCGGCCACCGGCATCAGCCTGGTGGTGGGCAACGTGGCCTATGCCGTTCAGGCCCACCGGCTCGGCCGGGCCGAAGGCCGGGCTGATCGCACCGCCCTGCCCTACGGCATCAACACGGTGAGCCTGTTCGCCTACGTGTTCCTGGTGATGCTGCCGGTGAAGCTGGGGGCCCTGGGCCAGGGGGCCGATGCGGCCACGGCGGTGCGCCTCTCCTGGCAAGCCGGCCTGATCGCCTGTCTCGGCTCCGGACTGATCGAAGCGGCGGGCGCCTTCGTGGTGGGCGGCCTACGGCGCTGGCTACCCCGGGCGGCCCTGCTAGCCACCCTGGCGGGCATCGCCCTGGGCTACATCGGCCTGGGCTTCCTGCTGCGCACCTATGCCGAGCCGGTGGTCGGCCTGGCGGTGCTGGCGGTGATCCTGGTGGCCTACTTCGGCTCCGTGCGGTTGCCCCTGCCGGGGGGGCTCCTGGCGGTGTTGGTGGGGGTGGCCCTGGCCTGGACCACCGGCCTGATCAAGATCGACCCCGCCACCTGGCAGAGCAATGTGAGCCAGGTGGGCCTGCACCTGCCCGTGCCCCAGCTTGGGGAGCTCTGGGCGGGTCGCCAGCAGCTGCTGCCCTGGCTGGGGGTCACGATCCCGATGGGACTGTTCAATGTGCTGGGCTCGCTCCAGAACCTGGAGAGCGCCGAATCTGCGGGCGATTCCTACCCGGTGAAGAGTTCGCTGCTGATCAACGGCCTTGGCACGATCGCCGCGGCCGTGCTGGGCTCCTGCTTCCCCACCACGATCTACATCGGCCATCCGGGCTGGAAGGGGATGGGGGCCCGGATCGGCTACTCCTGGCTCAACGGGGTGGTGATGGGTCTGGGCTGCCTGCTGGGGCTGTTCGGGGTGCTGGGCCAGCTGATCCCGATCGAGGCCGGCATGGCGATCGTGCTATACATCGCCCTGGTGATCGCCGCCCAGGCGTTCCAGGCCACCCCATCGGCCCATGCCCCCGCCGTGGCCCTGGGCCTGTTGCCGGGCCTGGCGGGCTGGGGATCGCTGCTGCTGAAGGCGGGCCTGCGGGCCGGGGGAGCCGGCTCCCCGGCCCAACCCTTCAGCGCGGCCTTGCTGCCCCCCTTGGAGCAGGCCGATGTGTGGGCCTCCGGTGCCTTCGCCCTAGAGCAGGGCCAGATCGTGGCCGCCATGCTCCTGGCGGGCATGCTTGTTTATGTGATTGAGCAGCGCTTCCGGGCCGCCGCCGCCTGCGCCCTGGTCGCCGCGGCGGGCTCCTGGGTGGGCCTGCTCCATGCCTGGCGCTTCACGGCAGCCGACACGGTGCTCGATCCCGGCTGGGGCCACGGGGCCTCCTGGGCCCTGGGCTATGGGGCCATGGCGCTGGTGTTCCTGCTCGGCTGGTGGGGGCATCGGCGGCCCCGGTCCTGATCAACAGCTAGAACGCGCACGGGCCGCTCCTGTCAGCCATGCTCCCCGGTCTCCCCTCTTCCATGCACCCAGCCTTTGCCACCAGAGCTCCGCGCAGCCGCAACCAGCGACGGATGAACCCAGCGGTGCTGCCGGGCCTGCTGGCGATCCTCAGCCTGGCTCCGGGAGCAGCCGGGGCGGCCCCCGAAGCACCGACGGCCGCCCGGCCTGCCCGGCGGGGCACCCCGCTGCTGGCAAAACCCGCCACCCCGGTGCAGTGCGCCGCGCCTCGCGCCGGCCGCTATGTGGTGATGGGGGATGGCGTGGCCCAGCAGGACCCGGTGGCGCGGATCCTGCAGGAAACCTGGAACCCCGATGGGACCATCAGCGGCATCCGACTGGAACGCCGCGGCCGCATCTACCGGGAGGTGGCCTACACCGGCCGCTACCGCTCCCTCTCCCTCTGCCGTGCCGGCATCGAGCGCACCTACGACAGCCACATCAGCACCAGCCAGGCCGTGCTGGACGCGTCCGGGAGCCCCCGCTACTCGCTCGGCACCCTGCCCGATGTGGTGGTGGTGTCCCGCTGGTTTTCGCAGGGAAGCGGAGCCTGCCGCGCCTCCCTGCTGGATGGCATCGTGCTGAGCATGCAGCAAGGCCGCAACTGGAAAGACGGCCTGTGGCGGCCCAATGCCGTGATCCAGAACGAGCGCTGGCGCGCCGGCAGCGTGCTGGGCATCGCCATCTCCAGCTACGGCCCCCGCATCGAGGAGGCCACCTACAGCGGCACGATCACGGTGGGCGCCGACTGCCTGGCCACGGTGAAGCAGACCGATTCGCTCGGCGTGGCCTACAACTACCGCGCCGTGGTGCTGGCCGATGGCTCTGGTTATCTCTATCTCCAGACCGATCCGGACGATCTCACGGTGGGGTATCTGGAGCATGAGCGAGCAAGAGCCGGCGCAGCAGCTCCCCGCTGAAGCCCGTCCACCGCGCGGCCCGCAAGGGGATCAGCCCCACCTGCACCGCCTGCCCAGAGATCGCCCCTCCTCCCCCGCCGATGGCCGCCGCCCCTCTCCCCGCTGAGCCATCACGCACCAGCGGCGCGTTGTCGGACGCCAACGCTGGGGCAGAGCCCGCGCGGACCATCACCCTGCGGCGTCCCGACGACTGGCACGTGCACCTGCGCGATGGCCCCCTGCTCCAGGCGGTGGCACCGGCCACCGCTCGCTGCTTCGCCCGGGCGATCGTGATGCCCAACCTCTCGCCGCCGATCACCACCGTGGCGGCGGCGGTGGCCTACCGAGAGCGCATCCGCGCCGCGGTGCCAAGCGAGCTGGGCTTCACGCCCTTGATGACGGCCTATCTCACCGACACGATCGAGCCGGCAGAGCTGGAGCAGGGCCACGCTGAAGGGGTGTTCACGGCCTGCAAGCTCTACCCCGCCAATGCCACCACCAATTCCGCCGCCGGCGTCAGCGACCTGGCCAAGCTCACCGCCGTATTCGAAACCCTGGAGCGGATCGGTCTGCCCCTGCTCATCCACGGAGAGGTCACCGATGGGGAGATCGACATCTTCGATCGCGAAGCGGTGTTCATCGAGCGGCACCTGGAGCCCCTACTGCGCCGCCATCCGGAGCTGAAGGTGGTGCTTGAGCACATCACCACCGCCGAGGCCGCCGACTTCGTGCGCAGCGCCGGCCACAACCTGGCGGCCACGATCACGCCCCACCACCTGCACATCAACCGCAACGCCATGTTCCGCGGCGGCCTGCGGCCCGACTTCTACTGCCTGCCGGTGGCCAAGCGGGAACGCCACCGCCTTGCCCTGGTGGCCGCGGCCACCTCGGGGAATCCGAAGTTCTTCCTGGGCACCGATTCAGCCCCCCACCCGCGCCAGGCCAAGGAAGCAGCCTGTGGCTGC
>JAPLIE010000171.1 GCA_026389265.1 Cyanobacteriota bacterium | reverse complement strand
GCGGCACGGCTGACGCTGGCCGAAACCTGGTTCCGCTCCCGGCCGTTTCGCTACAACCGCAGCCCGGGCACCCTGCCGAAGCTGGCCCCCCTTGTTGCCTTCCTGTTCGAACGACAGGAGGGCTTCTGCGGCCACTACGCCAGCGCCTTCTCCGCCCTGATGCGGGCGGCGGGGGTGCCGGCCCGGGTTGTGAGCGGCTACCAGGGCGGCACCTGGGTGCAGCCCCTAGCCGGTGCGGGCTACCTCGACCTCCGCCAGGACAACGCCCACGCCTGGAGTGAGGTGTGGGTCGGGGAGGAAGGCTGGCGGCGGGTGGATCCCAGCACCTGGATTGCTGCAGCCCGGGGTGGAGGCCTGCGCGCCGACCCCACCAGGGGCACGGCGGGCTGGCTGAAGCGGCAGTGGTAGGCGCTGGATCTGGCCTGGGGCCGCTGGTGGCTGGGCTTCGATCGGGAGGGGCAGGAGGCCCTGCTGCAGAAGTTGCTCGGGGAGCGCAGGAACCTGGTGGGGGTGCTGGTGCTGGCGGCGGTGAGCGGGGGACTGGGGATCTCGGTGAGCGTGCTGGGCTGGCTGCGGAAGCGGCCCGAAGGGGATCCACCGCGGCGGGAACTGGAACGGGCCCTGGCCGCCCTGGCCCGGCGGGGCCTGGTGCCGGAAGCGGGCGAAACCCTGCGCGACTTCAGCGCCCGCCTGGAGCAGAACGAACCCGAGCTCGGCGCCCTGCTGCGGGCCGTGGCCGAGCCCTACGAGCTCTGGCGCTACGGCAAGGGCGCCCGGCCAGCGCGGGAAGCGCGGGTGCTGGGCGCCAGCCTGCGCCGCCACCGTCGCGAACTGGAGCGGGCCCTGCGGCGCCAGCCTCAGGGCCGGCCGACGCCCTGAGTCGTTGGAGCCCGACTGCTCCTAGAACAGGATCATTGCAGCAAGGGAACGATGGCCATGCGTTGCCCAGGCTCGCCGGCCGGCGGCAACCCGATCAGCGGAAGGAGCTCCTGGAGTGGGATCCTTCCATCCCGCGGGGCCCAGGCGCTGATGCTGCTGGCCTTCACCTGGCTGCCCCTGCTGACGCCCCCGGGGGCCCAGGCCGCCTCCGGCGACGACCTGATCCGCTTGCTACAGAACAAAGCGTGCCCTGGATGTCGGCTGCAGGATGCTGACCTGGTGCAGGCGGACCTGCGGGATGCCGACCTGCGCAACGCCCGCCTGCAGCGGGCCAACCTCAGCCAGGCGCGCCTCGATGGCGCCGTGCTCAGCGGCGCCGATCTCCGCTTCACCAGCCTGCAGGGGGCTTCCCTCCGGGGCGCCGATCTACGCGGCGCCCAACTGGAGGGCACGGATCTGCGCCGCAGCGATCTGAGCGCGGCCCAGCTCGATGAAGGGGCGCTGAGTCGCAGCCATTGGGAGGGGGCGATCGGGATTCAGCCCAACCAGCTCAACTACGCCCAGCTCCACAACGCCGGGGTCAAGGCGGCCGCCGAAGGACGCTTTCCCGAGGCGGAAACCTTCTTCAGCCAGGCGATCCAGCGCCAGCCCGAAGCTCCGGTGAGCTGGGCAGCCCGGGGCATCAGCCGCCAGGAGCAGGGCCAGAACCAACTGGCCGCCCAAGACCTGAACCATGCCGCGGTTCTGCTGGAGCAGGGAGGCGATACCAAGGGAGCCCAGGATCTCCGCAAGGCCGCCAGCGGCCTTGTGAAACCGGATGGCAAACCGCCAAGCGGCAATGGGTTCGGCGGCCAGCTGCTGCAGGGGGCCGCCGCTATGGCGGGAGCCCTGGCCCCCCTGGCGGTCAAGTTCTTGGTGCCGTTGGCGTTCTGATCAGGCGGGCATGGTTGTTGGACGTATTAGGAGAACCGGAACGAGATTGAGGCCTTCAGCTTCGCCCTCCAATAAGCGTTGGGCGCGCCGAAATCGTTTGTAGGTAGAATCAAGCTTACGCCTCAGGTGAAGACAATTGCCAGAGCTCACACGCTTCTTCGGTATCATAATTTCCATGCATTATAACGATCACTCCCCTCCTCATTTTCACGAAAAATACGTAGATATGCAGGTTTCTATTCGGATTGAAGACGGCCTTGTGATTGATGGAAGTCTTGGTGCTAGGGCCCTACGTCTTGTGGAAGAATGGCGGATTCTTCACAAGGCAGAGCTGCTCGATGACTGGTCTCTTGCGCAAGCACGCCAACCCCTGGTTAAAATAGAGCCTCTTGAGTAGCCTCCATGATCCCAAGAGTTGTCGAGGTCAAGCCGCTGCAGGGCTATCGCTTGTGGCTACGATTTCACGATGGCAAGGTTGGCATAATTGAGCTCATCAATGAGCTGTGGGGTCCGATGTTTGAACCACTGAAGGATCCCGATCTCTTTCTGCAGGTCAAGGTTGATCCAGAACTTGAAACTGTTATTTGGCCGAATGGCGCAGATCTCGCTCCCGAGTTTCTTTATCACGGCGTCCAACACGGCGCTTCAGTGGATGAGCCGCAAGCGGCACGCCACTGAGCTTTGGAGTTGTGCAGTCAATGGCGCCAACCAACAGAATGGATAGCTGATACGCAACTTGCGAACCTCATCAATCATTCGGCACACTGGCTAGCTACTATGCTTTGAGAGTGGCCTTTGGAATGGGTAGGTACCTACATCACTGGTTTTGGAGAGACTCGACGGACCAGTCAAAAGGAGGGCTTTGGGCATATCTTCATTCAGATCATGTCAAGAGCTTCGGAATTGGAACAGCAGCCTGTAGTGCCTCAGGACCAGCGCCCGAGAATGGGAAATTCTACTTTACAGCCTCAAAGAATTCGCGCTCGAAGGGCAAGAAGTGGAGTTTTACGATGGAAGACGGGAGTAAATTTACGTGCAGGACCCATTCAGCCGCAAGCTTTGTAGCAGTAAAGGCATGGACCAAGACCTGGAAGAAGATTCCAGTTAAAGTTGAGGAAGTTAAGAAGTATAGGCCAAGCGGCTCAGAATCGACGACCCACGAATGGGATGAGAGGCACAAAGTGTATTTCGTAAAACTTCTTGCTTTTGAAATCACAGCAGCTGGCAAGCTCTAATACAAGATTGGCAAGGCCAAGATCGTACCAAAGAGAATTCATCAGTTTGGCCCCTGCATCATCGAAGATGTTCTGGACTTTGAACACCAAAGGGAAGCATTCGAAGCCGAGGCAACGTTGCATAAACTATTTGACCATCACCGCGTCCATTCAACTGAGATCTTTACCTTGAACGATTCAGAGGCGCTGGAGATAAGGAATGCCTTCTCGCGAATTAGAGCAGGGCTTGAATCAACAGTTAAATATCACATAAGAGAGGCATAGGTAAGCTGGGAGTAGACGCTTGTGTAGCGCATCGACTGCGATCTGCATGCAAGGCTTAGCCAACTAAAGCCATTTATTCGAGAATGCGACCAAGTAATACGATTTGGGTTTAGAAGTCACGCTTGAACTGCTGCACAACAACCCGCTCCTGCCGTCGGCAGTCACAATCGGTCTTGCCCAAGGGAATGCTAGAATTGAGATACCTGCCCGCGGCTGAGCGGCAGCGTTAGGCGTACAGAAATCTGATGGATCAACAGGGCAGGCTTACACAGTGGAATGACACCAAGGGCTACGGGTTTATCACGCCGTTATCCAGGGGTCCACGTATCTTCGTCCACATCAGCCAGTTCCAGCAAAGAAATCGGCGTCCCAGTCTCAATGATTTTCTCACCTTCGTGATCGGTCATGACGAGCAGGGGCGGATACGTGCAAAGGAGGTGCGGTATCAGAACAACACACAACGCCAGCCAGTAAAAAGGAAGAGTGCCTCTGCGGCACTTCCTATCACGGCTGTTGTGCTCATTCTGCTAGGCCTGGCATCGTTCTATTTTCGGATTATTCCGATCGGCCCCAACCAGTCGCTTACGAGTTCCTCTTCAGCGGCCGACAAGGCAATCTCGAGCGCGTACCAAGCACAACAAAGCGGCGTCCAGGTGGGCGGTGAAGGTGTGGTCGATAGAGTTATATCTGACGACGATGACGGCAACCGCCATCAGCGCTTTATCCTCCGACTTGCATCGGGTCAGACCCTGCTTATCGCCCAGAACATTGACATCGCTCCCCGTATCGAAGCATTGAGGAATGGCGACCGAGTTGCGTTCTATGGTCAATATGAATGGAATGCGGAGGGCGGCGTCATGCACTGGACGCATCATGACCCGGATGGCCAGCATGTCTCGGGTTGGTTGAAGTACAACGGCATGGTGTACCAATAGCACCCATGCCGCCTAACACCGCCATCCACCTGAGCCGCCACCGGATGACAATCTTCATTTCCTTTGCCTCTCTGCGGCCAGGTGATGGTGACGTGGACCCCGGAAACGAGTCCAGGGTGAATGAGAGTCTTCAGCCGGCCAGACTGGGCTGGGGACTCCACCATGAAACGCACCAGGCACACAGCGGAGCAGATCATCCGCAAGCTCAAGACCGCCGAGCAGCTGATCG
>JAPLIE010000094.1 GCA_026389265.1 Cyanobacteriota bacterium | reverse complement strand
GGTGCCCGATTTCGGCGCCCTGGCCGATGGCGACAGCACCACCCTGCTGGCGGACCTGGCCCCGATCACGGAGCTGGGCCTGCCGGTGAAGGTGATCCTGGAGATGGGCCGGCTGGAGCCGGAGGCCCTCGCCCTGCTGGTGGAGGTGAGCCTCGATGCCGGTGCCCGCTTTCTTAAGAGCGGCAGCGGCTTCGGACCGGCGGTGTCGGCCGCGCAGGTGCGCCAGCTGGCCGCACTGGCCCGAGGCCGGGCCGGCATCAAGGCCTCGGGGGGCATCGCCTCCCTGGAGCAGGCCCTGGAGCTGGTGGAAGCCGGCGCGGTGCGGCTGGGCACCAGCCGGGGCGTGGCCCTGATGCAGGCGCTGCGGCGGGGCGCTCCTGCCGCCGGGCCCAGCGGCTGAGGAGACACCTTGCCGGAGCAGCGGCTGGAGGGATTGGTGATGAGCTGCCGCCCGCTCGGCGAAAACGATCGGCTGCTCACCCTGCTCAGCGAGGCCGAGGGCATGGTGCGGCTGGCGGTGCCAGGGGCACGGCGCCCCCGCAGCAGCCTGGCGGCGGCGGTGCCCCTCACCCTGCTGCGGCTCCAGGTGGGCGGCCGGGGCGATCTCAAACGGGTGCGGCAACTGGAGGTGCTCCACAGCCATGGAGCCCTCGGGGAGCGCCTGGAGACGCTCGCGGCGGCCCAGGGGTTGGTGGAGCTGAGCCTGGCCTTGGTGCCTGGCGAGGATCCCGTACCGGGCCTGCTCGCCGACCTGCTGCTGCAGCTGGGTCGGCTGGAAACGGTGGTGCGGGAGCGGCAGGACCGTGCCGAGGCCCTGGCGATCGCGGTGCAGGGGAGTGTGCATCTGCTGGCCCTGGGGGGCCTGGCCCTGCCGCTCCAGAGCTGCGCCCGCAGCGGTGCGGCGCTGCAGCCCCCTGTGGGGAACTGGGACTGGCGCTGCAGCCTGCTACCCCAGGAGGGGCTGGCGATCGGCGCCATTGCTGGAGCGCGGCTTGTGCTCAATGCCTCGGAGTTGGCGCTGCTGCAGCGGCTGCCCCGGGCCGGCACGCCCCGCCGCCGGGATGGGGATCTGCTGGGGCCGGAGCGGGTGTGGCTGCACCTGCTCGACCTGATCGAGGCGTGGTGGGGGGAACACCTGGGCCGACGCCCCCGGGCCTTCAGACTGCTGCGTGCCGGCTTCGAACCCGGGGAGCCCGCCCGTTGAACCGCCAACCGCCATGAGCCAGACAGGTGACGACCGCGGCCCGGCAACCGCTGCCTTCGAACCCGAACCGGATGCCCCGGCAGCACCGACGGCTGCGCCGAGGGCGGCAAGTGGTGCCCCGACGGCAGCAACGGGCGGGGAGGGCGGTATCGGGGCTCTGCTGGCCAGCGTGCAGTTTCGGCGGCTCTGGCTGGGGCAGATCTTCTCCCAGCTGGCGGACAAGTTCTACATCGTGCTGATGGTGTTCCTGATCGCCCAGTACTGGGTGACGGACAACCCCGCCAATCCCGCCTTAGTGGATGCGGCGGCGGCAATCCGCATCGATCTGGAGACCCGGGCCCAGGTGATCACCCTGATGGCCACGGGCATCTACGTGGCCAACACGATTCCAGCGATCCTGCTGGGCACGGTGGCGGGGGTCTGGGCCGACCGCTGGCCGAAGCGCAAGGTGATGGTGGCCTCCAATGCCCTGCGGAGCGGCCTGCTGCTGTTGGCACCCCTCTGCCTGCTGCCGGGGCCGGTGTGGCTGGGGCTGAGCTGGGGCTACTGGGCCCTGGTGGGCATGACCTTCCTCGAATCGGTGCTCACCCAGTTCTTCGCCCCCGCCGAGCAAGCCATGCTGCCCCTGCTGGTGCCCTCAGGCCAGCTGCTGGCGGCCAACTCGGTGTATCAGGCCACCAGCATGGCCGCCACGATCGTGGGATTCGCCGTGGGGGATCCGGTGCTGCGGCTATTGCAGAAGGGACTGGCCCAGGTCGGCATTCCAGGTGGTGAATTTGTGCTGCTGCCGCTCTGCTACGGGCTGGCGGCCGTGGCCATCGCCGGCATCGCCCTCGAGGAGCCCGTCCGGATTCCCCGCGCCATTTCTGTGTGGGAGGAGATCGGCGAGGGCGTGCAGGTGCTGCGGGAACGGCGCAGCGTGCGCGCCGCCATGATCCAACTCGTGCTGCTCTACAGCCTCCTGGCGGCCCTCTACGTGCTGGCGATCAGCCTGGCGGCCACGATCGAGACCCTCGGCCCCACCGGCTTCGGGATCCTCCTGGCCGCCAGCGGCGTCGGCCTGGCGCTGGGGGCCGGCCCAGACCACGATCCAGGAGGACACCCCCGAGGACCAACGGGGCAAGGTGTTCGGCCTGCAGAACAACCTGATCAACATCGCCCTCAGCCTGCCGCTGGTGCTGGCCGGGGCGGTGGTGAGCCGCTACGGCCTGCTGCCGGTGCTCTGGGGCCTGGCGGCGATCGCCGTACTAACCGCCCTGCTCGAACAACCCTGGCGGCGCTGCTAGCTTTTCCCATCGAATGCGGGTGGAGATCGGTGGCTCAGATTGCCTGGTTGGGCAAGAAGTCCCCCTTCTGCGGCAACGTGATCTATGGCCTGAGCACCACCGAATCGCTGCGCCGCCGCGGCCATGCGGTGCACTTCATCCACTTCGACACCCCGGCCGCTCCGCTGGGGGCACCCCTGGGCCGGGCGGAAGGGGGCTCCCCCCAGGCGGTGGCGGTCCGGGCCGGTGGGGGTGAGTTGGAGCCGGAGGTCACCCTGTCCTACCTGGTGAAGTCGCAGGTGTACACCATCCCCTCCCCCGGAGCCCAGAGGGAGCTGCGGGAATCCCTGGAGCGGATCCGGCCCGACCTGGTCCATGCCAGCCTCACCCTCTCCCCCCTCGACTTCCGGCTCCCGGACCTCTGCCAGCAGCTGGGATTGCCGCTGGTGGCCACCTTCCATCCCGCCTTCGACGCCAGCCTGCGCAACCTGAGCGCCGGCACCCAGCAGCTCACCTACCAGCTCTACGCCCCCTCCCTGGCCCGCTTCGACCGGGTGATCGTGTTCTCCGAGCTCCAGGCGGAGTTGCTCGAGCGGCTGGGGGTGCGAAGGGAGCGGCTGGCGGTGATCCCCAACGGGGTCGACACCGACCTTTGGTCGCCGGCACCCAGGGCTCCGGGTCCGGTTCTCAGCGACCTGCGCCGCCGCTACGCCGGCCGCCGGGTGTTTCTGTTCATGGGCCGCATCACCACCGAGAAAAACCTGGAGGCGCTGCTCAAGGCCTGGCGCCTGGTGAGGCCGGCGGGCTGTGTGCTGCTGATCGTGGGCGATGGCCCCCTGAGGGCCTCCCTGCAGAACCCCGGCGAGCCGGATGTGGAGTGGTGGGGCTTCGAGGCCAGTCTGGAGCGCCGAATCGCCCTGCTGCAGCTGGCGGAGGTGTTCCTGCTGCCCTCGCTGGTGGAGGGGCTCTCGCTGGCCCTGCTGGAGGCGATGGCGGCCGGAACGGCCTGCGTGGCCACCGATGCCGGTGCCGATGGCGAGGTGCTGGAGGGTGGAGCGGGGATCGTGATCAGCACCCAGGGGGTCACTACCCAGCTGCGCACCCTGCTGCCGGTGCTGCGCGAGCAGCCGGTGCTCACCGCCGAACTGGGCCGCCGCGCCCGGGCCCGGGCGATCGAGCGCTACACCCTCACCCGCAACATCGATGCCCTTGAACAGCTCTACACCGACCTAATCCGCTCACCTGTGGTGGCCTGAGCGGGGCCGCCGGCCGGGCTCGGACCGCGTCGAGCCCCACCAGGCCCGTTGTAGGCCTCGAACTTCCGCATCCTCTCCCGGAAAGCGGCGCGGAAGCCCGTTGATGCCCCCTCAGTAACGCTCCGGCCGGGGGCGCCACCAGGTGGAGTTGAGCCCCCCTCGGGCCAGCTCCGCCGCCCGGGTCTCCAGCCGGCGCCGATCGACCCGCCAGAGGCGATAGAGCCCGCTGCGGGCCAGCTCCGTGGGCCCCAAGCCCCGCCAGTGGGGAAGGGCGGCGGTGGCCCCATCGATCACCACTAGCACCGTGGGTTGCTGCGCCGCTGAGCTGGGAAGCTGGCCAGCGCGGCGCTCCCGCCGCAACCGATCGGCCAGGTTGATCGGTCCCTCCGGGGGGGTGCCCTCGTAGAGCACCACCCGGCGGCTGTAGTAATGCAGCGAAGGCTTCAAGATCCCCACCATCGCCACGGGTTCACCGGGTCGGGCCTGGTGGCGCACGGCCTCCGCCATCGCCCGCACCGGAGCGCCGCGCACCTGATCGCCCAGGGTCCAGAGCGGCAGCAGCACCAACGGCACGAAGGCCACCAGGGGGAGCTGGAGCAGCAGCAGCGGCAGGGGCCAGGGGCCGCGGCGCCAGCACCAGCCGAGGCAGGCGGCCAGCAGATAACAGGCACCGGCCAGGGGCAACCGTCCGCTGGCCAGGATCCCGGCGGGCAGGGTGGCCAGCTCGGGGTCCTGGATCAGCGGAACCCAGAGGGGGCCGGCCAGGTAGGCCAGACCGAGCAGGGCGCAGAGCGCCAGGCTCATGGTCCAGGCCCGTTCGAGGGCGCGATCGCGGGAACCGCCAGCCCCCGAAACGCCGAGCCCCCAACGCCCTGCCACCCGCGCGCCCCCCTCCTGGCCCCCCATCCCCATCGCCGGCGCCGCAGACCCACCGCCAGCGGCCAGCAGGATCAGCAGAGCCGCCGCCGGCGTGGCCGGCAGCCAGTAGCTCGGCAGCTTGGTGGCGGCGATGGTGAAGAACGCGAGCACGGCCAGCAACCAGCAGGCCGCGAACCGATGCAGGGAAACCGCAGGGGGCACGGAGCGCAGGGGCCAGGGACCCAGGGCCCGCCTCAGCCCCAGCAGCAGCAGGGGGGTGACGGGCAGGCTGGCCAGCACGAGAATCGGCCCAAAGAACCACCAGGGCTGGAGGTGGTTGTTCACCACCGCGGTGAAGCGCTGGAGGTTGTGGTAGCCGAAGAAGCTGTCCCAGAAGGGGCGCCCTTCCCGCAGCAGGGCCAGGCCGTACCAGGGCAGGGCCAGCAGGGCCGCCAGGGCGATCCCCGTCAGGGGCCGCAGCCGGCGCCGCAGGGTGGCCGCATCCGCCTGCAGCGCGGCGAAGAGCAGCAGCGTGAGGGCCATCAGCACCAGGGCCACCGGCCCCTTGGTGAGCACCGCCAGGGCCAGCACCGGCCAGGGGCTCCACCAGCGGGAACCGGGATCGGCATAGGTTCGCCAGCAGAGCAGCAGGCTGGTGGCCAGGGTGGCGGTGAACAGGGCATCGCTGACGCCGATCCGGCTCCACAGGAGCACCAGGGGGGAGAGGGCGAAGGCCAGGGCGGCCACCAGGGGAGGCAGCAGTGGGGCCAGCCCGGGGGCCAGGCCAGGGCGAGGGGCGCCGGCGTTGCCTCCCGCAACCCCGGCCTGGGGCCAGCGCCGCAGCGTGTCGGCCAGCGCCAGCATCAGCGCCACCGTGGCCAGGGCGGAGGGCAGGCCGGCGGCCCAGCTGCCCAGCGGATCCCAGCGCTCCTGGCCCGGCAGGCGATGAACCAGGGCCATCAGCCAGTACACCAGCGGCGGCTTGTCGTAGCGGGGTAGACCGTTCACCTGGGGCACCAGCCAGTCGCCCGTTGCAGCCATCGCCCGGGCGGAGGCGGCAAACAGAGGTGGGGTTTCATCCACGAGCCCCGTTTTTCCCAGCTGTGCCACGAAGAGCAGCCAACCCAGCAACAGGGTGACCAGCACGATCACCAGGCCGGCCCGGCGCTGGAGCCAACCGCCCATCAGCGCGCCTCCGTCTCCTGGACGGGGCCGCTCGCCACGCCTCCATCCAAAGCCCCGGGCGCGCCCGCTCCGGGTCCGCCCGCTTCGGGTCCGCCCGCTCCGCCACCAGCTCCGGCCACCGCCGGCTGCCAGAGCTGGTCCCGCCGGTTGATCAGCAGCACCGAAACCAGCGCCAGGGCGGCTCCGAGCCACTGCAGCGGAGCGAGCCGCTCCTCCAGCAGCAGGAAGCCGCAGAGCAGGGCGAACACGGGCGTGAGGAAAGTGAGGGCGGTGAAGCCGGTGAGGTCGCCGCGGCTGGCAAAGCTGAAGAAGAGCCCGTAGGCCAGGGCGCTGCCGAAGAGGGAGGCGTAGGCCATCAGGGCCCAGTCGAGGCTGCTCCAGGCCGGGCGCAGGGCATCGAGAACCGCTGCCGCCGAGGCCCCTGGCGCCAGCAGCGGGCCCAGGGCCACGGCCAGCAGCAGCGGCACCCCCCCAGCAGCATGTGCCAGGCGGTGACCGCCACCGGATCACTGCGACGGGTGGCAAAGCGGCAGAGCACCGTGCCCACCGCCATGGCGGTGGCGGCCCCTAGCATCCAGGCCTCGCCATGGCTCCAGGGGTGCAGGCCCTCCACGGCTGGGCCCTCCAGCCACCACTGGCGCAGCAGCTCTGGCGGCAAACCAAGGCAGACGATGCCGAGCAGCCCCACCAGCAGGCCCAACCAGCCCACCGGATTGATCGCCTCGCCGAACAAGGCCCGCGCCAGCAGCGCCACCAGCAAGGGCTGGGAATCGATCAGCACCGAGCCCAGACCGGCGCCAGTCTGGCCGAGGCCCCTGGCCAGCAACCCCTGGAACAGGGTGGCATCCACGAAGGCGAAGGCGATCAGGGCGGGGATGTCGCCGGGATCCACCCGCAGGGAGCGGCCCAGGAGCCGGGCCACCAGGAGCAGCACCAGGGCCGCGGGCAGCAACCGCAGGCTGGCCACCAGCAGGGGGTCAACCCCCTCCAGCAGGGGCTTCATCGCTGCCATGGCCGTGCCCCAGAGCGCGAAGGGCAGCAGCATCAGCAGCCAGCGCAGCAGCGGCGGGAGGGGGGGTGCCAGGTCGGCCTGAGCCATGGGGAAGGGTCGGGCCTAAGGCCGGCAGCGGGCCGGATGCGAGCCCTCTTTTTAAGATCCGATCAAACCACCCTGATCCCATGCCCTGGCCCTGGCGCCGCAAGACCCGCCGCACCCTGGCCCGGATCGCGATCGAGGGTCCGATCGCCGGAGGCACCCGCACCCGGGTGCTCAAGGCCCTCGATCAGGTGAGCCGGCGCGAATGTCCGGCCCTGCTGCTCCGGCTCGACACCCCGGGTGGCACGGTGGGCGACAGCCAGGAGATCCATGCCGCCCTGCTGCGCCTGCGGGAGAAGGGCTGCCGGGTGGTGGCTAGCTTCGGCAACATCTCCGCCTCCGGCGGGGTGTACGTGGGGGTGGCCGCCGAGAAGATCGTGGCCAATCCCGGCACCATCACCGGCTCGATCGGCGTGATCCTGCGGGGCAACGACCTCTCGCGTCTGCTGGAGCGAATCGGCGTGCGCTTCGAAACGGTGAAGAGCGGCCCCTTCAAGGACATCCTGTCGCCCGACCGGGCCCTGAGCGAGGCGGAGCGGGGGCTGTTGCAGGAGTTGATCGATTCGAGTTACGGCCAGTTCGTGACGGCGGTGGCCCAGGGGAGGGGCCTGGAGGAGGAGGTGGTGCGCCGCTTCGCCGATGGCCGCGTGTTCAGCGGCGCCCAGGCCCGCGAGCTCGGCCTGGTGGATGAACTGGGCGATGAGGAGCGGGCCCGCCGCCTGGCCGCCGAGCTGGCCGGCCTCGACCCGGAGCACTGCAGGACGGTGACCTTTGGCAAGGCTCCCGGCCGCCTGGCGGCCCTGGTGCCGGGCCGCAGCCTGCTGGAGACGATCGGCACGGCCCTGCGGCTCGAGCTGGCCTGGGCCGGCCAGCCCCTCTGGTTGTTCCGGCCATGAGCGACCCCGGCTGGACCCTGCGCGCCCTGCGGGGTGCCACCACGGCCACCGCCAACACCAGCGAGGCGATCGGCGAGGCGGTGGCCGAACTGATCGAGGAGCTGGTGCGGCGGAACGGATTGGAGGGAGAGCGGGTGCTTTCGGTCACCTTCTCGGTGACCCCCGATCTCGATGCCTGCTTCCCTGCCGCCATCGCCCGCCGCCGGACCGACTGGGGCGCGGTGGCCCTGCTCGACTGCCAGCAGATGGCCGTGGCGGGCGACCTGGAGCGCTGCATCCGCCTGCTCGCCCATGCCTGGCTGCCGGCGGAGCGGGAGGTGGCCCACGCCTACCTGCGCGAGGCCACCCGACTGCGGCCCGATCTGGTGAAGGAGAGCTGAGGCCGGCCCGTGAGGCCCGCTATCAAGGCCAGCAATCCCAGCACCAGTGCGGAAATCCCACCCCCAGCCAGCTCCCCCGCCGACCACTCCCCAGGCGGGGGGTGAATCACCCTGCGGAGAATCGAAGCAATCCATTCGCCCTAGCCCATGGCCCCCATCCGACCCCTCGGGGCGATCCGTCAGGCACTCCGCGGCAGTGCAGGCAGCTGCCGCAGCCGGGGCGTGGCTGGCAGCCTGCTGGGCAGGGCCACGGCCTTCGGGGCCGCTGCCAGCCTGGCGCTGGCCACCACCCAGCTGCCCGGCGCGATCCCCGGCCTGGGAAGTAGCGGCGGCAGCGCCCGGGCCCAGGGCACCTCGGGTCTGGTGGAGTTCCGCTGGGACAACAACAAGGACTACAACAAGCTCTACTACTTCGTCACCAGCACAATCCGGCAGCAGCGCTCCGACTACTACCTGATCCTGCGTCCGAAGGACCGCAAGACGGCGATCCTCAAGCTCACGATCACGATCCCCGATCACTTCGACGCCAAGATCGATCCCAAAATGATTCAGCTCTGCCGCATGAGCAGCGGCGGCATGACCAAGCGCACGCGCTGCGAGAAGAAGCTGCCCGCCACGATTGAGGTGAGTCCGGGTGGCAAGGCGATCGAGGTGTTCCCCGACACCCCGATCCCGGTGGATGGCACGGTGGGGGTGCTGATGACCCTGTTCAATCCCTTCAACCCTGGCATGTTCCAGTTCAACGCCCTGGCCCAGGCCCCGGGCGAGGTGCCGATCTCGGGCTACCTGGGCAGCTGGCTGATCGAGATCGATCCCAATTGATTGCAGGGGGTGCCTGATAGGGTGGCGGGCTGAGAAGCCAATGTCATGACGAAGCGCACCCTGGAAGGAACAAGCCGTAAACGCAAGCGTGTGTCTGGCTTCCGTGTGCGGATGCGCAGCCACACCGGCCGCCGTGTGATCCGCACCCGCCGCCGCCGCGGACGGGCCCGTCTGGCGGTCTGAGCCGGGCAGGGTCGGTGTCTCTGCCACAGCGGCATCGGCTGCGGGGCCAACGACCCTTCGATCGGCTCTACCGCCAGGGGCGTCGCCTCCACGGAGAGCTGATGGTGTTGCGCCTGCTCCAGGCCCAGGCCGAACTCCTTCCCCCGTCCGACCGCAACCGCAGCCCAAGCCCCTGGCGCTGCGCCGTGGTGGTGAGCAACAAGGTGAGCAAACGCTCCGTACGACGCAACCGTCTGCGGCGCCTGCTTCACGCCCATCTGCTGCGGCAGGCCCCCACAGGCACCCACCCCCTCTGGCTGCTGCTGAGCCTCAAACCGGAGGCCGCGGCCACAGCGGAGCCTCGCCTGCTGGAAGAATGCACCCATCTCTTACGCAAGGCAGGCCTGCTTCATGAACCAGGATCGCCTCCCTGACCCGGGCCCCACGGCCGGGAGCGCCGCCGCCGCAGCGCCCTCAGCGCCCTCCACGCCCTCCACGCCCAGCGAACCCGCCAGCCTCTCCAGCGGCGAAACCGTTTACTACGAAGGCGGTCCGGCCCGAGGCGACCTGGTGCTGAGCCTGCTGATCGGCCTCACCCTGATCGGCCTGCCGATCGCCGTAGGGGCGATCGTGCGGGCCCTCTGGCTGCGCTATCGCATCACCAGCCGCCGGATCTCGGTGAGTGGCGGCTGGTTGGGCCGGGAACGCACCCAGGTGGTGTACTCCCAGATCAGGGAGGTGCTGTCGGTGCCGCGG
Organism: Cyanobacteriota bacterium; assembly: GCA_026389265.1. Taxonomy (GTDB): domain Bacteria; phylum Cyanobacteriota; class Cyanobacteriia; order PCC-6307; family Cyanobiaceae; genus Cyanobium. Next base: position 525 of record JAPLIE010000094.1, on the reverse strand, counting down.
GGCTTCGGGGCCTGGGGCGACATGGTGCTGGTGCTCAACGATGGCAGCCGGCTCGAGATGCGTTCGGTGCCCCGCTTCCGGGAACTGGAGGCGTTCATTGAGGAGCGGCGCCAGGCGCGCGCATCAGCCCCAGCCGGCCGGCCCGCTCCAGGGTTCGGGGATACCTCCCGGGCCTCCGCCTGATTCACCCCTTCGCTGGGGCACACTGGCCCCGGCACCGACCCACCCTTCCCCCAGCCCTCCTTTGCTGTGATCGGTTACATCTCCGACAACCTGCTGCTCCCGATCCTCGATTTCTTCTATGGATTGGTGCCCAGCTACGGCCTGGCGATCGTTGCACTCACGGTGGTGATCCGGCTGGCGCTCTTCCCCCTTAGTGCCGGCTCGATCCGCAGTGCCCGCCGCATGCGCATCGCCCAGCCGGTGATGCAGCAGCGCCAGGCGGAGATCAAGAGCAAGTACGCCAACAACCCCACCAAGCAGCAGGAGGAGCTGGGCAAGCTGATGAAGGAGTTCGGCAGCCCC
>JAPLIE010000102.1 GCA_026389265.1 Cyanobacteriota bacterium | reverse complement strand
TTGTCGCTGCGGTGGGCCCATACGCCTTTTCACCTCAGCTTTTACGGTCTCGCTGTAACGACGCATTGAATGGCTCCATCAAGCCCCCTGGTGGTGAAAATGGTCGGGATGGAGAGACGTCAACTTTCCTGGCAGAGGGGGATCCAGGGTAGTTAGATTGAACTTCAATTTATAGGGCATGATTGAAAATGTGAGGGTAGAACTCAAACCAAGAAGGGTAAATAGCGTCGTTGCCGCTCCAGCAGAAAGAGGGAGATCCAGATACCCGCCACATTAACTGCGAGGATCAGGAAAGACTGGCCAACCTTTAACTCGCCATGAATCAAGGCGTGGCGGAGAGGACTCAAAATACGGTAAAGGGCGTTGTAGTCTGCAGTCCAAGCCATAGTGCCCAGACTTTCCTTTTCATAGAGAATAGGAGAAAGGAGAAACACTAGCTGAATAATGATGGGAACAAGCTGGAACAAATCGCGAAACCGCGCCCCTGAAAGGCAAAGAAGCAGCGGCAGCCAATAAAGGAATAAGATAACATTAAGCAAGGGAAGCAAGCCCACAGAAAACAGATGCAACAAAAGAGTAGGTTGATAAAATGACAACACTACCAGAACAAGTCCAAAGGACTGGGCAAAGGATTGAACCTGGAAAGCCCACTCTTCAAGAGTATAAAATATTGGGTTTAAATTGGTATTCTTCAAGTGGCCAGCATTGTACTCAAACAAGCTAGGGGCAGAGCTTAGTGCTGCAGCGATGGCGTTCCAAATCACCAAGCCTGTTCCCAAGTAGACGACGTAGCGGGGAAAATCCTGAACTTTAAAGACCGTTCCATAGACGAGCGCCAGGGCCGCAATCGAAAAAAGGTTAGAGAGACCAAGCCAAAAGCTCCCTAGCGCAGTGCGAGCAAAACGAGCTTTGGTGCGGGCTGTGGCCGTAAACCACCAGGCGCGACGAGTGCGCCAGGCATAGTGCAAAGATTTAAATGCAGTGTTCATGGTAATAAGTCAACGCCTCCTCCAAAGAAGCATCGCATACAATCTGGCCCTGATGAAAGACCAGCCCACGGGTACAGAACTGCCGCAAGAGCTCACTTGCGTGGCTTGCAAGCAATAAGGTACCAGCTGAACCAATGAAGTCTTCCATACGTCGCTGGGCGCGCTCAAAGAAACGGGCGTCACCAGCACCAAAACCCTCATCCATTGCCAAGCAATCATGCTGGGATGCGGTGAGCATCGAGAAGAGCAAGCGGGCACCCATGCCTTCGCTGTAACCCTTCATCGGCAAATGAATAAAATCGCCGAGACCAGAAAAATCAATCACGTCCTCAATGAAAGCATCAAAGCCGAGTAAATTACCATGCATCAACAAATAATGCCCCTTTGCCGCCTGCATACCGCTGAGATCAGGACTGGTGATGAAGCTCTTTTGGATCATCGGAAACACCGGGCAATAGGCTCGAAAAAGACCACTGGTGGGCTGATAAATGCCAGAGACGAGACGCAAAAAGGTGGACTTGCCAGCACCATTGTGGCCAATCAGAGCAATCCTTTCACCGTGGTAAATCGTGCAACTAATGCCCCTTAGGGCCTCGATTTCGGCGCCCGATCCAGACTTGCGCAGCGCCCCCCCGGTGACGGAGCGGATCAATACCTTTTTAAGGCTCCTGGTTTCCAAGGTGGCCACTGGGATGCGCAACCAAACATCCCGCAGCTCAAGAACGGGCTCCACTAGACGACGACTTGCTCAGGGCTGGGAGCAGGTTGGAACATGAACATCGAGTAGATCACGTTGCGACGCATCTGAATCATCATGTCGAGGAACATGTCGTAGCCCTCATTCTTGTATTCAATCAGCGGATCCTTCTGGCCATAGCCGCGCAAGCCCACCGATTCCCGCAAGGCATCCATCGCTTGCAAGTGCTCACGCCAGAGGGTGTCGATCTGCTGCAGAATGAAGAAGCGCTCGGCTTCACGCATCAATCCTGGGCGGGCCTCCTCAACCTGGCCCTCCTTGATGTCGTAGGCATTGCGCATCTGCTCCTGCAGGAACGCCTTGAGCTCATCGAGAGAGAGGCCCTGAAGCTGCTCTGGCTTGAGATCCTCCAGCAGATAAACAAACTCCTTGGCCTTGCTGACCACCTGCTCCAGGTCCCATTCCTCGGGAGGTAGGTCGGGATTCACATAGGCATCCACAATGTCGTTGATTGTGCGCTCGCCGTAGCCGATGACCTGCTGCTTCAGGCCTCGACCCTCGAGAACCCGGCGACGCTCTGCATAGACAGCCTTACGCTGATTGTTCATCACTTCGTCATATTCGAACACCTGTTTGCGAATATCGTAGTAGTAGGTTTCCACCTTCTTCTGAGCCCCCTCGAGCGAACGGTTCAGCATCCCCGATTCGATCGGCATGTCATCCTCCACCCGGAAGGCATTCATCAGCCCGGCCACCCGTTCTCCGCCGAAAATGCGCAGCAGGTTGTCTTCCAGTGACAAGAAGAAGCGCGTGCTGCCAGGGTCACCTTGGCGACCTGCTCGGCCGCGCAGCTGATTATCAACCCGGCGGGACTCATGCCGCTCGGTTCCGACCACGTGCAGACCACCCGCCTGGCGAACCTGCTCCTCCTCCTGCTTCACCACCTGTTCGTATTCCGCCTTGACCTGGCCAATCACCTCCCGGATGCGTTGGATCTCGGGATCAAAGGTGGGAGCCTTCTCGGCCGCCTGGGCGATGCGGTCCTCCAGCTCCAGCACGGTAAGTGCCCGGTCGCCCCAGGCCTCCACGAGCTCACGACCCAGCCTGCTGAGGGAGTCCTCCGTGGCCTGGAGGAGGGCACAGGGATAGAGGGTGCCGAGGGCCTTCGCCTCGCTGGGGGCCTTGTAGGGATCCGGGGCCGAGCCAGCGAAACCGCCTCCGCCAGCTAGCGCGCGCTGGGGAACTGGAGGCAGGTGGCCTGTCTCCTCGGGCCGCACCAAGCGGGGCAACAGCACCTCGCGCAACTTCAAGCGCGCCATGTAATCGCTGTTGCCACCCAGGATGATGTCGGTGCCACGGCCCGCCATGTTGGTGGCGATGGTCACCGCGCCGGCCCGGCCGGCCTGGGCAATGATCTCAGCCTCCCGTTCCACGTTCTCGGGCTTGGCATTGAGAAGGTTGTGGGGCACCTGCTGGTCAGCCAGCAGGGCGGAGAGCAGCTCCGATTTCTCCACACTCGTGGTTCCCACCAGCACAGGTCTGCCACTGGAATGGATCTGGGCCGTTTCGGAAGCAACAGCCTGCCACTTGGCCGTTTCATTCTTATACACTTGATCGGTCCAATCGGCACGGGATCGCGGCCGATTTGTGGGCACAACAGTAACCTCTAGTTTATAGGTTTTTTCAAACTCCACCTCCTCGGTCTTCGCCGTGCCGGTCATGCCGGCTAGGCGGGGATAGAGCAGAAAGAAGTTCTGATAGGTGATGCTGGCCAGAGTCTGGGTTTCCGGCTGAATCTCCAATCCCTCCTTGGCCTCGATCGCCTGATGCAAGCCATCGCTCCAGCGGCGGCCAGGCATGACCCGGCCGGTGAATTCATCCACGATCACGGCATCACCGGAGCGCACGATATAGTTCACATCCTTCACAAACAGCTCCTTAGCCTTGAGAGCATTCAGCACGAAATGGGCCCAGGGATCGGCTGGGTTGTATAGGTCATCGACGCCGAGAAGCCGTTCAGCGGCGGCATAGCCTTCATCGGTTAGGGTAACATTACGCTGTTTTTCATCAACTTCGTAGTCACCCTCGGGATCGATACCATCTTTGCCCATTTCCGCGGAACGAGCCAGCTGCTCTGCGATCTCATAGGCGCGCCGATACTTTTCCTGGGGACGCTCAATCTGACCCGAAATGATCAAGGGCGTGCGCGCTTCATCAACAAGGATGGAATCAACCTCGTCGATCACGCAATAATGAAAGTCTCGCTGCACAACCTCGGCGAAATCGGTGGCCATATTGTCACGAAGATAATCAAAGCCCAACTCAGAATTGGTGGCATAGGTGATATCACATGCATAATTGCGCTGCCGTTCACCCGGAGCCATATCCTGCTGGATCAGGCCAACCGATAGCCCCAGGAAGCGATGGATCTGGCCCATCCACTCGGCGTCCAGGCGGGCCAGGTAGTCGTTCACCGTCACCACATGAACCCCCCGACCGGTGAGGGCATTGAGATAGGCCGGCAGGGTGGCCACAAGCGTTTTGCCTTCGCCGGTCTTCATCTCGGCAATCTGGCCCTCATGCAGCACCATGCCGCCGATCAGCTGCACATCGAAGTGGCGCATGCCCAGCACTCGCTTGCCGGCCTCACGCACCACGGCGAAGGCCTGGGGCAGGAGCTCATCGAGGAGCTTGCGTTCGCGGGCGACGATGGCCTCGCTGCTGCCGCCCACACCGCGGGCCATCTCGAGCTTCTGGCGGAATTCGGCCGTCAGACCACGCAATTGGTCGTCGGAGAGGGGGGCGATGTCCTCCTCGAGGAGATTGATATCCGAAACGATCGGCTGGAAACGCTTCAGCTTGCGGGCATTGGGATCGCCCAGCAGCAGCTTGAGCATGGGGGGAACAACCAACCGAATTCGGCCAGCTTACCACTGCAAAGAAGCCACCGATGGGCCAAAACGTGAGGTAGCGCAAGGGTTCTGCCGGTTCACACGGGGTGGATTGCCGGCCTGATAGCGCCGTACGAAAGAAGCTCACAGCGCCCCGGGAGCCTGGCGAACCCGCACGGCCAGCCCGCTGGGAGTGGGGGCGTGATCAGGATCGCCCGGTGGATTGATCCGCCCGGGGGCGAGGATTCGGGGGTCCGACGAGCCGGCCGCCCCCTGAATCCGTGTCCAGCCCCAGCGTTCCCAGCAACAAGATCACCAACCCCGAGATCAACCCCGAGGCCAACGCCGCCATGGCCGCTGGGCCTGAGAGCAATGCCATCGCTGCGATCCAGCTGGTGCATCACGGCCGCCTACCGCTGCGGCTGCTGCTTGCGATCAACCAGGTGCGGAAGCTCTTTGACAACCACAGCTTCTGGGCCCAGGGGCGCAGCCGCGGGGCCCTGGTGCGCATGCTGCTGGGGAGCTGCAGCGTGGTGAGCGCCTGGCAGGAGGGACAGCTGGTGGGCATCGGCCGGGCCACGAGCGATGGGGTGTTCCGCGCGGTGCTGTGGGATGTGGTGGTAGCCGAGGAACACCAGGGACGGGGCCTGGGCCGCAGGATCGTGCAGGCCCTGTTGGCCAGCCCCCCGGTGGCTACCAGCGAACGGGTCTACCTGATGACCACCAATAGCAGCGGATTTTACGAAAAGCTGGGATTTTGCGGCGAGCATGGCCAGCAACTGCTGGTGGTTTACCGCCAGGGAAACCAGAAAACAAGCGGATGAAGAGATTCGAACTCTCGACCCTCTCCTTGGCAAGGAGATGCTCTACCACTGAGCTACATCCGCAGTTTGCAGGAGCCTGATCAGGCAGGCTTCCGCTGATGGGGCAGCAAGCGCCTCATCAACGCCATCATGCACGACCGGGGTGCCCATGGTCAAATCCCCGTGAGGAGGACCTTGACGGAAGACGACGTGGACGGAGGACGACCCTGTCGAGCGGGCTGCAGGGGGTGCTTAGGAGCAGAATGGATCAACCACCGATGGCGAGACGCAAACAAAAGCCTGGCTCATGCCTCGACAAGGTATGCCCTTAACATGTTCTCAGGAAGACGACACACGAGTGTTTTGCGATTCGTTATTCCACAATTGAGCCATGATCCAACGCTTGCCCAGTGGCGGCTAGGTCAAGTGAAAACCTTGGTGGCTCAAACTGCATCAAGGTCTAGCCTTGCATCCCCAATAGTGCAAAAGCGCCCATGACTAAAACCGCTCTAATAGCTGGCGTTACTGGCCAAGATGGGGCCTATCTAGCCCATCACCTGCTGAATGCCGGATACAGGGTGATCGGTAGCAGCCGGGATGCCCAAACTTGTGACACCACCCGGCTCCGCCGTATTGGCATCCTCCAAGATGTAGAGGTCATTTCGATTGCCCCAAACGACTTCCGCAGTGTTCTAAAGGCCCTTTCTTCCATTGAACCTACTGAAATTTATAATCTTGCTGGTCAAACAAGTGTAGGCTTATCCTTCGAACAACCGGTTGAATGCATGGAGTCTATCGCTGGGGGAACGCTCAACTTCCTTGAAGTGTTGCGCTATCTTGGCGCACCGACACGAATGTTCAGCGCAGGTAGCTCAGAATGCTTCGGAGACACCAACGGCGAACCAGCCAGCGAAGAAACAGCCTTCCATCCGCGCAGCCCATATGCTGTAGCCAAAAGCACCGCATATTGGCAAGTTGCGAATTATCGACAGGCGTATGGTATGTTCTGCTGCACAGGCATTCTCGCCAACCATGAATCACCGCTTCGGCCAAATCGCTTCGTAACGATGAAAATCATCGCAGCAGTTCGGGAAATCATCAGAGGTGATCGACGAGAACTACGGCTTGGCAATCTCGATATCTGGCGGGACTGGGGATGGGCCCAAGAATATGTCGTGGCGATGCACGCGATGCTGCAACAAACCATTGCCAAGGATTATTTAATTGCCACCGGGAAAACCAACTCTTTAAACGATTTTGTGCGACATGCATTTGCGTGCGCCAATCTCAATCCAGAGAAATACCTGATCAGCGATGACACTCTTCTGCGGCCAAGTGACCTTCGGTATTCAGCAATGAATCCAGCCCTCATTTCATCCGAACTGAATTGGCGAGCAGAAGTTGGATTGCCAGATATTGTTCAGCGCATGCTCGAAGATAGAATTCTTTAAATCATAACTTGCCATTAGCAATAGACCAACTTCTACCCATGGCACACATAGGCCTGATCGGAGAGCCAAACGGTTTTACCAACATCGGCGGCATTAAAACGCTCAAGAATCTACTCGAAGCCGAACTGCTCCATAGAGGCTATACGACAAGCATCATCAAGGCCGGCTCGCCCGTACCGAAGCAATTGACAGCCCTGATTATACTGGGCTGCAGCAGTCCATGGGCTTATCGAACTGCCATTCGAGCCAGGTTGCGAGGACAATCTGTGATATGGATTCCCTGTTTCCATCCTGCAGGCCATGTCCGCCATAAGGGCAAGGCCAGAATTGCCGCTAAGGCTCTGCGACTAAGCCAAAAAATAGGAATAACGATTTGCGCACTCTCCGAGGCAGAAAGATTGCATCTCGATTCGGGCCGGTGCGTTGTTATTAGCCTTCCTTTTTCCATAGAGCACGGACAAACGTGGCCCACAGAAGTGGAAACCAGCCAGCAAGGCGCGTCTTTTCAGCCGCGGCCCTTTGCGGTTGTGTACCTTGGAAGGCCCGTTGCCCAGAAGGGCTGGCCCCTATTTCTAGACTTAATCGTCATGACCAATCTGCCGGCCTTGGCCTTGGTGCCCACCGAGCCGGAAGGTCCCATGCCTGATAATCTTACGCTAAGAGTTGGTGTCGATGACGATCAGGTACAACAAGAATTACGACAAGCAAGCGTCCTCTTTCTGCCTGCAGATTATGAGTCGTTCGGCTTTGCACAAGCGGAGGCACTGCTGGCTGGCTGCTGCGTACCTGTCCTTGGCGAATGGCCCCTTTGGCTCGACATTGCGGAACTAGACTGGCGTCAATTCTCGGCTGAACAACAAGCCCATGCCCTCAAAGAGTTGATCACAAACTCAAGGACAATGCGCAAGCTTAGTGAGCAGCAGATCGAGGCGTGGCGCCACCGCCCAGAGCGGATGGCACCGATGCTGCCTTTGATCACTTGCGGCACCATACTAAACTAGACACATCAAGTTCAATGATGCATATCTCATGGACCAACCACAAAAGATCCTGGTGGATCTCACACCACTCTTACCTGGAGGTATCAATGGTGGAGCCAAGCCCTTCATGTTGGCCCTGCTCAAAGAATTGAGTGATCGCCAGCCTGCCGCCAGCTTTACCGCCGTGGTCAGGCAGGCTGTGTTTGCAGAGGTGGCGACGATGACAAAACCAAACCTGTTGTTCAAAGTTCTAGATGGCTCTAACTCAGAAACCGGCGTCAATTCCCGTCTTTTGGGTTCCCGAAAACTCCACTCCATCCGCCAACGTGGCCTGAAACTACTCAAACGCCTTTGGCAGGCCATACCGAATAACTCCGCTAAACCCGACCTGCTTTATTGCCCCTTTGGACCCACGCTTCTAGAGCGGCCCGGAGTGCCAATAGTTTCAACCTTTCATGACCTCCAGGTGCAAGCCTATCCGAACTTCTTCAACTCTAAAGAACGGGAAGAACGACTCATCAATTTTAGAAGAATGGCCAAACAAGCCAGTCGCATCGCAGCGGTCTCCGATTTCTCACGCGGAGTTGCCACAAACAATGGGGTTGATCCCGATCGGATCCGCACGATCCCGCATCAATTAGCACACCATCGTGCTCCTAAAGTCGTCGCCCATCCTCCGTGCGGGGTGGTGTCCGGCCGTTTCTTTCTATATCCCGCCAATCTATGGCCGCATAAAAACCACGAAATGCTACTGACCGCCTTTGCAATGGCCCGCCAACAAGGCTTACCAGAAGATTTACAACTGGTCTGCACCGGTGACGGCCAAGGCCGAGTTGAAAATCTAAGAAGTATTGCGTCTGTCCTCAACCTCAAGGAGTCGGTTGTGCTTCCAGGCTTCCTCAGCAGCGACGACTTGGAGGGGCTCTACCAACATGCCTTGGCAGTTGTCTTTCCATCGCTCTATGAAGGCTTCGGCATGCCCGTGATTGAGGCCATGGCCCGGGGTATTCCCGTGGCCTGCAGCGGCACCACGGCCCTACAGGAAGTAGTCGGCGAAGCCGCCCTGCGATTCCACCCAGGCAACCCCCAAGAAATCGCCACCGCCCTGCTGCAACTCGCCAGCGACGCCAGCCTGCGTAGCCGCCTTGCCACACAAGGACTACGCCAGGCTGCCTTATACGCTGACACGGGGGTCATGGCCGATCAATACTGGGATCTCTTTGTCGAAGCCTTTGCTGCCGGTCCAAAGCGATGAATGGAAAGCCCCTCCGGATCAGCGTCATCACACCCTCCTTCAATCAAGGTGGCTTCATCGGGCGCACCCTCGCCAGCGTTGCGAACCAAAACTATCCGGCCCATGAACATCTGATCTTTGATGGAGGGAGTAGTGACACGACCCTAGACGTGCTTAAAGCAGCGGGAAGCTCGATCCGCTGGGTCTCCCGACCGGATGGCGGCCAGGCAGACGCAGTGAACCAGGGCCTCCAGAGTGCTGAGGGAGACGTGATTGCCTGGCTGAATTCCGACGATATCTACTACCCGGGAGCATTTGAACAAGTAGCTGAGGCCTTCAACTCAGATCCTAATCTCGATGTTCTTTACGGAATGGCCGACCACATCGATGTGGACGACCATCCATTTGAGGAATATCCGACGATTCCATGGAATCCTGAAAAGTTACGCCAGACTTGCTTTATTTGTCAGCCAGCCCTCTTCTTTCGCCGTCGAGTTATTGGCAAAGTTGGCTTACTAGATGCCAGCCTGCATTACTGCATGGACTATAACTATTGGCTACGGCTTGCAGATGCTGGCTGTCGATTCGAATATCACCCTGCAAAACTTGCTGGATCACGCCTCTACGCCGACAACAAAACCCTATCCAACCGTGTCGCTGTTCACCAAGAGATTGGGGAGATGTTCAAAGCTCATGACGGCAGGGTACCGCTCAAATGGATTTATGCCTATGCCCACCACCATACCCATGCCTGGATTGACAGAAGCCAACATCCAAGGCGCTTCAAATTTGTTCTTTATCTCCAGACTATGCGCAGTCTGATGCATTGGAATCATAAGCTCGACTTTGCAGACCTTCAGGAACTTAGGCGTCCCCGCCAACCAGCAACCACCCCAACGGCCGATCAAGAAGCTTGCTCATAAAGAGACAGCAGGGCCTCCGTGCTAGTTGCCCAATTAAATAAGCAAGCACGCTCTCTGGCGGCGACCGAAAGCTCACGAACAATCTTTTCCTCCCTGGAAATCATGGAAAGGGCCTCAGCCCATCCTTCTAGATCACGACAACCCAGCAGCAAACCTGCATCACCCACAATCTCCGGAAGGGATGTGCTGTTCGCGGCGACTGTAACGGCGCCCATGCCCATACCCTCAAGAACTGGCAAGCCAAAACCCTCGTAATGACTCGGATAAAGGTTGGCGAGGCAATGGGTATAAAGCCAAGCGAGTTCCGCCTCACTAACATAGCCGAGCAGATGAATATCCTTTGACCAAGGAGAGCTTGATAAAAAGGTGCTGAAGTCATCCATCAACCAACCCTTGCCGCCAGCAAGGACCAACGGAATAGGAAATCCGCCAGCAGCACGGTATTGATTATAGGCCTTTACCAAGAAACGCTGATTTTTTCGAGGTTCAATCGTGCCTACTGAGAGAAAAAACGGAACGCCTGTGCCAAAGAAGTGATGTTTTGGTGGCTCCGCTATAGCATTGTGCCCATCCCGCTCGAAACGGGAGGCTGGATAGATGAGTTTTACCCGTGAAGGATCGACATGGGGAAAATGATGCAGGAAGCACTGCCTAGTGGCATCAGAGATCGCCACAAACCAATCGGCGCAAAGCGAGGCATAAAACATCCCGTTAAAACAGCCAACCCGATTGGCCTCTGATGTCCATTCAGGGTGTTCGGCGAAACTTAGATCGTAAACCGTATAAATCAGGGATGGACGTGCCTCATCAGCTTGGACCCAACCGGGTGGACACCAGAAGTTGTTGGCATGCAAAACATCAAAATCTGTAAACAAAGTGGCAATTTGCTTAGAATCTCCCCAAAAAATCTCGGCATCTTCCCTTCTCTTTAGGCGGGGTCCATACCTAACTCCTCTATACCGGCTGGCAGAAGGTGACGCCATCGCAGAATCATGGAAAAAATCACCAAAACTGGTGAGGAGCATAAAATCATGCTCATTTGCCGTCTTAAGCAACTCGTCGATCAAAGCTGCGGCGTAGAATCCGCAACCAGCCTTAGCAGTCCCAGTTTGACTGATGTCAAAAGCGATTTTCATAGGGTGCATCAAGCTGGGAGAGAATTAACATCCAACCATGGGGTTGACCTTGACTAGGCTCATCCAATGCCCCTTGGTATGCTACAACTTACCCTTCCAAAGCAACCAGTTGACTTGGCAGTCCAGCGTTTCGATCATCGTTCCATTTCGCCTAGCTGGCGGCTTCCTGGAGGCCTGCTGCCTCTCGATTCAGCAGCAAACCCATCCTCACTGGGAAGCTCTATTGATCGACGATGGGATCGCATACGAAGATAGAGGCCGAGCAATCGTAGAAAAATTTGTTGCAGCAGATTGCAGATTTCGTTTAATCAGTTCTCAACGACCACAAGGCATTTCTCCTGGACCCTGGTGGCCCCGTAACATTGGATTAGCTGCGGCGCGTTTTTCCCTGATCGCCTTTCTTGATGCGGATGATCTTTGGCACCCGCGAAAGCTAGAGTTCCAATTGCACGCCCTGGATCAGAACAACTGGGATATTTGCACTACATCCTATTACCGCTTTGATCATCAAAGTGGCTACGTGATCGAACGAAGGACGCCACCAGCCAGGCTAAACCTGGCTCAACTGACCAACATCAACACGATCCCCCTATCGACCATGCTGATTCGTCGTGAACTATTGGGGGAAGGATTTCACCCAGTAATCCATGAAGATCACGATGCCTGGATCCGATTATTCAGCAAAGGAACTCCAAGCTACTTCAATGTGCCCGAAGCGCTTGCAGCCTATCGGCTGCATCGACACAACCTAACGAGTGGTCTGGCCAATAAACTGCGCTTAAAACACAAGCAACTGGTCAACCAACCAAGCAATATCACGCCATGGCTTAAATTAATCTTTGCCCAATTACACTACCTTGCCCTTAGCATTCCCTGGAGGATACGCAGAATTAAAATTGCCAGTCTTGGCTTTTTCAGCTAACTAATCTGAATCCCTAGCGGTCAAGCAAGAGACAATGTCTTCAGCAATTGCCGAGCAGATACTGTCCAGTCAGGAATATGAATCGTGCCGCCGACCCCAGCCTTGAGATCTGCCTGTAGTTCCGCTCCAAGGGCAAATCGATCCAGCAGGGCCGCAAGCGATTCGCAGCAATCGGTTGCATAGAAGCATACTGCCAATTCATAGGCAGAAGCAACTTCTTCGAAAATAGGAATGCGATTAGCAATCACTTGTTTTCCATAACATGCCGCCTCAATCAAAGGAAGACCAAAGCCCTCGGCGCGGGATGGACAAACAATGGCGCAGCATTGTTGATACCAATAGGCGAGTTCACGATCTGATCCATCCCGGATCCAAAATAAACGTGAACCATACAAGGGATGTCTGAGAATCCTAGTGGCCATGGCTTGGGCACCAGCACCGGTATCTCTTCCAAAGACCAGCACCCTAGCCTTGCTACTTTTCTCTAGTGCATCCAAAAGAATGGCATGGCCCTTTCGTGCATCCAGACTGCCGACACACAGAATCAACGGATCCAAATCAGCCGGGGCTTCGATCGGCCATGCGGGATCAAAACCAAGGCTCTCTCGGCTCACACCCATTGGGAATGGAATAGCAAATGGTTTCGTCCTAGGTGCTTCAATTGCTATCATTCTCAGTAAATCTTGCCGTGCTGTCTCAGAAATGGCGGCCCAAAGGTCGGTGGAGCTAATGGCACGCAGAAAGTAGCTGCGCCAGAGATCAACATTGCGAGACAGGAAAAAACTTGGCTCGAAATAAGGCAAAGCATCGTAAAAGATGGTAAGTGCTTTCACGCCTTTCCCCCGCCATTCGTCAACAATGCCCCAGAACTGCTCTGAACGATCCCAAGCTGTATCGCCTGTTAGCAGCCAATCCCCCGGCATCGGGTTAATCGGAATCAGTTCAGAATCAGACCTGCTTAAGGTTTGGCCCACAGCACCGACGCAATTGATCGCATACCGCGCACTCCTCTGCACCAAAGGTGGAACATTTAGGCTGCGGGCGCGATTTAAAAGCCGCTTCGCCAATGCTTTGGGGTCGGAAGAGTCCCGACGATGAACATCAACAAATGCTTTGGTGCCCCTTATAGGCTCCACCTGCCGGGAGAGGGCAGACTTGGGAACAATGGAATCGTCGGAAACTGCCATAAAACGATCGCCCACTAAAGCAAAGGGCACAATTGCATCGATTTCATGAGCAGCGGATACCTCCTTAAGGGCGCTGTACAGGCAACGAATAACCCGTTGAATACCGGTATGATTATTTGGCCGATGATAAAGATATGAAAAATCGTAATAAATAACCATCTGCTTTACTGCTCAACAATGATCGCCTTGCGCCATCATCCGGCCGCCGAAAGCGCCCCCATCAAACTCCCCATCTCCAGCGCCTGCATCGCGTAGCTCCAGCCCAGATTGCTCTTGATCCCCGCCCGCTCGAGCGCCTGCTGCAGGGTGTCGGTGGTGAGCACGCCGAAGATCACCGGGATGCCGGTGTCGCGGGCCACGGCGGAAACGCCCTTGCCCACCTCGGCCACCACCACGTCGAAATGGGGGGTGTCGCCGCGGATCACGGCCCCCAGCGTGATCACCACTTGGTAGCGGCCGCTGGCGGCGAGGCGCTGGGCCACCAGAGGGATCTCAAAACTGCCGGGCACCCAGGCCACATCCAGCTGGCTGCTGGTGGGGGCCGTATCGATGCCGTGGCGTGACAGGCAATCCAGACAGCCGCTCAGCAGCTTGCCGGTGACCAGATCGTTGAAACGGGCAACCACCACGGCGATCCGCAGGTTGGCCGTATCGGTGAAGCGCCCTTCGAAAACCGCCAAAACCTTCAGACCACGAAAAAACTCACGCCCCAGTTGAGCAGAACGAGGGCCACCCAGGCTCCACCGCCGATCAGGATCAGTCGGTTGGAGCGGCCGCTGTCTTCGCTGCTGGCGTAGAGCACTGGGATCGCCACGATCAACGCGAAGGACAGCACCACTAGGGCCAGAACGGTGAGGGTGTTGATGATCTGCATGAGGAGGTGCTGGAAGGGGTTGGCGGGCCGGCCGGACCAAGCAGTGAAGGGATTCTCACACGGCACCCCGGCCGCTCCAGAGAGGGATCGGGGCTTCCTTCACAAGTTGTGGGCTGGGGACGGGGGGCGCGGCGGACTCCCGGGGTTGGACCCCACCAGTGGGGTCACTTAAGATCAAACTCCCCCACTACCAGTGTCATGGCGGCGCCAGCCGAACAGCAGCTGTCCCTGGTTGCCGAGCTGGTGGGATCTGAACTGCAGGGGAGTTTGTTTGCCGAGGCGCCACCTGCGGCTGGAGGAGGCGCTGCCGGGGCCCCTGGGCATCGGTCCAGCTTTGCCGCTCCCGGCTCCCTGCAGGTGGCCGATTCCAGTGGCGACCCGGCCGAAGCCCTCGACGCCGACCACCTCCTTGAAGCCGATGCGGCATCCAGGCCCCGGCAGCGTCGGGACACGGCCGCTAGGGCGCGGGGCCTGGAGGGGGAGGCAGGGGGCGATGGAGTGGAAGCCGCCGCGAGAACCAAGCCAGCGGCTGGGGCCGCGGGCGCAACGACCAAGCCAGCTGCCGGGGCAGCGTTGGCAGAGGCCCAAACCGAGGGCAGCACCAGCTCTGCCGCTGCGCCCGGGGAAAGCACACACCCCGCCGACGCGCATCACCCCCAACCCGACGCCGACCTGCCCCGCTGGCACCACCACAGCCTGGTGGACCCGGCCGCCCTCAGCCCGGTTCTGCGCCACTACGTGGAGCTCAAGGCGGCCCATCCGGAGCGGGTGCTGCTCTACCGCCTCGGCGATTTCTACGAGTTCTTCTTCGAAGACGCTTTGCTGCTCTCGCGGCTGCTGGAGCTCACCCTCACCGGCAAGGAGGGCGGCAAGGGCATCGGCCGGGTGCCGATGGCGGGCATCCCCCACCACGCCGCCGAGCGCTACTGCGCCGAGCTGGTGCGCCGCGGCCTCAGCGTGGCCCTCTGCGACCAGCTCGAGACCACCCCCGCCAAGGGGGCCCTGCTGCGCCGCGACATCACCCGGGTGCTCACCCCCGGCACCGTGCTCGAGGAGGGCATGCTCGCCGCCCGCCGCAACAACTGGCTCTGCGCCGTAGTGCTGGGCGGCGCCGGCCGTTGGGGGCTGGCGGTGGCCGATGTGAGCACCGGCGAGTTCCGGGTCACCGAGCGGGAGGGGAGCGGCGCCCTGCACCAGGAGCTGCTGCAACTGGAGGCGGCCGAGGTGGTGTGGCCTGGGCTGGAAACGGGCGTCGTGAGCTCTCTTGCCGCGACCGCCCTCGGTGGGGAAGGCGGCCAGCCCGACGCTGCAGCGCCGGCCCCCGCCTGGTGCCCCGATCCCCGGCGGCTCACGGCGCTGCCCCGCACCCCGTTTGAGGCCCCCCAGGCCCGGGGCCGCCTGCTGGGCCACTTCCGCCTGGGCAGCCTCGATGGCCTCGGCCTCGGCGAACTGCCCCTGGCGATGCGGGCGGCGGGCGGCCTGCTGGCTTACCTCGACACCACCCAGCCAGGGCCCACGGCGGCTGGGCCGGGTTCATCGGCGCTGGGCCTTGAGCTCCCGCCCCAGCGGTCAGATGCTCCAGAGCAACCGACCGTCCCCGCTAAAAACGCCGTCGCCGGCGGCAGCACCGGACCTGGCCCGATCCCCCTGGAGATGCCAACCGTCTGGCACGCCGGCGACCAGCTGGTGCTCGATGCCCAGACCCGCCGCAACCTGGAGCTCACCCGCACCCAGCTCGGCGGCGGCCTGCACGGTTCCCTGCTCTGGGCCCTGGATCGCACCGCCACCGCCATGGGGGGCCGCTGCCTGCGGCGCTGGATCGAGGCTCCCCTGGTGGAGCGGGCCGCGATCCTGGTGCGCCAGGAGGCCGTGGGGGAGCTGGTGGACCACCGCCCCCTGCGCCTGGCCCTGCGGCGCCTGCTGCGGCCGATGGGGGATCTGGAGCGCCTGGCGGGCCGCGCCGGCGCCGGCAGTGCCTCCGCCCGCGACCTGGTGGCCTTGGCCGACGGCCTGGAGCGGCTGCCGCGGCTGGCGGGGCTGCTCAAGGAGAGCGTCAGCGCACCCCTGCGCGCCCTGAGCCAACCCTGGCCGGAACTGGCCGCCCTGGCGGCCGAACTGCGCCACCACCTGCTCGACACCCCTCCCTTGAGCCTCAGCGAAGGCGGCCTGATCCACGACGGCGTCGATCCCCTGCTCGATGGCCTGCGCAACCAGCTCGACGACCAGGACGGCTGGCTGGCCGAGCAGGAGGCCAGCGAGCGCCGCGCCAGCGGCAACCCCAACCTGCGGCTCCAGTACCACCGCAGCTTCGGCTACTTCCTGGCGGTGAGCCGGGCCCGGGCCGCCACCGTGCCCGACCACTGGATCCGCCGCCAGACCCTGGCCAACGAGGAACGCTTCGTAACGCCCGCCCTCAAGGGCCGCGAAGGGCGCATCCTGCAGCTGCGGGCCCGCGCCGCCCAGCGGGAAGTCGAGCTGTTCACGGCCCTGCGCACCCGGGTGGGGGAGCGGGCCGCCCCGATTCGCGCCGCCGCCCGCCTGGTGGCCGACCACGATGCCCTGGCCTCCCTGGCGGAGGTGGCCGCCACCGGCGGCTGGTGCCGGCCGGAGCTGGTGGAGGGCCGGGAGCTGCGGATCGAGGCCGGCCGCCATCCGGTGGTGGAGCAGCTGCTGGTGGAGGAGACCTTCACCGCCAACGACCTGGCCCTGGGCGGCGCTGGCGTGGCTCCCGGCAGCGATCCCTCCTCCACCCCACCGGCCCCCGACCTGCTGGTGCTCACCGGACCCAACGCCAGCGGCAAGAGCTGCTACCTGCGCCAGACGGGGCTCCTGCAGCTGCTGGCCCAGATCGGCTCCTGGATCCCGGCTCGCTCCGCCCGCCTCGGCATCGCCGATCGGATCTTCACCCGGGTTGGCGCCGTCGACGACCTGGCCAGCGGCCAATCCACCTTCATGGTGGAGATGGCCGAAACCGCCAACATCCTTCACCACGCCAGCGAGCGCTCCTTGGTGCTACTCGATGAGATCGGCCGCGGCACCGCCACCTTCGATGGCCTCTCGATCGCCTGGGCGGTGGCCGAACACCTGGCCGGCGACCTCCGCGCCCGCACGATCTTCGCCACCCACTATCACGAGCTCAACGAGCTGGCCGAGCTGCTGCCCAACGTGGCCAATGCACAGGTGCTGGTGGAGGAAACCGGCGACGAGCTGGTGTTCCTGCATCGGGTCGTGCGGGGCGGCGCCAGCCGCAGCTACGGCATCGAGGCTGCCCGGCTGGCCGGCGTGCCCCCTTCGGTGGTGCTGCGAGCCCGCCAGGTGCTGGGCCGGATCGAGGCCAACAGCCATGTGGCGGTAGGGCTGCAGGCCGGGAATCAGAGAAAGGTGGAGGAACCGCTGAGCCGGCGGCGTACTCCTGCGGATCCCCACGCCGCCTGAGCCCCTACGCCAACGGCAAATCGCCCTGCCGATCCAGCCAGGCATGACGCAGCAGGGCATTGGCCGCCGCAGCCACCAGGCCGGCCCCACCCCGGCTGCCCTCCAGGTGGATCTGGGGGAGATCACTGGCGGCCAGATGCCGCTTGCTCTCGGCCACACCCACGAACCCCACGGGCATGCCGATCACCAGGGCGGGCGCAGCCAGGGCCCTTGTCGCCACCCGCTCCAGCAGCAGCTCCAGGGCGGTGGGGGCACTGCCGATCAGCACCACCGCTCCGGGATGGGCCGCCAAGGCCCGCTCCATCCCAGCCGCGGCCCGGGTTCCCCCCACCGGTGGCGTGGCGGGGGCCCAGTCGAGCACCGCATGCACGGGATTGGCGAAGGTGCGACGCGCCATCGGCGCCACAGCACTGGCCGCCATGGCGGTGTCCGTGAGGATCACCGCGCCGGATGCCAAGGCCTGGAGCCCCACCGCACAGGCTCCGGGGCTGAAGCGCAGCAAGGGGGCAATGGCGGGATCGCCGCTGCTATGAACCAGGCGCTCCAGCAGCTCCCGCTCCACCCCCACCAGAGCGCTCTCCCCAAGCAGCAGCCGGATGCGGCGGATGCTCTCAACAAAGATCGGGTGATCAAAGTCGGTGGTGGCCAGGCTCATGGCCTGGGCTCCCGCTCAAGCTTGCGCTGCAACCCATAGCTCCACATGGCCGCCAGCCCCTCGGCGAGGGAGATCCGCGGGGCCCATCCGCTTGCGTCGGCCAGCTTGCGGGAATTAAGCACGTTGGCGGCCACATCAAAACGCCGCTCGGGCAAATGGCTCACCCGCACCGAAAAACCATCGGCATCGGCCAGGCCCTGCAGCAAGCGGATCAGATCGAGATTGGAAGCGCCGATGCCGGTGCCGACGTTATAGATGTTTCCCTCCTTTCCCTGCTGAAGAACCGCCACGATTCCGGTGGCCACATCCTGCACATGGATGTAGTCACGAATCGTGCCCTCACGGCCATAAATCTCCACCTCTCGGCCCCGCTGAATCGCATCGATGGCCGCGGCCATGAAACCCTGTCCCACCCCGGTGCGCTGGGCCTCGCCATAGGCATTGGCAGGCCGGGCGATCAGCACCGGTAGATCGGTGGTGGTGTGGAACATGCGCGCATAGGAATCAATCGTGAGCTTGGTGATTCCATAAGGACTGATCGGATTGGTGGGGTGATCCTCCGGGATCGGCAGCATGGTGGCTGCTCCATAGACCGTGCCACCGGAGGACACAATCACCAAGCGGCGCACCTCGGCCCGCTGCACCTCCTGAAGCAGGGCCACATTGGAGGGCAGGTTCGAAAGCAGATCGAAGGTGGGATCGCCAAAACTCGTCTTGGGAACCGTGGAATAGGCCAGGTTCACCACATTGCACCCCGGCGTCAGAAGGGTGCGCAGCAGCCCGAGATTGGCATAGTCACCCTGCACATAGCGACAGCCGACCGGCAGGGCCAAGGGCTCCTTGCCACGGCCGAGAATCACCACATCGCCCCCGGCCTCAAGCAGCAAGCGCGAGACCTCGAGGCCGATGAAACCGGCACCACCGATGACGAGCGTGAGGGGCATGGCGCGACGGGGCCGTGGACACTCCATGATCGCCCTGCGCCAGTCTGGCTCCATGCCGATCCACCTCTACTGGGGCGACGACGAGGCCGCCCGCTCCCGGGCCGTGGATGGCCTGGTGGGACAGCTGGTGGATCCGGCCTGGGCCTCGATCAACCTCAGCCGGCTCGACGGCAACGACACAAGCCAGGCCCTCCAGGCCCTGGAGGAGGCCCGCACGCCGCCCTTCGGCCCGGGGGCGCGCCTGGTGCTGCTGCAGCGCAGTCCCTTCTGCAGCCCCGGACCCGCCGAACTGGCGGAACGGCTGGAGGCAAGCCTCACCCTGATCCCCGAAACCTGCCACCTGGTGCTGGTGAGTCCGGGCAAACCCGATGCCCGGCTGCGCAGCACCAAGGCCCTGCGGAAGGTGGCCGAGGAGAAGAGCTTTCTCCTGCCGGCCATCTGGGATGGGGAGGGTCAGGTGGATCTGGTGCAGCGCACCGCCGCCGAACTGGGCCTGCGACTGGAGCCTGCCGCAGCTGAAGCCCTGGCCGAAGCGATCGGCAGCGACAGCGCCCGGCTGGCCAGCGAGCTGGAGAAGCTGGCCCTTTATGCCAACGCTCCGGAGTCCGGCCAGCCGGCGCCGCTCACAGCGGCGGCCGTGGAGGCGCTGGTGGGAGGGCGGAGCACCAGCGCCCTGGCCGTGGGCGAAGCCCTGCTGGCCGGCCAAGGCCCCGAGGCCATCGCCCGGGCCGATGCCCTGCTGGCCGCCAATGAGCCCGCCCTGCGGATCGTGGCCGCCCTCACCAGCCAAATCCGCGGCTGGCTCTGGGTGAGCCTGCTGGAGCAGCAGGGCGAGCAGGACACGGCCGTGATCGCCAAGGCGGCCGGCATCGCCAACCCCAAGCGGATCTATGTGATGCGCAAACAGCTCCGGGGCCGCCGCCCCGGCCACCTCCTCACCCTGCTGACCCAGGTGCTGGAGCTGGAAGCGGCCCTCAAACGAGGAGCCGAGCCCGGCGAGGCCTTCCGGGATGCCTTCCTGGTGCCGGGAACCGCCGCTTGAATTCGGACGGACCGACGCCTGGCAGCCACCGCAACGGCATCGTTCGATCGTCGCCCGGCACCGCAGCCGCCCGGCGCCCGGCGATGCAGATCCGACCCGGCCTCCAAGACCACTGAACCCTGCCCGCCGCCGATGACATCGGCAACGGACCCGGCCACCACCGCCTCCGATAATCGCGGGAATACATCGCCCGATCGCGATCCACCGCCGATGGCCCTGCTCGTACAGAAATTCGGAGGGACCTCCGTGGCCGATGTGGAACGCATCCAGGCGGTGGCCCGGCGGATCGCCGTCAGCCGGGAACAGGGCCACGACCTGGTGATTGTGGTGTCGGCGATGGGCCACACCACCGATGAACTCACGGGGCTGGCCCGGGCGATCAGCGCCGATCCGCCCCGACGGGAGATGGACATGCTGCTGGCCACCGGGGAGCAGGTGTCGATCGCCCTGCTGGCCATGGCCCTCCATGCCCAGGGGATCGCGGCGGTGTCAATGACCGGACCCCAGGTGGGAATCGTGACGGAATCGGCCCATGGCCGCGCCCGCATCCTGGAGGTGCGCACCGATCGGCTGCTGCGCCTCCTGGAGGAGGGCCAGGTGGTGGTGGTGGCGGGGTTCCAGGGCACCAGCAGCGGCGCCGCGGGTACCCCGGAGATCACCACCCTGGGCCGGGGTGGCTCTGACACCTCGGCGGTGGCTCTGGCAGCGGCCCTCGGCGCTGACGTCTGCGAGATCTACACCGATGTGCCAGGGGTGCTCACCACCGATCCCCGCAAGGTGGCCGACGCCCAGCTGATGCTTTCGGTGAGCTGCGACGAGATGCTGGAACTGGCCAGCCTCGGAGCCGCCGTGCTCCACCCCCGGGCCGTGGAGATCGCCCGCAACTACGGCGTGCCCCTGGTGGTGCGCTCCAGCTGGAGCGAGGCGCCGGGCACTCGGCTCACCAGCGGCGCCCCTAGGCCGATCGGCAGCGAGGGGCTGGAGCTTGGTCGCCCGGTGGACGGGGTCGAACTCGAAGAAGGGCAAGCCGTGTTGGCCCTAGCCCACGTACCGGATCGGCCGGGAGTGGCGGCCCGCCTGTTCGAGGCCCTGGGGGAAGCGGGGCTGAATGTGGATCTGATCGTGCAGGCCACCCACCAGGGGAACAGCAACGACATCGCCTTCACCCTGGCCGAAAGCGAGCTGGAGCTGGCCACCACGATCTGCCGCCGGCTGCTGCAGGAATTCGGGGCGGATGGGGCCCAGCTCAGCGCCCAGGCGGGTATGGCGAAGCTGAGCATCTCAGGTGCCGGGATCATGGGCCGCCCAGGCGTGGCGGCCCGGCTGTTCGACACCCTGGCCCGGCTGGGCATCAACCTGCGGCTGATCGCCACCAGCGAGGTGAAGGTGAGCTGCCTGGTGGAGGGGAGCCAGGGGGGCAAGGCCCTGCGGGCCGCCGCCACGGCCTTCGAACTGGCCGACCACCAGGTGCGGCACGGCGCCGGGCCCTGCAACCCGGACAGTCCTGCCGTGCGGGGCGTGGCCCTTGACCGCGACCAGGTTCAGGTGGTGGTGCGGGGCGTGCCGGACCGGCCGGGCGCCGCAGCGGCGATCTGCCGGGCCCTGGCGGATGCCGGCATCAGCCTCGACGCGATCGTGCAGTCGGAGCGCACCCATGGGGTGGCTCCTGAACTCAGCCGTGACATGAGCTTCACCCTCAAGCGTGACGACCGCCCCGGCGCCGAACGGGCCCTGGGGCCGGTGCTGGCCGGCTGGAGCGGCGCCGGCTTTGAGGAAGGACCCGCCATCGCCCGGGTGAGCGCCGTGGGGGCAGGCATGGCCTGCACGGCGGGAACGGCGGCCCGCATGTTTCGCAGCCTGGCGGAGGCTGGCATCAACATCGAACTGATCGCCACCAGCGAGATCCGCACCAGCTGCGTGGTGGCTGAAGCCGACGGAATCCGGGCGCTCCAGGCGGTGCATAGAGCCTTCTCTCTGGGGGGCGAGGTGCTCAACCGCGCCGAGGGCAGCGAGGCGCCCGAACAGTCCTGAGTGCCAAGGGCAGACAGTGAGTCTTACCGCTTCCCCACCAGCTTCTGGCGCAGCCCCTTGATCCGGTCGCGCAGGTTGGCGGCCTCCTCGAACTCCATCTTCTTCGCCGCCGCCTTCATCTTCTCCTCCAGCTGCTGAATCAGCTCCGGCAGGGCATCGAGGGGCACCGCGTTGTGTTCGGCCTGATCGACGGCCTCCTCCAGCTGATCATCGTTGAGCCGGCGCGACACCTCAAGGAAGGACAGGATCGCGTTGCCGGCCCGCTTGCCGGCGGGGGTGGGGGTGATGCCGTGCTTCACGTTGTAGGCGTGCTGAATGGCGCGGCGGCGCTCGGTTTCGGAGATGGCCTTGGCCATCGAAACGGTGAGGTTATCGGCATAGAGCAGGGCCTTGCCCTCGATGTGGCGAGCGGCGCGGCCGATCGTCTGGATCAGGGAGCGCTCAGCCCGCAGGAAACCCTCTTTATCGGCATCGAGGATCGCCACCAGAGACACCTCCGGTAGATCCAGACCCTCCCGCAGCAGGTTGACCCCCACCAGCACGTCGTAGGCGCCATTGCGGAGGTCCTGGATGATCTCGATCCGCTCGATCGAGTGGATCTCTGAGTGCAGATAGCGCACCCGCACGCCGTTTTCGGCCAGGTAATCGGTGAGGTCCTCCGCCATCCGCTTGGTGAGGGTGGTGATCAGCACCCGCTCCTGCTTGTCGGCCCGCAGGCGGATTTCGCCCAGCAGGTCATCCACCTGGCCATCGGTGGGGCGCACCTCCACGATTGGATCCAGCACGCCGGTGGGGCGAATCACCTGCTCGGCCACCTTGCCGACACTCTGGGCCATCTCCCAGTTGCCGGGGGTAGCGCTCACGAAGATCGTTTGCTTTGCCTTCTCCCAGAATTCATCACCCTTGAGGGGCCGGTTGTCGGCGGCGCTGGGCAGGCGGAAGCCGTGCTCGATCAGCACCTGCTTGCGGCTCTGGTCGCCGTTGTACATGGCCTGCAGCTGGGAGCAGGTGACATGGCTCTCGTCCACCACCAGCAACCAGTCGTCGGGGAAATAATCGATCAGGCATTCCGGCGGCGTGCCGGCGGGGCGACCGGCCAGATGGCGGGCGTAGTTTTCAACCCCGTTGCAGTAGCCCACCTGCTCCAGCATCTCCAGGTCGTAGGTGGTGCGTTGCTCCAACCGCTGGGCCTCCAGCAGCCGACCTTGGAGATTGAGCAGATCAAGCCTTTCGCGGAGCTCGGCTCGGATCTCCTTGATCGCCCCCTCGAGCCGCTCCTTCGGGGTCACGAAGTGCTTGGCGGGATAGATATTGATCGTGTCCAAACTCTGCAGAATCTCACCGCTGGTGGGATCCACATAGCGGATCGCCTCCACCTCATCGCCAAACAATTCGATCCTCACCAGCCGATCTTCATAGGCGGGCCCGATCTCGAGCACATCGCCCCGCACCCGGAAGCGACCGCGGGAGATCTCGATGTCATTACGGGAATACTGGTTATTCACCAGCTCCCGCAGCGAACCGCGCAAGTCGAGCGTTTCGCCCACCTGAAATTTCACGGCGGCCTTGAGGTATTCGGAGGGAATACCAAGGCCGTAGATGCAGCTGATCGAGGCGACCACGATCACATCCTTGCGCTCAAACAACGAGCGGGTGGCGGAGTGGCGCAGCATGTCGATCTCTTCATTGATCGACGCCGTCTTGGCGATGTAGGTGTCCGAGACCGGCACGTAAGCCTCGGGCTGGTAGTAGTCGTAATAGGAAATGAAGTATTCCACCGCATTGTTTGGGAAGAACTCCCGCAGCTCATTGCAGAGCTGGGCCGCGAGAGTCTTGTTATGGGCCAAGACCAAGGTGGGCCGCCCGGTTTGGGCGATCACATTGGCGATCGAAAAGGTCTTGCCGGTGCCGGTGGCGCCCAGCAGGGTCTGATAACGCTCACCGGCATCAACCCCGGCGGTGAGGGCGGCAATCGCCGTGGGTTGGTCCCCCTTCGGCTCGTAGGGGGCGTGGAGCTGGAACGGAACCATCACTCCATTGTCCTTGAATCGACCGTCCGCCGTGGTTTTGGGGCCACCGGAAATCCTCCCTGGAGCCCTGGCTTCATAGTCCCAAGGCCCAAGGGCTAGGGGCTAAGACGCAGAGATCGGCTAGGTGGCCCTGGTAGCCGGGATCAACTCAGCGAGGATCCGGAGTTGAGCAGGGTCATGACCCGCGCAGCAGGGGCACCTCCAGGCCGAGGGAGCGCAGGGCGATGAAGCAGAGCACGCTGTAGGCGAGGGCTCCGAGGGCGGCACTGAACAGGCCGTTACGCAGGCGGAAGCCCTGGATCAGCCAGGCCGTGAAGCCAAACAACAGGATCGAGATCAGCCACTCAAACAAGAAACCCACGGGCAGCAGTCCGCCGATGGTGGTGACCATCCTGATCGGGGACAGGATGAGGCGGAGGGGCCAAACCAACAAAGTTCCGGCCAAGCTGATCACCAGGGCCGACACCAAGGCAATCGGAAAATTCACCATCTCCACCCCGATCGGCAGGCGGGTGATCAGCAGCAAGATGGCTGCCCGTACGGGCCACTGCAGCAACCACACGAGGCTATGGCCCATGGAAGCTTTCGCAATCGGAAACGATTTCCACCGTAGCGGCTTAGACCCAGGGCACAACCCGCAGTAAACCAGCCCCACCAGGCCTGCCGCAACACTCAGACAGGGCTGGATGGAGCCAGGACCCTGGCCAGATCAACTGGTTAGATCAAAGCGAGCGCTGCTGAGGCACGGCGGTGGCCGGAGCCACGGCATTGATGGCCTCCCGCAGCCCACGCACCACGGCCACCATGGCCAACTCATCGCTGAGGCGGTTCACGGCGGAACCCACCCCCACACCGGCGGCACCCGAAGCCAGGGCCATCGGCACGGTCACGGCGGACAGCCCGGAGGCGCAGAGCACCGGAGCGGGGTTGGGGCAAGCCGCCGCCAGGGCCCGGCTGATGGCATGGGCGGCAGCCAGGGTGGGGGCAGCCTTCTCGATCAGGCCGAGGCTGCCGGCGCTGAAGGGTCGGGCGCTGGTGCCCCCTTCGGTCTGGATCAGGTCGGCACCGGCGGCCACCAGGTCAACGGCCAGCTGCTCCTGCTGGTCGAGGGACAGCACGTGGGGGACGGTCACCGAAAGCACCACCTCCGGCAGCAGGGTCCGGGTGCGGCGGGTGAGCTCCAGCACCTCCTCGGCCCCGAAGACGCGGCCCTGGGGGTAGAAGGCATCGAAGTTGCCGATCTCCACCATGGCGGCGCCGGCGGCCACGGCGGCGGGGAAGAGCTCAGGATCCACCGCCGACACACAGATCGGCAGCAGGGGACAGGCCTCCGCCACGGCGCGGACCAAGGCGGGCTCGCAGGCGATATCCACCAGGTCAGCGCCACCGGCGGCGGCGGACCGGGCGATCTTCAGCACCGCAACCGAATCCAAGTTGGTGAGACCCGCGATCACCTTGAGCAGCCGGCGGCTGGTGAGGGCAACCCGGAGGATCGGGGGCAGGCTGGTGGAACGCATCATCGGACCGGATCGGCAGTGCTGGCGTGATTCTCCCATCCGAGACCTCTCCAACCCGCTGGAGCCCCCACCATCAGCGCCTGCACCGTCACCTGCTGCGCCATCCGGAGCTGCTGCCCGCTGGGTCGTCGCTGTTGCTGGCCGTATCGGGCGGGCAGGATTCGATGGCCCTCACCGTGCTGCTGGCTGACCTGCGTCGGCTGCACCACTGGCGGCTGGTGCTGTGGCATGGCGATCACGGCTGGCGCGCCGAGGCGGCCCAGCAGGCCGGGGAGCTGCAGGCCTGGGCCCACACCCAGAAGCTGCCCTTGCTGCTTGAGCAGGCCGCGGAGCCGCCCGGCGGGGAGGCGGCCGCCCGCCGCTGGCGCTACGACTTCCTGCGGCGCCAGGCGGCCGCCCTTGCCATCTCCCACGTGGTGACGGGCCACACCGCCAGCGACCGAGCCGAGACCCTGTTGCTCAACCTGGCCCGGGGCAGCCACCGGCGCGGCCTGGCCAGCCTGAAGCCCGTGCGCTCCTTAACCGCAGAAACAGGGCCAGAGCTAGGCCGGGAACGGGAAAGCCCCGGGGATGGCGACCGAAGGGAGCCCATCAGGCTGGTGCGGCCCCTGCTGCCCTTCAGCCGGGAGGACACCGGGCGGATCTGCCGCGAGCTGGAGGTGCCGATCTGGGAGGACAGCAGCAACCTCGACACCCGGTTCGGGCGCAATCGGGTCCGGGCCGAGGTGATGCCCGTGCTGGAGGCTCTCCATCCCGGCGCCGTCCGCCGGATCGGCGCCCTGACCGGGCGCCTGGAGGAGGAGCTCGCCGCTCAGGATGAGCTTGTGGCGCTCGCCTTGCAGGGCCTGATTGCGGCGCCAGGGGACAGCAGCCGGGTTCTCGGGCGTGATGGTCTGGGCAGGCTCAGCCGCGGCAACCGGCGGCTGCTGCTGGAGCGGTGGCTGACGCTGCATGGTGTTCCCGCCCAGCCGGCGCGGGCGCTGGAGGATCTCGCCAGCCGGCTCGCCGAGCAAGGGGGTACTGGTGCTTGGAATCTGGCCGACGGATGGCAATTGCGCTGGGATCGGAGCACACTGGTTCTCCAGCTCTCCGCTATCCGCGATCCCGGCCATGGCCCCATCCCCCCTGGCGAATGACCCCGGCGAGCGCTACGCGGAACTCGAACGGGCCTACACCGAAGATCGCTGGCCGGATGTGCTGGAACAGGGAGGCCAGCTGATCGCCGATCTGAGCAATGATCCCGATCCCGTGACCGCTGATCTGGCCAGCCGGGCGCACCTGCTGCTGGGCCACGCCCACCTCTACGGACTCCGCGACCCTGCCGCCGCCCTGCCCCACTACCAGGCGCTACTCGCCGGTTCGGAGGATCCGGACCTACGGCGGATCGCCGAGGAGGCCCTGCCCTACTGCCAGCCGACGGTCAAGCCAGCGGCCTCCGAGGCCGCCGCTGGGATGTTCACCACGGCCCCAGCAACTGCAACTGGCGCCTCCGCTGCTGCGGCCGCTTCGCCCAGGGTGGCTCAGGAACTTTTCCCCCGAGCAGCGATCGAACCCACGGCGGAACCGCTGGGGGATCAGATCCTCGATAGCCAGGGGCAATGGATTCCCCGGGCCGGCACCGCAGCGGAAGCGATCACCGAGGCCGCCACCCCCTGGCTGGATGCACCGATCCGCCTGGAGAAAGCTATCCAGACCGAGGTAGGAGGCATGCTCGCCGCGCCTGGCACGACCATCGGGGAGTTGGTGCCCAGCCTTGAGGTGGAGGTGGTAGAGGAACCGGAACTGGTGGAGGTGGCGCAGGCTGATCCGAGACTGGCCGAGGAGCTGGAGATTGAACTCACGCGCATCCGCGAACGCCATACAGCCCACCGAGGGGATGGAACAGCGACCCAGATGGGCGTGACCCCTGCACCAGCCGATTCCCTTGAGGAGGCGGACGATCTGATGGAGGACCCGGAGCTGATCGCTGGCCTGCTCCGGGTGGTGGTGACGCCTTGAGGCCGGTCTAGCCGGCCACGGCGGCGGAACGACGGCGGCGGGTCCGGCCAGAGAGCTCGGCTTCGTCGGCGCTACGGGCGGTGTCCTTCGGCTCAGGGGCGGCGGCTGCGGGGGCTGGTGCCGCCGCGGCCACCCGGGCGGGATCCCTCACCAGCTCCCGAGACAGCTCACGGCCTGGCTCCCGACCGCCATCACGGCCAACCTCTCGACGGCCCCGGGGAGCGGGGCGGTTGTCCGGCTCGACATCGGCGCGGCCCTTATAGGCCGGCGTTCCGGCTGGGGCGGGCTGCACCAGGCAGATGATCAGGGGCTCCACCTGGAGCTCGCGGCGCAGGCGGCGCTGCAGGCCCAGCTCCACCTCCCGCTGCACACCCACCCAGTCGACATCGGGGGCTTTGCCGCCGGTGTTGCGGGAGAGCTGGCTCCAGCGGTTCTCGAGCACCCAGGTGATCTCGCGCTCGGCCCAGATCGAGAGCTTGCGGGCATCTGCGGTGGTCACCACGCCGCGGATATTCACCCGGGGCGGCGCCGCCATCACCCCATCGGTGGTGATCACGGCCAGCAGGGTGATCACACCGTCCTCGGCCAGCTGCTGGCGCTCCTTGAGCACGCGGGCGTCAACGATGCCGTTGCGCGAAGCATCGAGCAGCTCAATGCCGGCCTTCACCGGATCACCCTTGCGAATCGAATCGGGGGTGAGCTCCACCACATCGCCGTTGTCGATGATCAGAGTGTGGTCGGCCGGTATCCCCATCGACTGGGCGGTCTTGGCATGGGCCACGAGCATGCGGTGCTCGCCATGCACGGGCACAAAGAACTTGGGCCGCGCCAGGGCCAGCATCAACTTGTGATCCTCCTGGAAGCTGTGACCAGACACGTGAATGCCTTCCCCCTTGCCGTAGACCACCTTGGCGCCGAGCATCATCAGCCGGTCAATGGTGTTCACCACGGAGATGGTGTTGCCCGGAATCGGGCTGGCGGAGAAGATGATCGTGTCGCTGTTCTTGACCTGCACCTGGGGATGTTCGCCGCGGGAGATGCGGCTCAGGGCCGCCAGCGGCTCACCTTGGCTACCGGTCATCAGCAGCAGGGTTTCGCGATCGGGCAGATCGCGGATCTGCTTGATCGGCACAAACAATTCATCCGGGGCACGCATGTAGCCCAATTCGCGAGCCTTGGCGATCACATTGAGCATGGAGCGGCCCAGCAGACCCACCTTGCGGCCGTTCTTCAGTGCCAACTCGAGAATCATCGAGACCCGATGGATCGAACTAGCGAAGGTGGTGATGATCACCCGACCCTCAGCCTGGGAGATATGGCGATCCAGGTGGGGGAATACCGAACGCTCCGGCGGACAGAAGCCCGGCAGTTCAGCGTTCGTGGAGTCGGAGAACAGACACAGCACACCCTGCTCGCCGTAATGGGCAAGACGAGCGATGTCGAAGTGCTCGCCGTCCACAGGAGTGTGGTCGAACTTGAAGTCACCGGTGAAAACAATCACGCCAGCAGGAGTGGTGATCGCCAGCGTGTAGCTGTCGGCCATCGAGTGGGTGTTACGGATGAACTCCACCGAAAAATGCTGACCCACCTTCACCACCTCGCGGGGAGAGACGGTCTGCAGGATGGTGCGGTCCATCACCCCCGCTTCCTCCATCTTGCCGGTGAGAATCGAGAGGGCAAGGCGAGGCCCGTAGATGATCGGGATATTAAAATTCTTGAGGTGGTGGGGAATGCCACCAATGTGATCTTCGTGCCCGTGGGTCACGATCATGCCGCGGATCCGTTTCTTCGAAGACGCAGGTGTTCTTGCCGATTTCATGCAGGCCGCCGAGGGGGATCACCCGAAGGGCGGGCTGGCCTTTGGCTTGGCCGTTGTTACCGGGCTGGGATCCGTTCAAATTGCTCATTTAGGAACCGGAGAGTGAAAAACTTGATCTGGACTGGTGCTGGATTGGGATCGGACCCGTTCGGGCTGGCCTGAGGGGGACCGATGGTGAGGGACTGGCGAGGACCGCCGGGCCATTGGGAGCCGTGGCGTCATGTGGGACGCAGGGCAGCCAGGATTGAGGAGAGGCGTTCACGCACGGTGCTGTCAGCGGCGACGAGGGGAAGACGGGGAGCACCCACCGGCCAGCCGCCGAGCTCCAGGGCGGCCTTCACGGGGATGGGATTGGAGGTGCAGAAGAGGGCCTGGAGGAGGGGCAACAGGGCTTCGTGCCGGGCCAGAGCCAGGGTGTGATCGCCGGCCAGGAAGGCCTGGATCAGCTCGCGGATCTGCGGTCCGGCCACATGGCTGGCCACACTCACCACGCCCACGGCGCCCACGGCCAGCATCGGCAGGGTGAGGGCGTCATCGCCGCTGTAGATCGCCAGCCGCTCACCACCGCAGAGCAGGCGCAGGCGGCTCACCTCCTCGGTGGTGCCGCTGGCGGCCTTGTAGGCCACCACATTGGTCAGATCCAGCAGGCGGGCCGTGGTCTCCGGCGCCAGGCTGCAGCCGGTACGACCGGGGATGTTGTAAAGCATCAGCGGCAGGCCGGGGGCTGCCGCGGCGACGGCCCGGAAATGGGCCTCCAGGCCTTCCTGGGGGGGGCGGTTGTAATAAGGCACCACCACCAGGGCGCCATCGGCGCCGAGGGCGGCCGCCTCGGCCGTGGCCTCCACGGCTTCGGCGGTGCAGTTGCTGCCGCTACCGGCCAGCAGAGCGGCCCGGTCGCCCACCGCCTCCTTCACGGCGGCGAAGAGGGCGTGCTGCTCGGCCCAGCTGAGGGTGGGGGATTCGCCGGTGGTGCCACAGAGCACGAGGCCATCGGAGCCCTCCCGCACCAGATGGTCGGCCAGGCGGGCGGCCAGATCGAGATTCACCGAGCCGTCCGGAGCGAAGGGGGTGACCATCGCAGTGACGATGCGGCCGAAAGGCGCCTCGGCACTGGGCGCCGTGCTGATCGCGGCAGGGGAGATGGCGGTCAACCCTCGACCTCCTTGCAGAGCAGTTCGGCGATCTGAATCGCGTTGAGAGCAGCCCCCTTGCGGATCTGATCGCCGCAGAGCCAGAGCTCCAGGGCCTTGGGTTCACTGAGATCCTGCCGAATGCGGCCCACCGCCACCGGATCGCGGCCGGTCACATCGGTAGGCATCGGGAAGCGGTTGGCGCCGAAGTCCTCGATCAGTTCCACGCCGGGGGCCACCGCCAGCAGGGCCCGGGCCTCCTCCACCGGGAAAGGTTCGCTGAATTCGATGTTCACCGCTTCGGAATGGGCCCGCAGCACCGGCACCCGCACGCAAGTGGCCGTGAGGCGCAGATCCGGCAGTTCCATGATCTTGCGGGTCTCATTGAGCATCTTCAACTCCTCCTCGCAGTAACCACTCGGCTCCAGCGGCGAATTGTGAAGAAAGAGATTGAAGGCCAGGGAATGGGGCAGCACGCTGCTCTCCGGCTCCCCGCCATCCAGCACGGTGCGGCTCAGCTGACGCAGCTCCTCCATCGCCCGGGCGCCGGCGCCGCTGGCCGATTGGTAGGTGCTGATCACCACCCGCCGAATCGGCCGCCGGGCCGCCAGGGGAGCCAGGGCCACGGTGAGCAGGATCGTGGTGCAGTTGGGGTTGGCGATCACACCGCGGTGGCGGAAGGCCGCTTCAGGGTTCACCTCAGGCACCACCAGGGGGACGTCGGGATCCAGCCGGAAAGCACTGGAGTTGTCGATCACCACGGCCCCGGCGGCAACCGCTTCGGGGGCCCAGGCCCGCGACACCGATCCCCCGGCCGAGGCGAGCACCAGATCCACCCCGGTGAAACAGCCGGCCTGCACCGGTTGCACCGTGAGACTCTCGCCCTGCCAGGACACCTGCTGACCGGCCGAACGGGGAGACGCCAGCGGCAGCAGCTCAGCCACGGGAAAACAGCGCTCCTCCAGCAGGGCAAGGAGTTCCTGGCCCACAGCCCCGGTGGCGCCGAGCACGGCAACCCGCAGGGGACGTCGGGGAAGCAGGGTTCCGGGGCTCTGGAGTGCGGAAGATGGGGCTGTCAACGGACCTGGACCAAGAAGGAAGCGGTGAAGTTTGGGGCTCCGGAGGTGGGGCCGGCGATGATGAGGGGTTGGGCTGGCTGGCTCAGCGGCCGTTCCGGTGCTGAATGCGATGAGGGGGCGGAAGCTCTGCGAGTTGCCGAGATCGGGGTCGGCTGCAACGAACGGTGGGTCGGGATGGGCGAGCGCTGAGAGAGGGATGGAGTGGTGCTTGTGGAGGAATCCAGACTCGGCGGGAGCCTGGAGGGATCTCGGAGCCGATGCCCTGGCCGAACCCTGGGGACCTCGGATGGCTTGCAGCGAGCAGGGATGGGGCTGAAACCACATCCTTTGAGAAAATCTCCGCCCTGAAATAGATCGGCAGCGGATGGGGATATCGACACGCCTGTGCGTCGAACCCACAATACGCGCCCCGGTGCCGAAACTGCCACTTTCTAGGATTGGTGATTGCTCCGCCGACCGGCCCCGTCCATGAGTCCTGCCGCCAGCTCCGCTCCCGCCGCCTCGGCCGCCAGCCCGACCGGCGCAGGTCTGAAGGTGAGCACCCAGCCGCGCCCGAACAGCCGCCTGGCGGTGGAGGTGGCGGTGCCGGGCGGCCGCTGCCGCAGCAGCTACGACCAGGCCCTGGAACAGCTGAGCCGCAGCGTGAAGCTGCCCGGCTTCCGCAAGGGGAAGGTGCCCCGCTCGGTCCTTCTGCAGCAGATCGGCACCCTGCGGGTGCGGGCCACCGCCCTGGAGGAACTGGTGGACAGCGTGTTCCGCGAAGCCATGGAGCAGGAGAAGATCGCTGCCTTGAGCCGCCCGGTGCTGGAAGGGGGTTTCGAGGGGGTGCTGGAACGGTTTGAGCCCGGCAGCGACCTCAGCTTCACCCTGGAGCTCGATGTGGAACCCACCCCGACCCTGAAGGCCACCAAGGGGCTGAAGGCCGAGGCCGAAGCGGTGACCTACGACCCAGCCCGGGTGGATGAGCTGCTGGAGCAGTCCCGCCGCCAGCTCGCCACCCTGGTTCCGGTGGAAGGGCGCCCCGCTGCCAACGGGGACGTGGCCCGCATCGCCTTCAGCGGCAGCTTCACCGACACCGGTGCCGCGATCGAGGGCGGCAGCAGCGATGGCATGGAGGTGGAGTTGGAAGAGGGCCGCATGATCCCCGGCTTCGTGGAGGGAATCCTGGGCCTGGCCACGGGCGAGACCCGCACGGTGAGCTGCACCTTCCCCGAGTCCTACCCCCAGGAGGACGCCGCCGGGCGCGGAGCCTCCTTTGAGATCACCCTGCTGGACATCAAAAGCCGCGAACTGCCCGCCCTCGACGACGCCTTCGCCCAACAGGCCAGCGACCAACCCACCTTGGCCGACCTGCGAGCCGATCTGGAAGCCCGTCTGAAGGAGGACGCCGAGCGGCGCCACCGCGGCAACCGCCATGAGGCTCTGCTGGAGGCCCTGGTTGAGCAGCTGGAGGTGGAACTGCCCGAAACCCTGGTGCAGGAAGAGGTGCGCGCCCTGATCGAGCAAACCGCCGGCCAGATCGCCCAGCAGGGCATGGATGTGAAGAAGCTCTTCACCCCGGATCTGGTGCGCAGCCTGGTGGACACCTCCCGGCCGGAAGCGGAGCAGCGCCTGCGCCGCAACCTGGCCCTGCGGGCCCTGGCGACCGCCGAGAAGATCGAGTTGGCCGAAAAGGATCTGGAAGCCAAGCTGCGGGAAGTGAGCCGTGGCTTGAGCGACGGCAACCGTATCGATCCGGCCCGCCTGCGGACCGCCGTGGCCGACGACCTGCTGCGCGAGGCTCTGCTGGAGTGGCTGGAGGCCAACAGCACGGTCACGGAAAAGGCGCCGGCCGCGTCTGAGGATGCGGAGGCTGAGACCTCCGGCGACAGCCCGGCGAAGGCGGCCGAGGCAAGCAACGAGAGTGCCTCCAAGAAGGAGGTCGGCGCGAAACCCGCCAAAGCCGACAAGAAAGCCGACGACTGAACCGGCTGCTGAAACCAGCGGCTGAGACCAGCTGCGAGCAACGGAAGGCGGGAACCGCCCGAGCGGCGGAGCCCATAGATTGATCGGAGATTCTGCCTTGCGAGTCTCCGCCGCGTGATCCATCCCCGCACCGACGACCGAACCCCCACCGCGAGCCCGCTGGATCCCATCGGGATTGTGTTGACCGGGGGAATCGGCGGCCTCCGCCACCACCCGGTCCACAGCCGCTGGTCCGGATTGCTGCCCTGGAATGGCCTCACCCCAGCGCCCGTGGCCAGCCCCGGTGTGCTGCCCACCGTGGTGGAGCAATCCGGCCGGGGCGACCGCGCTTTCGATATCTATTCCCGCCTGCTGCGGGAGCGGATCATCTTTATGGGCACCGGCATCGACGACCAGGTGGCCGATTCCCTGGTGGCCCAGCTCCTCTTCCTCGAAGCCGAGGATCCCGAGAAGGACATCCAGATCTACATCAACTCCCCCGGCGGTTCGGTGACAGCGGGCCTGGCCATCTACGACACGATGCAGCAGGTGGCCCCCGACGTGGTGACCATCTGCTACGGGCTGGCCGCCAGCATGGGCGCGTTCCTCCTGTCGGGCGGCACCAAGGGCAAGCGCCTGGCCCTGCCCAATGCCCGAATCATGATCCACCAGCCCCTCGGAGGCGCCCAGGGCCAGGCCGTTGACATCGAGATCCAGGCCCGCGAAATCCTCTTTCTCAAGGACACCCTCAACGGGTTGATGGCCGAACACACCGGCCAGCCGCTGGAAAAGATCGCCGAGGACACCGACCGCGACTACTTCCTTTCCCCCGCTGAGGCGGTTGAATACGGCCTGATCGATCGCGTGGTCGACGACTCGGCCTCCTGATCGGACCAGCGATCTCGGGGCTCTGCATTCGGAGCCCGCTGGTGACCCGCCTGGGTGACTTTCTTAAGGAACCGCTGACGAACCCTCGCTTCCAGGTGATCCTGAAGGCAGGGGTGGCTCCCCCTCCCGAAGCCCACGCCCTCCAAGGCTGACCCTCCTCCCCTCCTAGCCATCCCGGTCAGCCACCGCCCGTCACCGCTCCCGTCGCCTGATGCCGAAGTTCGATGCCCACCTGAAGTGCTCCTTCTGCGGCAAGTCGCAGGACCAGGTGCGCAAGCTGATCGCCGGCCCAGGGGTGTATATCTGCGACGAGTGCATCGACCTCTGCAACGAGATCCTCGATGAAGAGCTGGTCGAAGGCCATGGCCATCCGGCCGGCCGGCCCGCCCCGGAAACGAACCGCAAAGGGGCCAGCAAGAAACAGAGCAAACCGGCCCCCACCCTGGCCCAGGTGCCCAAGCCCCAGGAGATCCGCGGCTTTCTCGATGCCCAGGTGGTGGGCCAGGAGGACGCCAAGAAGGTGCTGGCGGTGGCCGTTTACAACCACTACACGCGCCTGGCCTGGCAGGGCGATGGCAAGGGCGAGACCGACCGCTG